>NZ_CP031697.1:2151333-2458666 GCF_004136375.1 Xanthomonas oryzae pv. oryzae
CGATCCCCACCAGACCTTCGTGTTGCTGCGGACGCCGACCATGTACAGCAGGCCGCGTTCGCTGAGCTGGTCTCGCCAGTGGGTCTCGGTGCCGTAGGCCGCATCGGCTAGCACGACGCCTGCCGCAATCCCTGTCGCCAGCGCGCTGTCGATCTGATCCATGGCCAGCGCTGTCTTGGTCTGAAACACGACCTGATCCGGAACGCCTGCCTTCTTGCGCCGCACAGTATCCTGAGCCCACTGCTCGGGAAGATACAGCCGATAGCCCACTGGCAGGCTGCCGTGTTCGTTGGCGATCGACAAACTCACGGCAACCTGGCAATTGTCCGTCTTGCCAAGGCGGCCGCAGTACTGGCGTGCAACACCGACCGAATGCACCCCCTTCTTTGAAAATCCCGTGTCGTCCACGATCCAGTGACACGCTGCGCTCTTCCTGCTCAGGGGCGGCAGCACCTGTGCCGCCACCGCCGCCAGCAGCGCTTGATCGCTCCAGTCGGCATCGGCCACCAGATGGTGCATCGATTGATGGGCTGAGCGCACGTTCTGCGGGTGCACCCGCGCGGCCATGGGCTCCACGCTCTTGCGCCCTCCAGGCAGTAGCAACACCTTCAGGTACCAGTGTGCGGGCTGTTTGCGATCCGCATGGGACAGGGCGGCAGCAACTACTTCCCCGTCCTGTTCAAAACGCACTTCCAGTGTCCTATTCAACACAGCTCTCCCGCGCGGCCTGAAGGTCTTCCAATAGTGGCACAAAGGTACGATTATTTGTAACACAGTGGAAATAAGAAAAGGTACATGCGGAACGCCACACTAGATTGCTGTCTTGCGTCAGCTCGATCTGCGTTGGCCAGCCACGTTGTCTGAGTTGCGCGTGCAATTGCGTTACCCAGGTCTGCATTGCCACTGCATTCGGCATGCGTGCAATGATCCGGAGCGTTTCCGGTGTCTGTGTGCCCCCAGAAGCCGCGTAGCCCGCAAGCCACTCGCGTGGCGATGTGGAGAGCTTCAGTGCTGCAGTGCGGTGTGTTTCGCCGCGCGTGCCTTCATCTCGCGGCGGCTGCGCCTGTTGCGTAGCGGTGTGGCCGGCCGCTTGCGGCGACGAGGTTGCGCGAGATGCATCAGGCTGCGGCTTGCCGAGCTGCCGTTCCGGTTGTAGGACAGGTGCTGCCACTGGCGCAGCAGGCGGCGCGCGCTATCGGAATTTCGTTCGCCGCAGGTGGGTTAGTTGCGGTGCGCTCGATGCGCGACGACTGATCCAGCGACGGTGCCGGCAATAACGTCGGCGCAGCAGCAGGCGCTGGTGAGCGCTTGGCTGGTGATGGGGTGGGTGCGCTGCTGTCCATACGTGCTTCGAGCGCGCCGTTCGCCTGCATGTCGTCATTGCTTGCGGCGCTGGGTGCAGGGGGAGGCGGCACTGCCATCGCGAGTTGTGCGTCGTCTTGCGCCGGCTCCGATACAGTCGCCGGTTGGGCAGGCATCGTCTCCGCGGATGGCGCGGAGGCAGGCGGCGTCACCACAGGTGCAGGCAGTGGCACGCTGACCGGGGCCGGCATGGCGGCTGGCGCGAGCTCTTGCAGTGAAGGTGCTGGCTGCCTCGCCACCTGCTCTGCGGACGTGGGATCGTCGGCGGATGCGCAGGCAGGTCGCTGCGCAAGATCGTGGAAGCTGCCTTCCGAGACGCGATCTGCTCCGTCTTCCGCAGCGGGGCGCGCGGAAATTCTGTCTGATGCGGCCGTCGCAGGGACAGCAGCAGCCGGTGTGGGTATCTCCGGCACAGGTCGACTGGCCTGCCATTGCAGGCCGACGCCAACTGCCAGCGTGACCGACGCAGCGAGCGCCAGCGCCGGGTCTCCAGCGCTGACGTTTGGAACGATGCCGGGCGAGCGCTGCGTTGCTGGTGGATGTTGCAGGTATAGCGGATGGCGTTGACGATGCCGACGCCCGGTAGGCAAGCGCCGCACGCATCAGTCGGTGTTGGCGAGTGGCCGGGTGCTCAGTGCGTCGGCCTGCTGCACCATCTGCAGGACGTCGGCGCGATACCCGAAGCGATCGTTGCCCAGGCTGCTGGCGGCCAGGGCGCGTACCTGCGGGTCATCCCAGCCATGCAACTGGTTGCCGCCACGCAGGCGCGGCCCGAAACCGGCCACCGCTGCAGAAAAGCGGAACGCGTCGCTGGTGGCGTTCAGTGCCTTGCGTTGATCGCTGCGGACCACCGTGTCCAGCAAGCGGCTGCGCTGTGCATCGGGTAGTTTGTAGCGCAGTTTGACGTGCGCCAGCTCGCCGTTGAAGGGCCGTGCCTGCTGATGACGCTGTGCAGTGCGTGCATAGCGCAGCGGGTCGACCGATGCGCGGCCGTTGACGGGGGTGATTTCGTATAAGGCGGTGACGGTATGACCGGCACCGATGTCGCCTGCATCGACCTGGTCGTTGTTGAAATCCTCGTCGCGCAGCGCACGGTTTTCGTAGCCGATCAGGCGGTATTCCTTGACCGTTTCCGGGTTGAATTCGAGTGGATCTTAACGTCGCGCGCGATGGTGGCCAGCGTTGCGCCCAGCTCGTGCGTGAGCACCTTGCGCGCTTCCAGTGGCGTGTCGATGTAGGCGTAAGCGCCGTCGCCGGCATCGGCCGACTGCTCCATCAGGTTGTCGTTGTAGTTGCCGGTACCGAAGCCGAGCGTGGACAGGGCGACGCCGGAGCGGCGCTTTTCGGACACCATGCCCTTGAGCGCATCGAAGTCGGTGACGCCGACATTGAAGTCGCCATCGGTGGCGAGCAGGATGCGGTTGATGCCGCCACGCAGGTAGCCTTGTTGCGCGGCTTTGTAGGCGAGTTCGATCCCGCTGGCGCCGGCAGTGGACCCGCCCGATTGCAAGGAGTCGATGGCTTCGACGATACGCCCCTGCTGATCGCCCGGCGTGGGCGGCAGCACTACCGCAGTGTTGCCGGCGTAAGTCACCAGGGTGATGCGATCCTGTTTGCGCAGCTGACGCACCAGCAGTTTGAGCGAGGATCGCAGGAGCGGCAGCTTATCCGGCGCGTCCATCGAGCCGGAGACGTCGACCTGAAAGACCAGATTGGCCGGTGGCAGATCGGCGGTGGCGATGTCGCGGCCGGCGATGCCTACGCGCAGCAGCAGGCTATCCTTGTTCCATGGTGTGGTCGCCAGTTCGGTGCGCACCGCGAACGGTTTGTCATTGGTCGGCGCGGGGTGGTCGTAGCGGAAGTAATTGATCAATTCTTCCACGCGCACTGCATCCACCGGCGGTAGGCTGCCGGCGCTGAGGAAACGCCGCACATTGCTGTAGCTGCCGGTGTCGACATCAATGCTGAAGGTCGAGATGGGCTGTTGCGCAGCCTGCACGATGGCGTTGTCGTCGATATGCTGGTAGCCCTCCCGGTCTTCGGCAGGTGCGGGGATCACCGGTGGCATCGGCATGCGGTTATCGAGCACGGGGCGAGGGCCCATCAACATGGCCGCAGGTGCCTGACGCGACAGGCTGTCGGCGCTGGTTGGCGCTGGCATCGCCTCGATGGGCGGCGGCGGGCTAGGTGCAGATGGCGGTTCCACTGCACGTGCGGGGGCAGGTGCTGCGAGCTGAGCTTGCGGCCTGACTTCAGGGAGCGAGGCGGTCGGGGCAGGTTGCTGCGGTCGCTGCGGTTGCGCGGATTCGGCGCGTTAGGGCTCGTCTATCGATGCAGCGGGTTCGTGCGAGCAGGCGCTCAGCAACAAGGTGAGCGCCATGAGGCTGCGACGTGGCATGGGGAAATCCGTTGCGTGGCGAGATGGGATGAGGAACAACCGAACAGCCCGAGGTCGCCGTGCACTGCGCCTCTGTCAGTGAAACGGGCCAGCCCAACGAATGGGGTTAACCGGATGGAAATTTTTTCCTGATTAGCCCCATCCCTCAGCCGCTAGTTGCAGGATCTGCGACGCTGCGGTTGGACAATGCCCCCAGCTCAAGGCAACGGAGGTGGGAGATGGGCATCAATCTCGTGCAGTTTCAGCCAGGCTTGTCGCTGAGCGAGTTCATGGATCGCTACGGAACCGAAGCCAAGTGTTACCGGGCGTTGTATCGGTGGCGCTGGCCGAAGGGATTTCGCTGCCCGCAGTGCGACGGCCGCGCGCGCTCGCGCTTTCGACGCGCTGATCAGGTCTACTACCAGTGCCGGGCGTGCCGGCATCAAACCACCTTGCGTGCCGGCACGCTGTTGCAATCGAGCAAGCTGTCTTTGCGCCTGTGGATGCAGGCGATGTACCTGTTGACCTCCAGCAAGACCAACCTGGCAGCACTGGAGTTGAAGCGGCATCTTGGGGTGACCTACAAGGCGGCCTGGCGCATGAAGCACAAGATCATGCAGGCGATGACCGAGCGCGAAGAACCGCGAAAACTCAAGGGATTCGTGCAGATCGATGACGCGTATCTGGGCGGTGAGCGCAGCGGCGGCAAGCGCGGACGAGGTTCGGAGAACAAACAGCCGTTCGTGATCGCGGTGCAAGTGGACCACACCCACGAACACCCCGTCTTTGCGGTGATCGAGCCGGTGAAGGCCTTTGACAACGCCTCGCTGGAGGACTGGATCGCGCGCCGTCTGGAGCCGGAGTGTGAGGTCTATAAGCGACGGCCTGGCATGCTTTCGCCGTCTGGAGGAGGCCGGGCATGCGCACACCACGCTCGATACCGGCGGCGGTCGTGCTGCAACCGACGTCCAGGGAGCACGTTGGTTGAATGTGGTGCTGGGCAATGTCAAACGCGCCATCAGCGGGACCTACCATGCGGTGGGCCAGGCCAAGTATGCAAGGCGCTACCTGGCCGAGGCGGCCTATCGCTTCAACCGCCGATTCGACCTGAAACAGATGCTGCCGCGGCTGGCGACGGCGCTGCTGCGCGGCACACCTTGCCCAGAGCGCGTTTTGCGTATGGCAAGCAACTTCCATGGCTGAGGGATGGGGCTAATCAGGAATTTTTTTCGTCGGCCATGCGTGCGCCGCGGCAATGCAGCTGGACCATCGCTCGTAGCCTTGTCGTGAGAGGCGTCGGTCCCTTCTCCCACCGGGAGAAGGTGGCGCGCAGCGCCGGATGAGGGTGCGACCAAGCGGATATCCGTGGCTGCCTCGGCCCCTGATCCAACTCTGATCCAGCTTGGCCGCGCATGGTACCGTCCGTTGCCCCGCCGCCAGCCGTATCCATGCATCGGACACGCGGCGGCCGAGCCAGGACTTGCCCAGCCACGTAACGATTGTGCACGGATCCGCATGCGACAACGCCACAACATGGTTTATCCGCACGCGACGCTGCCGCATGATGGAAGGCGGCTGCCGCACTGCGCGGCCGTTCGTTTCCATCATGGAGTCGCCCGCATGATTCAACGTCGTCACTTCCTCAAGAGCGCCACGCTGGGCGCGATCGCGTCCAGCGTGGCCGGCTGGGGCGCACGCGCGCAGGCGGCGGTGGGCGCCACGTCGGGCGTGCGGCCGCCAGCCCTGCCGCGTGGTGCGGCACGGGTGATTTCCACCTGGGATTTCGGCATTGCTGCCAATCAGGAGGCGTGGAAGATTCTGAGCAGCGGTGGCATCGCGCTGGATGCGGTGGAAGCTGGCGTGCGCGTGCCGGAAGCGGACCCGACCAATCCCACCGTCGGCCTGGGCGGTTATCCGGACCGCGACGGGCGGGTAACGCTGGACGCCTGCATCATGGATCACCTGGGCAATTGCGGCGCGGTGGCAGCGCTGGAAGATGTGGTGCATGCCATTTCGGTGGCGCGCGCTGTGATGGAGAAAACGCCGCACGTGATGTTGGTCGGCGATGGCGCGCGGCAGTTCGCGTTGGAGCAAGGCTTTCCGAAAACCAAGCTGCTCACGCCGAGCTCGGAAGCGGTCTGGAAGGAGTGGTTGAAGACCTCCAGATATTTGCCGGAAGCCAATGTGGAAAATCGCGCCTGGCGCGATGCCAAATTACCGGGAGGCAAGGATAATCACGACACCATCGGCATGCTGGCGCTGGATACGCACGGCAATCTTTCGGGTGCGTGCACCACCAGCGGCATGGCGTGGAAAATGCACGGGCGCGTGGGCGACAGCCCGATCATCGGCGCGGGCTTGTACGTGGACAACGAAGTGGGCGGCGCAACCTCGACCGGTGTGGGCGAAGAAGTGATCCGGAATGTCGGCAGTTTTGCGGTGGTGGAAATGATGCGGCAGGGCAAGTCGCCCGCTGATGCGTGCCGCGAGGTGGTGATGCGGCTGATCCGTCGCAAGCCGGAGCTGACGCGCACCTTGCAGGTCGGGTTTCTGGCGATGAACAAGCGCGGTGAAGTGGGGGCGTTCGCGATTCAGAAGGGCTTTAGCTACGCGGTGTGCGATGCGCAGCGGCAGCATCTGCTGGTGCCTGGTGAGAGCCATTACACCAGCGAGCCGGCAGCATGAGTGCATCAGGTCTTGAAGTGGCCGCCGATTCGGTGGCCTCGGCGTTGGCCGCGCAAGAAGGCGGAGCGATGCGCGTGGAGCTGTGCGGTGGGCTGGATGGCGGTGGGCTGACGCCGTCGTTCGGCACGTTGGCGGTGGTGCGCGAGCGTTTGCGGATTCCGCTGTATGTGCTGATTCGTCCGCGCGTGGGCGACTTCGTGTTCGACGCTGCCGAAGTGGAAGTGATGCGCCGCGATGTGGAGCAATGCGTGCGGCTTGGCTGCGATGGCGTGGTATTAGGCGCGCTGGATCGGCATGGGCAGGTGGATCTTACGACGATGCGCGTGTTGATCGAGGCAGCGGGATCGTTGGGGGTGACGTTTCATCGGGCGATCGATGTCAGTGCCGATCCATCGCGTGTGCTCGAAGATGCGGTCGCACTGGGCTGCGAGCGTGTGCTGACCTCGGGCGGGCGGGCGACGGCGATCGATGGCATCGACACCATTGCGGCCCTCGTGCGACAGGCCGGTGACCGGATCAACATCATGCCGGGTGCAGGCGTGTCGGAAAGTAACGTGCTGGCGCTGCGGGCCAACACCGGTGCGCACGAGTTTCACGCGTCGTCACGTGGGCCGGTTGCAGCGCAGGTGCATGCGCCGCACGCCTACATCAGCGACTTGGGCGGCGACTATCAGCGTACCGATGTGGCGCGCGTGCGGCGAATCGTGCGGTTGTTGCGGCAAGATTGAAATGCGCACAACGTGTGGTTTCGCCGGGGGACGGCGCTGCCTGACTTGCGCAAGCACGATGACGGCGATGCCCGATCCGCCGCCCTGCATGCCACGCTCGCCGTGGCAGCTAGCGCGAAGGTTCCGAGGTTGTTTGCTGCTCGCTATCGGAGTCATCGCTCGCCTGGTCGGGAATGTGTATGGTGAAGGAAGGAAAGCGTGCCCGGTCTTCCGGGTGCGCATCGACAATCAACTCGCGGGTCTTCCACATCTGGACTGCCTTGGCCAGCGTCGCTGCGTCGAGCTGGCTTCCTTCGCGATAAACGAACTGTCCAAGATGATCGACGATGCCCAGGTGCGCGCTCTTCTGCGCCTTCCAATTGCTGACGTTCATGTAATGGCGGCTGAGGCCTTCCTCAGTCTGGTCTTCGACTCTGGGGCATGGGCCTGCCATTTCGCTCACCCGTTTCAGGAAATGGCGATCCCTGCTTTCCCTCAGCATTTTCTTCAATACCGGAATCTGGCCGAAGGTGGTAGCGCCGGGCGGGCGCTTTTCTGGAAGATAGGGCGGTGCACCTTCCAGAAAGGGATTTCTTTCCTGATCAATGACAGCGCTAAGCATGGCATGAGCGGCGTCTTCGATGCGTTCGAGCGCAGCCTTATGCAGGAGTTCGGTTGTGGTCACCGAGGATGCGCTGCTGCCATGGCCTGAGGGGCCAGGGATGGACGGGTCAGTCCGTTGTGGTTCGGCTGGGCGCGCACTCAGGCGCCGTCGGTCAAGTTGTACTTGTAAATGCGGCGGAACCAGGATGACGCAATTGGCAGGTAATCTGCCGATCGACGAGGGCAGCCTGGAGAGATTGTTGCAGCCTCGCAGATCGAGTTCTTCAAGTTGCGTCAGGTTGTGAATGTCCAGCGGCAGCGTGCGCAGGTTGCTGCAGTCTTTTAGATTCAGTCGCTTCAATGGCGCGCTGCCGCCAAAAATCGGCGGATAGTTGCGCAGCGCTGTGCAGCCTTGAAAATCAAGTTCTTCGAGCTTTGGCATTTGATGGATGGCCGGTGCGACGGCAAGCAGCGGCGAGTGGCGTACCTGTAGCCTTTTCAGGTTTTGCAGGGTGGCGATGGACGCCGGAAGCGATGTGATCCCGGTCTCTTCCAACTGCAGCCTCTGTAGGTTGACCAACCCCTCGTGCTCGCCGGATGCATTGGTGCCGGCCAGGCTTTCGGGAAGTTCCTTCAAGGTCGGGCAGGCGAGGATGGAGAGCTCGCGTAATCGGCGAAGGCTTGAGATGGATGCAGGGAGCGACCGAAGCGGATTGCGTGCAAGCGTCAGCGTTTCCAGAGCAGCGAATTTCTGCATGTCGGCCGGAAGCTTCATCAACCCCGCAGCGTCGATCGTGATGTGCTGCAGATGAGAAAGGCGGAATGTCTGCTCGGGAAAGTGCGGAAGCGGAACTGAGCGCAGTTCCAGCGATACACGTTCCGCCAGGGTTGCGTTTTCCAGCATGTCCGCTGTTGCTTTCAGTGCCTGGCCTGTGCTCGTCTCGACCACCGAGGTGTCGCTGTTGGCCTGGCGCCATGCGCTGTGCCAGCCGTTGCGATCTGCGTCGTAGTGTTGTTGCCATTGCGACAAGACGTCGCGGTACGGGCGAATCGGTGTGGAGCTCTGTAATGAAGCGCCCACGGTCGGTGGCACAGTGGGGCGCGTTGGGCCCAAGTGGTGTGAATCTGTGGCCACGGCGTGAAAGCGAGCGCGTTCGATGTTGCTGAGTTGTGGCAATTGCGGTGTTTGCGAAGGATCTGCAGGCGCCTCGTTCATCCGCACGGAACTGCTGCATTCGCCGTGGCGAACAGGGCGAGCGGATGTGGTTGGTCGGCTGGAGGTCTGGGCAGAGGCCGGCGTTGCTGGCGGGCGACCAGACCGGTAACCAGGCAGATAGCTGGCCAGGCCCCTGAGCATGCCCGCAGGGCGCTCAGGCGCGGGCTGCGCGGCTGGCTCGTTGCGCGCGGGCGCATCTGCATTGGACGTACTCTGCTCCCGCAGGCCGACAGGCGTGCCCGGTAGGCGTGGTTGATCGACGCGTCGCATCGCCTTCCTCATCTTGGCTATCGCTCGATGGTGATGATCGGTATGCGACGCTAAGCACGACCCCCGTGGGGCGAAGTCATCTTTATCCTGGCGAAGAATCGGCAGGGTGGCCGCATGCCGTTGTGCGGCGCTCAGACAGCGTTACGGGGACGGACGACTGGCAGCAGCGGATGCGTTGATCCGCGTGGGATCGAGCACCACGTGCTTGATGCGCTGACGCTTCCAGGTGTAGCTGATGTGCACCAGGCCATCGCGTGTCTGGATGACCGCAGGATAGGAAAACTCGTCTTTTTCGCTGTTTTCCAGCGTCAGCATGCGCTGCCAGTGCGTGCCGTCGTTGGACACGGCAACTGCCAGGGTGCCGCGGCCCTCCCACCAATCCTTGCCTGCAATTGCGGGGTTGTAGACCAATAGGGCGCGGCCGTCGCGCAACATCACCGCGTCGGTGCCGGAATTGGGGTTTTCCACGTCCAGCAAGTGCATGGGCTGCCAATGCAGGCCGCCATCGTTGGAGAACGTGCTGAAGAGTTTGTTCTGCTGGCTGCGGCCCAGCGCCTGCAGGCGTCCATCCGGATACAGCAGCAGGCTGGGCTGGATCGCGCCGATCACGCTCGCATCGTTGAGTGGCATGCCGCGCTGCCAGTGCGCGCCGTCGTCGTCGCTCCATTCCAGGTGCGCGCGCCATCCGCGATCTTCGCTGCTGCTTGGCGCCAGGATGCGGCCGTTCGGTAACTGCACCGGTTTGTTCTTGATCGGCCCGAGAATGCCGTCGGGCAGCCGCTGCGGTGGCGACCAGTGCGCGCCGTCGTCAGTGGAGAGCAGACGCAGCCCCCACCATTGGCGCGGATTGGGTCCGAGCTTGTAGTACAGCTGCAACGGCCCGGTGGCCGATTGGAACAACACCGGATTCCATGCCGGCACTGCAGCGCCATCGACGCCTGCGTGCGCGCCATCGGCAAGATGGCGTGGTGTCTGCCATTGCTGTGGGCCGCGCTGAGCGAGCCAGATGCCGACATCGGCTGCGCCTTCATGCGCGCCGCCGAACCAGGCGGCCAGCAGGCGACCATCGCGCGTTTCCAGCAAGGTGGAGGCGTGTGCTTGCGGCGTAGGAGCCGGATCGGCGATGAACTCGCTGAGCACGATCGGCGAGGGCGGCGACGCAGGCGATTGCGCCTGTGCAGCACCTACACCCAAGCTTGCAGCAAGGCTCGCAACGAGGCGGCTCAGCAGGCGTGGCGGATGCATCGTGGTCCGGTCCTGTGCGAAGTTTAGAAGACCTCTTTATTGTCTCTTAAATACTAGGTGTTCCGTCCTTCGGGCGGCTTGGTCGAATTGCATTGCAGACGTACAGCGATGTGGCCGCTCTGCGTCGGCTTCGATTGGCTGGTGGCACTTGGCCTGACTGTGCACGCGCGCACGATCACACTGATGCTGCCACGTGCGCTGAAGCGTGGCGATGCGAGGGTCGAGTTGCGCGCGCGCCGGCCGCTATGGATGGCATAGCGAGCGTGGCGTGGCGGTTTGTCAGCGTGGCGTTCCTGGGACATAACCGCGATGCGTTGTTAGCGCCGATGGGCCGGCACAACGCAGACCGCTTTGCATCCATTCACTCAGGAGTGCGTTGATGACCTTTCCAACCGCAGTCAATCCGCAGATCACCGATGCCGTCACCCAGACCAACGTCAAGGTCATTGGCAAAGCGCCAGCGGTTGCGATGGGTTCGATTTACCAGAGCCTGGCCCATTCGAGCGGCATCCTGTTTCAGAATGCGGTGGCTGCACAACAGCGGCAAACCACCCTGGCGCAGGCTGCCAACAACCAGGGCGTGATGCAGAGCTACGGTGTCGATACCAGCGCTTGCGCGGCAGATGTCGAGAACGTTGCGCAAGGCGGTGCCGCAGACAATCCGAACACTCTGCTCACCTCGTTCGACACTGCGAAGTAACCGCCTCTGCCGACAGCGTCACGGCTGTCGTCATGCTTGCGCGCGTAAACGCCTCGTTCAGGCCGCGTTGTCGTCGCGCCCTTGGGGCGGCAGCAGCTTCTGCGGCTTCTTGGCCGATTCGGTCTGGCACAGGAACGTCATCAGGTGTGCGGCTTCGGCACTGCCCATGGGCTTGCTGTAGATCTGCTCGGCGAAGGCGTTCTGGGTGTGCTCGGCAATGGCGGGAACCGACTCTTGTGCAACGGTGGACGACGACATTTAACGCTCCTGGAACCTGCAATCAAGCCGTCTACGTCGCAAGCAAGCGTATCCGTAACGGAGTCAGCCGGTGATACTGCCTGGAATCTGTGCCGTCCGATACCTCGACGGTACGCGGGCGGTGCAGCGGCACCGGACGTTCTAATAACGGCGGCTGCGGCCAGGTCTAAAGCGCCATCGGCAGAAATCTGCTCCGGCGGTTATGTCCGATTGCGCAACAGGGCCCAAGGCGATGGGGCGTCTTGCAAGAACGCGGCGGCTCGACATCCGGATCGCCGTGTCGACGCTTGGTGGCGCAGTGCCAGCTCCGCCAAGCCATCCATGCGACGTCTTGCATCTTGCCAATCCGGCAGGGAGGTAACCAACGGACGGCTTTCTGCGGGATAAATCGCGCAACGCGTGGTTGGGCCGGAGAGTTCGTTTACGGAATCGCTTGTTCGTCGCAGCAAGATTGGCTGGAGAGGACAGGCGCACCATCGGCGCTTTGCAACGGTTGGAGTTTGCTCATGCGCGTCCAGCGATCCACAGCACAGCATCTTGTCACACGCGATTCTGCGGCCGTTGAAACGCCGGCCGCAGCGGAATCGCCGCAAGATCGAGAAGGTTGGCCATTGGGGTTGAACGTGCTGCAGACGCGGCCACTGCCCAAACGCACACACCGCGACGAGAGCGAGCGACGACCGCATCACGGAGATGCAAACGCCCGAGTTGCCCAAGCGGAGGCGGTTTATGACGTCTTCGTGGTCGCCAAGTACCTGGCCGACCCCTTGCACGGAACCGCGGACGAAACGGCCGAATTGATCAACGACATTCCCCCCGCGGCGAACCCGGGCACTCCCCCGAAGCCGGGGAATCAGCGCATCCACCGGCCGACCATCCACCGGCACCGGATGGCCACCACCTGCCACCCCCACCGCATGCCGCACATCCCGCACAGCCGCACCCTGCACATGGCCCGCATGCGCCGACGCCTGAGGGGCACCATGGGCCGCATGCCGGCGCCGGGCATCCGGCGGATCCGCATGCGGTTGGGCATGCAGCGGAGGACGGCATCCTGCACGCGCTTGCCGAGGAAGGCGCGCCGGCAGGCGCATTCGATCTGGCGATGAGTCTGAGCATCAGCGGCGCGATGCTGCCGCTGTCGAGTCTTGCGATCTATGCCGCGTACAAGGAAACCCGTGAAGTTGCCGAGCAGCGCACGCACTTGCGACAGCAGGAACGTCGCCTGCGCTCGGAGCAGGCGAGACTGCAATCTGGCTTGGACACGACAGCGCCTGCAGGCGCGGCAGATGCTTACGGGCATGCACTGAGCGAGGCGATCGATACCAACGCCTACCTGCAGCGGCGAAATGTGCGAGACGGCGCCATTGCCGCGACCTCCATGGCCTCGGCCGGGGTGATTTTCACCAAGGCAGCGAGCGAACTCGGCATCCAGGGCGGGCTGGCCATCGCCAGCAAGAGCGCAAATGCGGCGGGCCTGGTGGGCCACAGTGCCGCTGCCGCAGGTGCTGCCTCTGCGGCGTGCATCGCCGGCAGCTTCGTGCTCGCGCCGTTGGCGAGCGTGGCGGCCACCGCATTGGGAGGCGCCTTCCTGCACCAGTCGCGTCGGGAAAGGACGCATGTTGCCGTGGATGTCGGCAGGGTCCAGCGCTTCCTGCAAGACCTCGAACCTGGCGAACTCAGTCCTGGCGCACAGCGCTACCAGCACTTTGTGAGCACCAAGTTGGGCGCGTACGACCGCTTTGCGCATCGGTTCAACCAGTGGAACAAGGGCTTTGTAGTGGGTGGAATCACCTACACCGCCAGTACGTTGACCAAGGTCGGCGTCAGCGCGGCCGTCGTTGCCGGCGCCGCGGTGGCCGCACCGGTGGGCACCGGCCTGATTATCGGCGCAGGTCTGCTTGGTGCGGCCACGATGGGGGTCGGCAGCCATCAGTTCCTGCTGGCGCACGGCAAGCAGAAGCGCTATCGCAGGTACCAGACCGAGGACATGCCCGGCGTCGATCGCGCGCTACTGGCGGTGGCGGATCTCTTGCCTGCACCCGAGGCGGAGAGTGCCGCATCCCGGGGAGCGCCCAACGTCGCCGACCAGCTGCAGCCAACCGCGGTGGACGTTGCACTGACGCCAGTGGCGGAGGAAGCCGCGGGGAGCGATGAAGACGACATCGTTGCAGAACCCGATCCCGGCCTGGAGCCGAAGCATCGCCAAGGCGCCTCTGCCGCACGTGATGCCCAACCGGCAATGCCGGAACCCGCCGCTTCGACTGCCGACAGGTCGAGCGCAAGAGCGGCAGATAAGGTGGTGCCCCACCATGGATTCGAGTTGCGCAGCGCGCTCTACGCCTGCATCGACGGGCAGGAAAAGGCGCTGGAGGCGTTTTTGCAGAGCGGTGCCGACGACCTGCAGAAATTGTATTCGGCCAAGGCGCGCTCGACAGATCAGAGCAAGGATTCGGGTCAATCGGCACCTGCGGCGCCGCTGGGTCGGCGCATCAATGCAGCCCTGCGCGCAGCAGCGAACTATCAACGCGCGGTATTGACCGGTAAGCCGCGGGAGGCGCTAGGCAAGGCGATGCGCAGCCATGCCAAGCACAGCCCGGCGCTGACCGAAACCGCGCTTGCGCAGTGGCTGCAAACGCCTGGCTCGGTGAAGTCGCAGATTGCCTACATGCAATGCTGCCTCGAACTGCAGAAGAAGTATCTCGACGCCAAGCTCGGCGCGCAGGCGGACCTTCCGCAGCCCGACGTGCACGATGATCCGCATTCTCATGGCGAAACGCCGGTTGCGACGGTCGATCAGGCGCCGGAACGTTTACTGGCGCAATTGCACCAGACGCGCACGCGCGACGACACCCAGCAGCGCGCCGTCGGCCTGATGCTGCAGGAACTGCAGATGGCCGAGCAGGAGCAGGCAAGCCCAGATGCGCGAAGCCAGGCGCGCGCCGCCGCCAGGATGCCCGGTTTGCAGCAGCGCCTGATCCGGGTGCTGACCTCGAACGCGATCGTGCCGCAAGAAGGCGTTGCAGGGTTCGCCCGGTTCTGCATGAAACAGGCCCGTCAGCACACGAACCATGTGCGCGGCACGCTGTTGGCCACCGAAATCCAGGCAGCACGCATCCGCGAACAGGCTGCTGCGTCCACGACCTGATGGTGGCTGTGCGAGCGAGCACGAGTCTGCAACAGCCGCCTTGCAAGACTCACTCTTTCGGCTTGCGCCACACCTGCTGCTTCAGGCCGCGCACGCTGGGTGTGGCGACATCGTCTAGGTCGAAGACCACCACCGTGTTGTCACCCTTGCGCTGGAACGGCGCTGGGAAATACAGCGCGGTTTGTGGGCCGATGTTCCAGTGGCGGCCGAGGTTGACGCCGTTGGCCCAGGCGAAGCCCTTGCCGAAGGCGCGCATGTCCAGGTAGGTGTCGGCGGGTGTGCCGATGCGCACGGTGCCGCGGTGGAACGCCGGGCCTTGCACTGCCTTGCGGGTCCAGCCGCGGATGCTGTCGGGTGCGCGCATCGGCAGCGGGAAGGCCTGCCAGCCGGTGACTTGCTGGTTGCCCAGCAGCACCGGGTCGACCAGGCCGGCGCGGCCGTCGGCCATGCGCGGGCCGTAATTGATGCGGCCGCTGTTTTCCACCAGCACATCCAGCGTGTGGTGGCCGGCCGGAATATCCACAGCGGTGGAGACCTGCTGCAGCCGGCGTTCGACGCTGCCGACCGGCGTCTGATCCAGATACACGTGCGCCACATCGCGCACGTCGCCCAGATACAGCGGGCCCTTGCGCGGGCCGGTGACGGTGGTGCGATAAAGGATGTAGCCGTAATCCTGGCCGAAGTGTTCCATCGGCTGCGGGGTGTCGATGGCGATCGGTGCGGGCAGGTTGTCCCACAGCGAGGCCGATTCGCGCAACGGCGTGTCTGGCAGCGTGGTGGTCGCGATCGGTGCCGGCAATGCAGGCGGCTGCACACCGGTGACGCGGGCGATGGCATCGCGCATCAACGCGAACTTGGCTGTGGGGCGCCCGGCTTCGTCGACAATGGCGTCGTAGTCGTAGCTGGTGGTCTGCGGTGCGTAATGATCGCTGGGATTGTTCTGGAAATTGGCGCCGTTCATGAAGCCAAAACTGGTGCCGCCGATGAACATGTAGAGATTGGCGGAGTGGCCCTGGCGCAGGATCCACTCGAACTCCTCGGCCTGTTGTGTGGCATCGGTGGCCGCGTGCGGCTTGCCCCAATGGTCGAACCAGCCCGCCCAGTATTCGCCGACCATGCGCGGTTGATCGGGGCGGAACGCGATCAGCTTGTCGAATGCGCTCTTGGCTTCGCCGGGTGCGAAGTTCACCACCGCCAAGGTGTCGGGCAAGGTGCCGTTGGCGAGCATGTCGGCGCCATCGGAGGTGAACAGCAAGGCCTTGTCGAAGCCGGCCTTGACGTACATGGCGCGGTTGTCGGCCATGTAGGCGTGGTCGTCTGCGTAAGAGCCGTATTCGTTCTCGACCTGCACGGCGATGATCGGCCCGCCGTTGTGGTTGAGCAGCGGCTGCACCTGTTTGGCCACCGCATCCAGATAGGCCTGGCTGGCAGCAAGAAAGCGTGGGTCGCGGCTGCGCACGCGAATGTTGCCCTGGCCGAACAACCAGGCCGGATACCCGCCGGCTTCCCACTCTGCGCAGGCGTAAGGGCCGGGCCGCAGGATGACATTCAACCCCTGCGCGGCAGCTTCTTGCACGAACGCGGCCACGTCGTTGTTGCCGGAAAAATCGAACTGGCCTTGCTGCGGTTCCACCAGATTCCAGAACACGTAGGTTTCCACCGTGTTCAAGCCCAGCGCACGCGCTTTTTGCAGGCGGTCTTTCCAGTAGGCGCGCGGAATGCGCTGGAAATGGATGGCGCCGGAAAGCAATTGATACGGCTTGCCGTCGCGCACGAACTGTGTGCCTTGCGTGCCGAAGTCCGGCCAGCGCTCGGTGTCTGCGGCTGCAGCAGTGACAGGCAGCGCGAAGGCGAGCGCCAGAACGAGCGGTGCAAGGGTGGTACGCAGCATGAGTGATTCTCGACGGTAACGCGTGAGGGATGGCGACGGAACGTGGCGAAACGGTGTGGCGTGGCAGTGTGCGTGCCCCGCCTTGGAGCGGCTCACAAAACGATTGCTCACCAAGAGCAGCGAACAAAACGACTGCGCTCACCGCCAGGCGGGCGCGGCAGGTGCCCGGAATCGGCATGTATCACGCGTACACTGCGGTTCTGAGCGCGCCGTCCACGCCCACCTGACAGCTGCTCGCCACGTTTTGTTAGCCGCTCTAAGTTTTGCGAGCCGCGCGTACTACGCAAACGATGGCGGTAGATCCTGCTTGTTCGCTCCGAACCCCGGGTTGGGTTTGGCGCCCATCTCGAACTCCAGCGTGCCGCCCGCGGCAAGATCGGCATGACGCAGCCAGGCACGGTTGGTCGGTGCGCCGTTCCACTTCAGCGATTGCACGTAGACGTTTTGCGCACTGTTGTTGTTGGCGACGATGCGCAGCGTGCGCCCGTTGCCCACATCCAGCGTGGCGCGCTTGAACAACGGGCTGCCCACGATGTAGTTGCCGCTGACCGGATCGACCGCATACAAACCGAGGGCACTGAGCACGAACCACGCGCTCATCTGCCCGCAGTCTTCGTTGCCGGACAGCCCGTTGCGCGCGTCGTGGTATTGCTCGCGCAGCAGCCGGCGCACCATCGCCTGGGTCTTGTACGGCTGGCCGGCGTAGGCGAACAGATACGCCACATGATGGCTGGGCTCGTTGCCATGCGCGTACTGGCCGACCATGCCATCGATATCCGGCGGCGCATCGGCGGGCAGTTCGGAGCTGGTGGAAAACAGCTCGTCCAGTTTGGCGACGAAACCGTCGCGACCGCCGTACAACTCCATGTAGCCGTACAGATCGTGCTGGTTGAGGAAGGTGGCCTGCCAGGCATTGGATTCGGTGAAATCGCGCCACTTGGCGATGTGGCCCATGCCGCGCGGGTCGAACGGTGTGGCCCAGCTGCCGTCGGCAAGCCGTGCCTGCACGAAGCCGCTGTCGCGGTTGAACACATTGCGGTAGTTGCGCGAGCGTGCGCGCAGTGCGCGTGCATCGGCGCTGGCGCCGGCAGCTTGCGCCAGATGTGCGCAGGCCCAGTCGTCGTAGGCGTATTCGAGCGTGCGGCTGACCGCTTCGTCCACCTTGTCGGCGGGGATGTAACCGAGCTTGCGGTACTCGCCCAGGCCGTGGGTGGTGTCGTCCATTGCACGTTTGCGGTACGCCGGCCACGCGGCTTTGTAGTCGATGCCGGTGAAGCCCTTGGCGTGCGCTTCGGCCAGTACCACGGCCGAGTGGTAGCCGATCATGCAGCCGGTTTCCACGCCCTGCAGCGGCCAGATGCCCACGCCATCCGGGCATTCGTTGGCGCCGCGCACCAGGCATTGCACCAGATCCGGCACACGCTCGGGTTGCACCAATGTCAGCAAGGGATGCAATGCGCGGTAGGTGTCCCACAGCGAGTAGGTGCTGTAGTTATGGTAGCCGCTGGGCGCGGTGTGGATCTTCAAATCCATGCCGCGATAGCGGCCATCCACGTCGGAGAACAGCGTGGGCGCCAGCAGGCTGTGATACAGGCCGGTGTAGAAGATGCGCCGTTGCGCGTCGTCATCGCTGTCGATGCGCACGCGGGCGAGTTCTTTTTCCCAGGCGGCGACGGCGTGCGCATGCACGCGCGCGAAGTCGAAGTCCGGCAATTCGGCGTCGAGATTGGCCAGTGCGTTGTCGGCGCTGACGGCCGAGATGCCGACCTTGATCAGCAGCGGGGCGTCGGAGGCATCCGGGTAATGCAGCGCGGCCTTGAGGTGGGTGCCGTCGATACTGCGCGTGCCGGCGGCCAGCGGTTGGTCTTCGTTGTACAACTGCACCTGTTTGAAGGGGCGCGACAGGCGCATGGCGAAATAGATGTAACGCCCTTGCGCCCATTGGTACACGCGGCGCCCGCCGGTGAGCGTGCGTTCGTCGACCACGCGCAACTGCGCATCGCTGACCCGGGTAGGAATTTCCGGCTTGTCCTGCATGCCGTGGCACAGATCGAGCAACACATGCGCCGGCTTGCCCTTGGGGAAGTGATAGCGGTGCAGGCCAGCCCGCGCGGTGGCGGTCAGTTCGGCATGCACGCCGCTGTCCTTGAGGCGCACGCGGTAGTAACCGGGCGATGCGGCTTCGTCGGCATGGTCGTAGCGCGAGCGGTAGCCGGCATCCGGGTTATCGAGCGGGCCAGGTACCAGTTTGACCTCGCCGGTGGCGGGCACCAGCAGGAAATCCAGCATGTCGCCGATGCCGGTACCGGACAGATGCGTATGCGAGAAGCCCATGATCGAGCCGTCGGACTCGTGATATCCCGAGCACGAATCCCACACCGCGTTGTAGGTATCCGGGCTGAGCTGCACCATGCCGAACGGCAACGTGGCGCCGGGGAAGGTGTGGCCATGGCCGCCGGTGCCGATGAAGACATCCACGTGCCTGGTGAGATCGGCGCGGGTGCGCGCATCTGCCGGGAGTGCGTAATTGCCGGCGCGCGCGCGCGCCAGGCCGGGCAGGCCGACGCTGCCGAAGAGTGCTGCGGCGATGGCGCCTTGAAGAAAACCGCGTCGTGTTGCCATGTGTGTGCTCTCTGATGTCGCGAGGTGGGTGCGCCGTACCCTCATCCGCCCTGCGGGCACCTTCTCCCCATGAAGGGGACCGAGGTCCCGGCGGGAGAAGGGACGCGTCGAACGCTGCGCCCTTCCGGTTGGAAATCAGGCGCTGCGCAGCAGCTGGGGTTTGCGTTGATGCAGGTCGATGATCAGTTCGCCGAACAAGGTGTTGGCCCAGGCGAACCAGTCGCGGGTGAAGGTGCTCGGGGTGTCCTTGTCGAAGGCTTCGTGCATGAAGCCGGTGCCGGCATGCGTGGTTTTCAACCACTGCAGGCATTGGCGCAGCTGTGCGTCGTCGTCGCTGACCAGTGCGTATTGAATGATCGACATCGGCCAGATGGTGCCCATGCCGCTGTGCGGGCTGCCGACGCCTTCGGCCGCCTTGCCGCGGGAGAAATACGGGTTGCGCTCGCTCCACGCCAGCTGGCGCGTGCGCAGGAACACCGGGTCGGCGCGGTCGCAGCAGCCCAGGTAGGCCAGGCTGAGCAGGCCGGGCGCGTTGGCGTCGTCGATGAATAACTGGTTGCCGAAGCCGTCCACTTCAAACGCCCAGTACGCCTGCCCGTCGGCATCGCGTTGCTGGCCGAACTGGCGGGTGGCGGTTTCCACTTCATCGGCCAGCGCGGTGCACTCGGTGGCAAAGACCGTGTCGCGATGCAAGGCCGTGCTCATCGTGGCCAGCTGCCGCAGCGAGGTCACCGCGAACAGGTTGGCCGGCACGAACAACGGGAACACGCAGGCGTCGTCGGAAGGGCGAAACATCGAGTGGATCATGCCGTTGGGCTTGGTCGGCTGGCCGTAGCCTTCCAGCACCAGGGTTTCGGTGGCCAGTGGCGAGGGCCGCTGGAACACGTACGGGCCGCGGGTGTCCTTGCGTTGCTGCGCGCGGAAGGTCTTGACCACCACGTGCATTGCCGCGCGCCAGTCCTCGTCGAACGGTGCGGTGTCGCCGGTGGCACGCCAGTATGCGTGCGCAATGCGGATGGGGTAGCACAGCGAATCCACTTCCCACTTGCGCTCGCCCACGCCCGGCTTCATCTCGGTGATGTCGTTGAGCGACCACTTCAGGCGCTGGGTCTGGCCATCGGGCAGGAACGCGTTGGCATACGGGTCCAGCGTGATGCACGCGGCCTGGCGCTGGATCAAGCCATGGAACATGCGGCGCAAGGCGGGGTCGCGCCTGGCCAGCGGCACATACGGGTGCACCTGCGCGGACGAATCGCGTAGCCACATCGCGTGGATGTCGCCGGTGATGACGAAGGTATCCGGCTTGCCGTTGCGGGTGCCGGTTTCCACGGTGGTGTCGAGCGTGTTGGGGTAGCAGTTTTCGAACAGCCAGGCCAGCTCGGGATCGGCGATGCGCGCTGTGATCTGCGCGATCTGCTGCTCGACCGCCTTGCTGACGAAGCGGCGCTGCGCCTTGGGCGGACGCTTGCTGACAAAGCGGCCGGTTGCGCTGGACGAGCCGGTGGCGGGCGCGGCCGCAAGGGCGGGCAGGGCACCGGCGAGCAGGCCGGCACCGGCACTGACGCCCAGCAGCTGAAGGATGTCGCGGCGGGTGTGCATGACCTGGAGCTCCTTGGATTTCGACAGCGGGCCTGCACACCAGTGCCGCTCCAGCGCCGCGCTACCTGCCGGCTAAGGATGAGACCTATGCATGACCAATTCCCGATGACCATACAACGTGTGCGCCGAATGTGCATCGTGCGTCCGCACAATTCGGTGGCGTATGTTCATGTGACTCTATTGCGGTAGACGCTGAAGGCAATTGACAAGGGCCGCGGCCGTGTGGGCAGCACAAGGTGTCGATGTTGATTGCCTGCCGAGCACGCCAAGCACAGGATACGCGGTCGGTGACGCTTTACGCTCGGCACGCAATTGTCATGGCTGAGCGTTGTGGCAAATCGAGAAACAGCATTTTGGGGGAAGCCACATCCGGGGTCATCCTGATTGGTTCGGAAGACATATTGAAGACATTCACAAAATCACCAAACACCGTGGCGCCGGTCATTCATTTCGAAGGTGAAGCATTATGTGAAGCGGCAGCTGCCTGCTCTATCGAAATGCTTGAAGGCCCTAAGATAAATATCAAGTATTACTTTTAAGTATTGCCGCGAGACATAGAAACTCAACACGAGAGAGGCCACACGCAAATAATGCTTGACAGCCGCGTATTCGCTGATTAGTTTTGGTCGCCTATGTCAAGGATATACCTGAATAGCGTGTCAAGGCGTGCTTTCTGCTCACCTGGACGATTTCGAAGGATCGATTGTCGCATGTTCCAAACCCTCCCCACGCGATTGTTTGACGGCCTTGCCCTCGCCATGCTGATCATCGGCATCGTTCGGCATCGTTCGGCATCGTTCGGCTTCGTGGCGTCCGGCTCAATTGGGCGACGCTTGCCGCCATCCTCGTGGCGATGATAAGCGCACACTGCATCCAGGTAGCCGCCGGGCTACCGGAGCAGGCGTTACCGATCGTATGCGTGACGTTGATCGGCCCATTCACCCTGTGCGCGATGATGGTGTCCGCTCGCCGTACCGGTCGAGAGAACACGCCATGACCCTGTTCCGCGAGGAGGTCATGCAAGCACGCCGCAACAGTTGGCTGGGCGGCATCTCCCTGGCGCAGCCTGTGCGGGCATGGGTGCTCGCCAGCGCCGCCGGGATCGTGGCGGCATCTGTCGTGGTCTTCCTGTGCATGGGCACCTATGCCCACCGCTCCACGGTGACCGGACAACTCGTACCGATCAAAGGCCTGGCCACGGTGATGGCGCCGGCCACCGGCGTCGTGAGCCGGCTGGACGTCAGCGAAGGGCAACCGGTCAAGGCCGGGCAGATGCTGGCCGTGGTCACGGTTCCGCGCGCGACATATTTAATATTTCCAGAATACCTGGAAATCGCAATCCTGAGGCGAATTAACTCAGGCTAAAATGGAGCAGGATATGTACGAGCTAAGCGCAGATGAAATTAACATGGTATCAGGGGGCCTGGGGCTTGCCGACTTCACAGGTGCAGCCGGCGGCTTTCTAGGCGGCGAAGCCGGAGCAGAAGGGGCAATGATTGGACTCGGCATTGGTGGCCCCATAGGAGGAGCTATCGGCGCTGCAATAGGATTTGGCGTCGGCTACTACATTGGCAGGTCAACTGTAGAGGGTTGACTTAATCATGGTGGGGCATTGAAAAATTCCCCATCATTACAATAAAATATTATATGAAAAAAATAAAATACCTAGGGCTCAACCAACAGCTCAAGGATCGCCCCAAAGTTATATTTTACATTTCACTTTTCCTTGTGGGATATATAGCAGCGCACTTGATTGATCATGGCACTACTGCGTTACTTGGTTGCATTGCGGGAATTGCCGGACACTGGAAAGCCACATGGATATCAAAAGTCGAATTTTCAATCGCCAATTTCCGTGACATTGAAGAATTCCTGATTTCCAATAGATATGTATTTAATAAAAATAAAAATTGCTGGGAGCCTGATATTCATAGACTACTGAGATTTGACGCTCAAGACGTCATGATCAAAAAGGACGATAATTTACCACTTGTTATCGGCCCTTTTTACATCCTAAGGAAAATGCTTTCCAATCCAATCTTTCAATGAGGGCGTGGCAAGAAATTTTCATCCCATACTGAACACATAGTCAAAAACCCATTTTGACCGTTTCAAAGGATCGTCCCGTGCTTCAATCGTTCCCCACGATATTGCTTGACGGCCTTGTTCTGTCGCTGCCGATCATCGGCATCGTCCGGCTTCGCGGTGGCAGACCCAAGTGGACAACGCTGGCCGCCATCCTCGCGGCGTTGATGAGCACACACTGCATCCAGGCAACCGCCTGGCTACCCGAGCAAGCGTTGCCGATCCTGGAGGCAGTGTTGATCGGCACATTCACCATGTGCGCGATGGTGGTGTCCGCTCGCCATGTAACCCGCCGTACCGGTCCAGAACACACGCCATGACCCTGTTCCGCCAGGAAGTGCTGCAAGCACGCCGCAACAGTTGGCTGGGCGGCATCTCCTTGGCGCAGCCTGTGCGGGCATGGGTGCTCGCCAGCGCCGCCGGGATCGTGGCGGCATCTGTCGTGGTCTTCCTGTGCATGGGCACCTATGCCCACCGCTCCACGGTGACCGGACAACTCGTACCGATCAAGGGCCTGGCCACGGTGATGGCGCCGGCCACCGGCGTCGTGAGCCGGCTGGACGTCAGCGAAGGGCAACCGGTCAAGGCCGGGCAGATGCTCGCCGTGGTCGCGGTTCCGCGCGCGACCCTGGACAGCGGCGACACGCAGGCGGCACTGCAACACCAATTGCGCAAGCGCGGCGAAGGCTTGAAATCATCCGAGCAAGCGCAGTTGCAGCAACTGGATGCGCAAGAACAGGGCTTGCGTGCGCAGTTGGCCAATCTGCGCCAGGAATTGATGCAGGTGGACGCAGAAATCGCCACCCGTCGCAACCAGATCGCGCTTGCCAATGAGGTGTTGCAACGCTGGCGCCAATTGCAGGACGACAAATACGTCAGCGTGCTGCAGATCAAGCAGCAGGAATCCACCGCTCTGGAATACACCAGCCAGATGCAGGCCTTGCAGCGGCAGGCGACCGAGATGCGACGCAGCGCGGCGCAGATCGAACAGCAACTACGCGTGTTGCCGGGGCAGCGCGGGGGCGTGCAGGCCGATTATCGACGGGATGCGGCGGCGGTGGAGCAGGAACAGGTGCAAACCCAGGTCAATGGCGCCTTGGTGGTGACGGCGCCCGTGGCAGGCGTGGTGGCCACGCAGATGGCAAAACCGGGGCAAGCGATCCAGCTCGGGCAGCCGCTGCTGAGCGTGGTGCCGGGCGATGGACGCCTGGAAGCCGAATTACTGGTCCCCAGCCGCGCCATCGGCTTTATCGCCCCCGGCGATACCGTGTTGCTGCGCTATCAAGCCTTCCCGTATCAGAAGTTTGGTCACCAGCAAGGCCTCCTGAGCCGGATCAGCCGCAGCGCGCTGAGTTCGAGTGAACTGGGGGCGTTGATCGGCAATGCCCAGCAGGGGGAGCCGTATTACCGCGTCACCGTTGCACTGGCGCGGCAAAGCGTCATGGCCTACGGCAAGCCCGAGATGCTCAAGCCGGGAATGCTGTTGCAGGCCGATATCATCGGCGAGCGGAGAAAGTTGATCGAATGGGTGTTTGAGCCTTTGTTGTCGCTTGGCAGGTGACTGGTTTGGATGCATCGGTGGAAGCGATGTCTGCAATCAAAATTTTCAGGAGTACTTTGTCAATGAGATCGTCAAATAATATTCTGGCAGCTACGGTGCAAGGTACACACCATCATGAGTGGAGATTTACAATGTGCTACATGAAAACTCATGAAATCATGGAAGTGAGTGGTGAAAGTCCTGCATCGCAGCTCAGTCGTAGATTAGGTGGAAATTTATCAAAAGCTCACTAACTGATTCACTCGCAAGACCGGCATCAACATCAGATATAGCCTTTCCTGATTAGCCCCATCCCTCAGCCGCTAGTTGCAGGATCTGCGACGCTGCGGTTGGACAATGACCCCAGCTCAAGGCAACGGAGGTGAGAGATGGGCATCAATCTCGTGCAGTTTCAGCCAGGCTTGTCGCTGAGCGAGTTCATGGATCGCTACGGAACCGAAGCCAAGTGTTACCGGGCGTTGTATCGGTGGCGCTGGCCGAAGGGATTTCGCTGCCCGCAGTGCGGCGGCCGCGCGCGCTCGCGCTTTCGACGCGATGATCAGGTGTACTACCAGTGCCGGGGGTGCCGGCATCAAACCACCTTGCGTGCCGGCACGCTGTTGCAATCCAGCAAGCTGTCTTTGCGCCTGTGGATGCAGGCGATGTACCTGTTGACCTCCAGCAAGACCAACCTGGCAGCACTGGAGTTGAAGCGGCATCTTGGGGTGACCTACAAGGCGGCCTGGCGCATGAAGCACAAGATCATGCAGGCGATGACCGAGCGCGAAGAACCGCGAAAACTCAAGGGATTCGTGCAGATCGATGACGCGTATCTGGGCGGTGAACGCAGCGGCGGCAAGCGCGGACGAGGTTCGGAGAACAAACAGCCGTTCGTGATCGCGGTGCAAGTGGACCACAGCCACGAACACCCCGTCTTTGCGGTGATCGAGCCGGTGAAGGCCTTTGACAACGCCTCGCTGGAGGACTGGATCGCGCGCCGTCTGGAGCCGGAGTGTGAGGTCTATAGCGACGGCCTGGCGTGCTTTCGCCGTCTGGAGGAGGCCGGGCATGCCCACACCACGCTCGATACCGGCGGCGGTCGTGCTGCAACCGACGTCCAGGGAGCACGTTGGTTGAATGTGGTGCTGGGCAATGTCAAACGCGCCATCAGCGGGACCTACCATGCGGTGGGCCAGGCCAAGTATGCAAGGCGCTACCTGGCCGAGGCGGCCTATCGCTTCAACCGCCGATTCGACCTGAAACAGATGCTGCCGCGGCTGGCGACGGCGCTGCTGCGCGGCACACCTTGCCCAGAGCGCGTTTTGCGTATGGCAAGCAACTTCCATGGCTGAAGGATGGGGCTAATCAGGTAGCCTTTTGTTCCCCGGCGCAGGGTATGCGTCATATTGACAGTGAGAGGTGATTTATGCGTGAATTGAATCTTGAAGAAATCAAGGCTGTTGCAGGTGGAATTTCAGCTGGTTGTTCTCGCACTACAACAACGACTACAAATGCTGATGGCAGTACGACAACTACAACGACGACTGAATGTCACGTTTCTACTAAGGGCTGATTTTTAATTTCTCATGAGGCTTCGATCCAGGATCGAAGCCTCATTTTTAATCTGAATTTCATGGTGAATTTCAAACATGAATCGTTTTACAATCAAGGCGGCTGCGTTTTTTCTGATTTTTATTTTCTATGGAAGCGCTTATGCCGGCTGGAGCCGAATTTCTCCAGACACAATAGAATTACGTGGCGATATTGACCAGAATTCTGACGTCGAATATTTCAAAGTTGCAACTGGCGGCTATTCAAGGATAGTCGTTCATAGCGGAGGTGGATATCCCTTTGTTGCGCTCAAAATCGCCGAAGACATCGTCCGGCGTCGTCCGATTGAAGTGAAAGTGGATGGGATATGTCTATCGGCGTGCGCCAGTTATATTGCGATGGCGGCCTCGTCGTTGACTGTCGATTGCGGGGCGATTCTTGGTTGGCATGGCACGTTGTCCACTGGGAAGGAAGGAGAGGCTATGTTGGTGGCGGAAGGAGGCCCAAGGGTTTTGGCGACGAAGTATCGTGATTGGCTGGAGAAATTTCATGCTGAGGAAAGAGATTTTTACATTCACGCAGGCGTGAATTATAAAATACTGGAATATGCAGAAAATAAGATAATAAACAACCCTGGAAGCCTTAATGAATACAAGTTTGATGAAAAGACAGCAGAGTATTCTTATACCACCACGCCGTCTATATGGATACCCCAGTATGGAACATTGGAAAAATATGGAATTAATGGGAAAAATTATTGCCGAAAATATACGCCCGAGATTATTTTGAATGTAATGAAAAAGGTTGGCGTGAAGTCAATGTTCATACTGGAAAATTAATCCGCCACCACATGGAAGGCATGAAAAATCTCATCTCTACCGTCTTTTTAGCAATTAACCCATTGAATTTTAAAAATACTTATCTCAAAGGCCCGACTTATTCAGAACACACCTAACAGGCTGCTGAAATACTGTTTCAGCAACCCGAAATTTCCAGTTTTTCGCTTTCGTCGGCCGAATGGGCGACCAGCTATCAATCACTTGCATCCTGCTTTCGGTCTTGGTACGTCACTTTTCGAGGGTGTCAACCAGTATTTCAGCAGCCTGCTAACCGATTCACTCGCAAGACTGGTATCAGCGCCCAAGGCATCTCTAACAACTTCGATCCAAGGAATGGAGCGCCCGGTAGATCAATGGCCTGTAAATGCTCAGGGAATGCCTGAACAAGTCAGGCACTCGAGATCAGTAGTTTTAAAATTCAACCTGATTAGCCCCGACCCTCAGCTGGATTTTTGTTGCAGTCCTGCAAATAGCTTCGTTTTACCGATGTTTTCCATGACGTCTGACTCTTGGCGCTGCTGACGCGAGGAGACGGTGCGACGTTCTTTCAGCCAAGACCCCATGGCGGCCTGGCATTGGGCGGGTTTCGCGATACGCTGGGAGGTGCTGCAGCTGAAGGTCAGGGCTAATCAGGTTGATTTTTGGGTAAACCCCAAATCCCGTGACGCAGGGGTTCTGCGTCCATATTAAGGAGATTTTGTAATGCGCGAATTGACAGAAAACGAAATCAAACAAGTCGATGGTGGTTTAAGCGACTTCACTGAAGGTGGCATGGCTGTAATAGCGATTGGCTTCGCTGGCGGACCGGCTACCGCAGCCTTTGGACTTTTGGTTGGAGGTGCAATGATGTTCGTTGGTCATTACCAAGAGTAGTGACCTCAATAATTAGTGGGCGGCTTCAACTCTGATTCGCAACACCAACGCTTGTGAAGTGGTCCAGGCGACCTGACCTGAGCGACTTCATTGCCAAGTGGAGTTGCCTATGTCCTCCAGCCGCCTGGACCTGTCGGAACGATACCGCCTACATGCGCTACATGAAACCGGGATGTCGATGCGCGCCATCGCCGATGCATTGGAGCGTGCGCCCAGCACGATCAGCCGCGAACTGCGCCGTAATCAGCACGCTGCGCGGTACCGGCCCGATCACGCGCAGCGCATCAGCGAGCATCGGCGCACACAGGCCAGCCGGCGTCCACGCATCGACGCTGAGCGTATCGGCCAGATCGAGGACCTGCTGAGGGAGGACTTCAGTCCCGAACAGATTGCCGGTCGCACCGGCTTGGCCAGTCACGAATGGATCTATCGGCACATCTACGCCGATCAGAAGCGCGGTGGTCAATTGTTCATGCATCTACGCAAACGCCGCCGCAAGCGCCGTCGGCGTGGCATGCGCGATGGCCGCGGGCAGCTGACGCATCGGCGCAGCTGGACACAGCGCCCCAGTGTGGTTGAGCAGCGCAGCCGCATCGGCGACTGGGAGCTGGATACCATCAGGGCCTCGCACGGAAAGGGTGTGGTGGTCAGCATGACCGAACGCCGCAGTCGTCTGCATCTGCTGGCTTACTCCCCCGACGGCACCGCCGAGAACGTGCGCAACGCCATTGTCCAGCGACTGGGCGGCCTGCGCCATACAGTTCACACGCTCACCGCCGACAACGGCAAGGAGTTCGCCGATCATCGGCTCATTGCCGCCTGCTTGCAGAGCGATTTCTATTTCGCAGATCCGTACTGCGCATGGCAGCGCGGCAGCAACGAGAATGCCAACGGGTTGACACGCCAATACTTGCCACGACAGACCGATTTCAGCACCATCACCAATGCGCACCTGCGATGGATCGAGCAGCGGCTCTACAATCGTCCGCGCAAGATACTTGGATTCAAAACGCCCCTCGAAGTCTTCTCCGAGGAGGTCCTCAACAGCGTTGCGAATCAGAGTTGAATTCGCCGTGTCTTTCTTTGAATCGGTGCCTGCCTGCAAGGGCAGGTACTCCTCATTTGAGAGTATGTCTCAATGCATTGGAATTTGGACGATAGTTTTCCCCGAGCACCAGACAGATGGTCAGCATGGCGACCACCTTGGGGCCGGAAATTAGAGGGTGAATCCTCAGTCCGTCGTGCCACCTGGCAATGGCATCCATTCGACCCAATCATTGTGTCGATCCCGGGCGAAAAGTCGATGCTGCCTCCCATTTGCTTTGTAAGCATGGCGCCTCAAATTCAAAAACGAATGTTTTTTCAGTATTTTTTATTATTTTCTCTAATGTTATGCATGGCGCTGGGTTTCACAATTGCAAGTGTCAAAACCCATGACTTCTATTTTGCCAAGGTAAGCGCTGCAATTATATTTTTTTTCATATTATTAATTTTTCAATATATAATTATTTTTCGAAAATTATCCAGGCTATGTGAATATTCTCGGTTTTTTGCATGGTGCTATCTGCAGCCGAGCAGGCAACCGCTTTCAATCGCGTTCATGATGATAGCGATCGGTGTAATTCAGCTTTGCCTGCAGACGCGCGCCGGCAGCCTTTTCAGTCTGATCGAGCAGTATGGACTTGTTTTCCAAGATGCGCCGCACCAACCATGGCGCTATTTCAGCGGACCTTTCCTGCATTCCGGTGTTGCACACTGGGCCGCCAACTTTTCTTTACTCATGGTTGCAGCCGGGCTTTGCTTCTCGCTTGGCCGGGCGCTGATTATCTGGCTGACGTTCTTATCCGGGGTATTGTTGCCCGCATTTTTGTTGACATTCCTTCCGCATTGGGTCGGCTCGGATGCATTCCTCGGTATCTCCGGCGGAGTATTTGCATTATATGGATGGATTGTCGGCATCTCGTTACGCAATCGTCAGATATTCCCGCCGGCTCTCTGGTGGCTGCTCGCATATTTCGCATTGGCAACGATGCTGGCTTCCTCCTTGCTCTCCCCTCGCACGAGTTGGGTTGCGCATGCATCAGGTTTGCTGTTGGGGCTTGCGATTGGCTTCTGGGAGATAGGGTTCAAGCATGAGCTTAAAAACCCAATACTGGCATCTTCAGCAACTGGAACGAACTGAACGATGAAGCCGATTTTGCAAGCAGAAGCAAGCGAATGCGGGCTGGCGTCATTGGCGATGGTGGCGTCGGCGCATGGCATGCAATTGGATCTGCCCGAGTTACGCAGGCGTTTCCACTTGTCGCTCAAGGGTATCCGACTCAACCAGTTGATCGAGATTGCCCAGACGCTGGGCTGCTCCACCCGCCCGCTACGGCTGGAAATGGAACAACTGGATCAACTCTCCCTGCCTTGCATCCTGCACTGGGATCTCAACCACTTCGTTGTGCTCGCCAAGGTTGGAAAATCGAAAGCGACGATCCTCGACCCGGTCATCGGCGAGCGCAGGTTATCGCTCGGCGAAGTGTCCCAGCACTTTACCGGCGTGGCACTGGAGCTGACGCCCACTGCCGAGTTCAAGCAGCACAAGGCAGCGCCTTCCATTTCCGCACGCCAACTCACCGGCCCCATCCGTGGGCTGTGGAGTGCGCTGTCGCAGATCGCGTTGTTGTCGCTGGCGTTGCAGGTCTTCGTCATCTTGGCGCCGTTCTACACGCAATGGGTGGTGGACCAGGTGCTGGTGTCGGCGGACCGCGACTTACTCGTGGTGCTGGGGCTGGGGTTCGGATTGGCGCTGCTGTTGCAAGTCGGCATTGGCCTGTTGCGTGGTTGGTCGGTGGTGTCGCTCTCCTCCCGGCTCGGATTGCAGTGGATGGGCAACGTGTTCGCGCACCTGCTCAAGCTGCCGCTGGACTTTTTCGAAAAGCGGCACCTGGGCGATGTCACCTCGCGCATGTCCTCGGTGCAGACCATTCAACACACGCTCACCACCAGCTTCGTCGAGGCCATGATCGATGGCGTGATGGCGATGGTGACGCTGGTGCTGATGCTGGTCTATAGCTGGAAGCTTGCCTTGGTGACGCTGCTGGCGGTCGCGCTCTATCTTGGCATCCGTGCCATTGCCTATAGGCCCATGCGCGACCGCACCGAACAACAGTTAGTGGCCGCGGCCAAGCAACAGACGCATCTGTTGGAATCGCTGCGTGGCATGCAAAGCTTGAAAGTGGCCGGTGAAGAATCGGTGCGCCGTTCCACTTACGAGAACTTACTCAACGACACCGTCAATCAGGACGTGAAGCTGGCGCGGATGTCCCTGGGCTTCAATACGGCCAGCCAGTTGGTGTTCGGCCTGGAGCGCATCGCGGTGATCTGGATCGGCGCCAGGTTGGCGCTGGACAATGTGTTCTCGGTCGGCATGCTGGTCGCTTACCTGGCCTACAAGGACCAGTTCGCGATGCGCGTGAGCGGGTTGATCGACAAATGGATCGAGTTCCGCATGCTGCGCCTGCACGGCGAGCGGCTGGCTGATATCGTGTTGACTCCGCCGGAAAAGCAGCACGCACAACCGCACGCGCTGCCACCCGCCGAGCCAAGCATCGAGGTGGAAGGGCTATCGTTTCGCTACGCCGACGGCGAGCCGTGGGTGGTCAAGGACTGCTCTTTTACGATTGCACCGGGGGAATCGGTGGCCATCATTGGTGGGTCTGGTTGCGGCAAGACAACGCTGGTGAAACTCTTGCTGGGTTTACTCACGCCCAGCGAGGGCACGATCCGGATCGGCGGGCACGATCTGCACAAACTCGGCCCGCGCAATGTGCGCGCGATGATCGGCGTGGTGATGCAGGACGATCAATTGTTTGCAGGCAGTATCGCCGACAACATCGGTTTCTTCGATACGGATTTCGACCTGGAACGGATCAAGGCGGCGGCGCAGTTGGCGGCGGTGCATGAGGATATCGCCGCGATGCCAATGGGCTATCACAGCCTGATCGGCGACATGGGGAGTTCGCTTTCGGGCGGCCAGAAGCAGCGGATTATTCTCGCGCGTGCGCTGTATCGGCAGCCGAAGCTGCTGTTCCTCGACGAAGCCACCAGCCATCTGGATGTCACCCGCGAGCGCCTGGTCAACGAGGCGGTGAAGCACTTGCAACTGACCAAGGTGATCGTGGCGCACCGCCCTGAAACCATTGCCAGCGCCGACCGCATCCTGGTGATGGAGCATGGACGGATCGTGCAAGAAGTGAAGTTGCAGCAATCGCCCGAAATACCACGTCCTGAAGATCACGTCTTGAGTGCGTGAGGGCAGGCCACACTCGTTGGCGCGCGATGTTCGAGCCGCTGTACGCCGTGCGCATCTGCGTGGTTCACCATCAGACCCGCCCCATCATGCAACAGGCGCCGACTGAGACAGCCGGCGCCTGTTGTGCGTCACGCAATCACGGGCATTACTTCGGCAACGGCGAGCGTCCCTGGATCGAAAACGACGCAGCATTGCCAGCGGCGCCAGTATCCGGCTGCCCACCGCCGACAAACAACGTGTAGTTGCCGGCTTCCACCGCGCGCTGCCCGCTGCGATCCACATCGCTCAACGCGCGTGCATCCAGATTGAAGGTCAGCGTGCGTTGCTCGCCCGCTGCAAGATGCACGCGCTGAAAACCGACCAGACTGCGCAACGGCGACTGCGGGCGGTCCGGATATTGCAGATACACCTGCGCCACTTCGTCGCCGGCACGTGCGCCGGTGTTGCGCACGGTGGTGGTCACCTGCAACGTGCTGCCGGCCTGCACCGCGGTGCTGGACAGCTGCGGCGCGTCATAGGCAAAGCGGGTGTAGCTCAGGCCATAGCCGAACGGAAACAGCGGCTCACCCTTGAAGTAGCGGTAGGTGCGGCCCTTCATGTCGTAACTGACGTACGCCGGCAGGTCCTTGGTGGAGCGATAGAACGTCACCGGCAGCCGACCGCCGGGGTTGTCATCGCCGGCCAGCATGCGCGCGATCGCGGTGCCGCCAGACTGGCCGGGATACCACGCGGCCACGATCGCATCGGCGTGCGTCTTGGCCCAGTTCAAGGCCACCGCGCTGCCGCTCATCAGCACCACCACCAGCGGTTTGCCCGAGGCTTTTGCCCGTTCGAGCAGCGCTTGCTGCGGGGCGGGCAGGGCGATGTCGTTGCGGTCGCCGCCGTCGAAGCCGGGCACATCGATCCGCAACTCTTCGCCTTCCACATCCGGCGACAGGCCGACGAAGGCCACCACGGCGTCTGCCTGCGCCACGGCCTGCTCGGCCTCGGCCAGTTGCGCCGCGGCAGGGGCCAGCCATTCCAGACGCACGCCCTGGTCCTGGCCGCGGTGCTCCATTTCCAGGCGAATCTTGCGCGGGCGGGTATCGTTAAAATGCAGCACAGTTTCCACGCTGCGGCCATCGGCGTTATGCATGCCGGCCGGCACGTGCTTGTCTTCGGCATTGCCGGCAACCACCAGCTTGTCGTCGATATATAGGCGCACCGGGTCGTGCCCGGTGCAATCGAAGCAACGCGCCACGCGCACCGCCAGGGTGTAATCGCCAGCGCTGGGCGGCAGCAATTCGCCGCTCCAGCGCACCGCATAACGGTCGGCAGGGACGCCCTTCGCCGGGGCAACCTGATCCCAGTTGAAGCTCACCGCGCGGTCCTGACGCACCACGCGCGCAGCACCGCTCATGTCGAGGTTGTCGAAATATTCGCCACGCAGCCCCGGCTTGCCATCGCTGCGCAGTGCAGTCTCCGGAATCATGCCCGGCACGCCAGCGGCCAACGGCGCACCTTGCGCATAACTCACCTGTTGCGCACCGAAGCGTTGGCGCAGGCCCAGCAGCGGCGTTACCGGCGCGGAGGATGTGCCCTGGTAATTGGCTTCCAGCGCGGCCAGGGCGTCGGCGTTCGGGCCGATCACCGCCAGCCGCGTGCCGGCGTTGAGAGGCAGCGTGTTTGCATTGTTCTTCAGCAACACGATCGACTCGGCCGCCGCCTGCAAGGCCAGCGCACGATGCTGCGCGTTGTCGACATCCTTCGCGCCCAGCCGTGCGTAAGGATCCTTGCGCGGGGCCTCCAGCTCGCCCAGGCGATAGCGGGCGGCAAACAGGCGCACCAGCGATTGGTCGAGCAAGGCTTCGTCCACTTCGCCGCGCGCGATCGCCGTGCCGAGTTCGCGATAGGCATGCCCACAATTGAGATCATGCCCGGCCTTGAGCGCTGCGGCCGAGGAGCCGGCATTATCCGGGCGGAAATAATGGAACTGGGTCATGTCGTCCACCGCATCGCAGTCGGACACCACAAACCCCTTGAAGCCCCAGTCGCCACGTACGCGGCCGTTGATCAACCAGTCGGCGGCGCACGCCGGCGTGCCGTGCAGCGAGTTGTACGCACACATCACCGCGCCGGCCTGTCCTTCGACGATGGCAGCGCGGAAGGCCGGCGTATAGGTCGCTTCCACATCGCGTGGCGACACATCGACATCGAATCCATGCCGGCCCGGCTCGGGCCCGCTGTGCACGGCGAGGTGCTTGGGCGTGGCGATCGTGCGCGGGTGGTCGAGGTCATCGCCCTGCAGGCCGTGGATAAAGCCCACTGCCATCTGTCCGGTGAGGAACGGGTCTTCGCCGTACGTTTCCATGCCACGGCCCCAGCGCGGGTCGCGGAAGATATTGATGTTGGGCGACCAGATGGTGAGACCGGCGTAGCGCTTGTGGTCCTTGCCCGGGCGACCGGCCTGGTTGAACTTGGCGCGCGCTTCGGTAGAGACCACCGTGCCCACTTGCTGCATGAGATGGGTATTCCAGCTCGCCGCCAGGCCAATGGCTTGTGGAAACACCGTGGCATAACCGTTGCGGGCGATGCCGTGCAGGCCCTCGCTCCACCACTCATAGGCGGGGATGCCCAAGCGCGGAATTGCAGGCGCATCGTTCATGGCCTGCGCCACTTTTTCTTCGCGGCTCATGTGCGCCACCAGGTCGGCGGCACGTTGTTCGGGCGTTGCATCGGTGTTTTTTGCGGACACTGCCGGTGCAGCGATGAGCGGCAGAGCCAGACCCACACTCAGTGCGGCGGCAAGACGGCACGGAAAGACGGACAACGACATCGGTTCACTCCTGCGCGGCGGCCATGGCCGTCACGTGTTGCTCTTGGGTCGCCTGCAGTGATGCTGCGGGCAGTGATGATTGGATCGCTTACTGGTGATGTGCGACGCGTTACAGGAAGCACTCACCGCGCTATGTGGTCTTCGCGGATGACGCAGCGTACTTACGCGTGCTGCGTCATCTGCTGAGACCTGTTCCTGACGGTTTTACTTCGCTTCGGCCGGCTCCGGCGGCGCGCCAGCCAGCGTGGCAGCCAGATCGCGCACCTTCAGCGCGGATTGCAGCTGCGTCAGCGCCACCTTGCTGCTCACATGCACGGTCAGCGGCTCACCCGGCAGCAGGTCGAAGGCGTTGTCCGACAGGGTGGCATCCACATCGCCGAACGATAGCCACACGTTGCGCGCCAGCGTGTTGCTGGTCAGGGTGAGCGCGTAGCCATCGCCATCGGTGCGCCACTGGCTATCGATCTTCGCGGTCGGCAATGCGAGCTGCTTGGCCGGCGCGAAGAACACCATTTCACGTGACAGCAACGTGTTGCCGTCGAAGAGCTCGAACACGGCATAGGTGTGCTTCGGATCGGCGCTGCCCAGCAATTGCTTGTCGCTGAAGTTACCGACCTGCAGACTGCTCAGCGGTTTGACGCTAGCGTTGTCTTCGCGCTTGCTCAGTACCTTGCCGTCCATGCGCATCACCCGCATGCGCCAGCGTGCCGCCAGCGGTGTGGTGCGGTCGGACACCAGCGACACTTCGGTCTGGCCCTTGTCGTTCCGCAGCGCGGCGATCATTTCCGGCGCATAGAAACGGCGCGCGTGGTAATGCAGCGCCTTCCAGCGGCCGTAGTAGTCCACGCTGGACCACGACGCACCCGGCCACACATCGTTGAGCTGCCAGTACAGCGAACCCATCGACTGCGGACGCGAAGCGCGCAGATGCGAAGCGGCGATGTGGATGCCTTCGGCCTGCATCAGCTGGCTCAGGTAGACGAAGCTTTCGAAATCCTTGGGCTCGCCGAATTCGCGGCGGATGTACAGCATCAACCGCTTGTTGCCGTTGCCCTTGTCGAACTTCTGATGCACACGCATCACCGGCGATTCCGGATCCAGGTCGCCGGGCTCGGCGAAGGCGCGCACGGTGCGCATATCCGGGAACGACTGCAGGCCGTATTCGGACATGAAGCGCGGGGTGACGTTGAGGTATTCGGTGACCGGCAGGGCAGGGCCGCCCCAGACCTTCCAGTAATGCATGTCGCCATCGTTGGCCTGGTCGGCCGCGCCGTCGAAATCGGTGCCGGGCGAGGTGGCCCAATACGGCACGTCGCTATCGTAGGTGGCCACCACTTCGCGGAACACCGTGCCGAACAGGGTGGTCATGCCGCGTTCGATGCGGGAGCGCTCCTCCGGGTCCACCGATTGTTTGAACTTGACCCGGTCGCCCCAGTTTTCCCAGCCGGTCTGCACTTCGTTGTTGCCGCACCACAACACGATACTGGGGTGATCGCGCAGCCGCTTGACCTGTTCGATCGCCTCCTGCCGGGTGTTCTCGCGAAATTCCACGTCGTACGGCGGCACCGCGCCACCGAACATGAAGTCCTGCCAGATCATGATGCCCAGCGCGTCGGCGACGTCGTAGAAATAATCGTCCTGGTAGTGTCCGCCGCCCCACATGCGCAACATGTTCATGTTGGCATCGCGCGCGTCCTGCAAGGTGCTGCGCATGCGGTCGTGCGTCACGCGTGCGGGGAAGGCATCCAGCGGAATCAGGTTGGCCCCCTTGGCGAAGATCGGGATGCCGTTGATCACGATCTCCATGCTCTTGCCGAACGTGTCTTTTTCGCGGCGCAGCTCCACCGAACGCAGGCCGGTGACACGCTTGATCTGTTGGCTGTCGCCATCGGCGTCGCGCACGCTGGCCACGAAGGTGTAGCGGTCTTGCGCGCCGTAACCGGCCGGAAACCAGCGCTTGGGCTTGGCGATGCGCACGGCCAGAGCGATGCGGTTCTGACCAGGGTCGACCACCGCGTCCTGGGTGAACTGGCCGACGTTCTGCCCATCCGGGCCCAGTACATCCAGCGTCACCTGCACCGGGCCGCTGCGGCCGGCCTGCAGTTCCAGCTGCGCCTGCAATTGCGCGCTCTCGGCATCCACGCGTTGCTGGGCGATATGCAGCCCATCCACACGCACGGCGTCCCACGCTTCCACGCGCACATCCTTCCAGATGCCGGCGTTGACCATGCGCGGGCCCCAGTCCCAGCCGAAGTTGTACGGCGCCTTGCGCACATAGGTGGAGCTGTGGCGTGCCTCGGGCTCGTCGCCGAAGGCCGAGTCATAAGCGCCCGGCAGCGCGTACGGCTGCTTGGCCAGCCACGGCTGGATCTTCTTGATCGGCGAGTAGAGCTTGACCTCCAGCACGTTGTCGCCGCGCTTGAGCAAGGACTTCGCATCCACGCGCCACTGCCGGAACATGTTGTCGGCGCTGAGCAGTTGTTTGCCGTTGAGGGTGACTTCGGCAAACGTGTCCAGGCCGTCGAACACCAGCTCCACGTGTTCGCGCTTGAGCGTGGCCGCATCCACGTTGAAGTGGGTCTGGTACTGCCAATCGCTCAGGCCGGCCCACTGGATCCTGCCTTCGTTATCGCGATAGAACGGGTCGGGCACGATCTTGGCGGCGATCAGGTCGGTCTGCACCGCACCCGGCACCTGGGCCGGCAGCCACGCCGCTGCTTTCGGATACGTCTTGGCCTGCTCCTGGCCCGGCACCAGCCGCACCTGCCAGCCGGCGTCCAGCGTCACGGCCGAAGGCGGCGCGGCCCAGGCCTGCGAGATGGCGAAGGCCAGGGCAAGCCCGAGACGGGCGGCGGCGGGAACAGAACGAGGACGGAACAGGGGCATGCGTAACTCTCCTGGGATGGCTCAGCGCGTGGCGGCGGGGGGCGCCTGCGCGGTGGTTTCAATCAGTTGAACGGCGCCGATGGCATACAACGGGCCACGAATCGGCGCGGTAAAGCGCAGGCAGAGATCGTGGATGCCGGTGCGTGCAGGCAGTGCGGTTTCCAGCGTGAATTGCTCACCCAGGGTGTCGCTGCGCGGCAGCTGCACGCTGGCGATCAATTCGCCATCGCAGCCCTGACGCACTTCCAGCTCACCGCCGCGGGTGTTGGCCGGGTACTGCACGACCTTGGATTGCTCATGCGCCAGGCCGAAGTTATTGGGCAGGCGTGCGGCGTCGATGCGGATGGCGCCGATGCCGTCCAGCCGCGCCTGCGGATACATGCGGCAGGCATGGAACAGATCGACGTTGTACACCGGCGTGTCGGCGGCGGTCATCTCCGGCAATAGCGGCAGACGCAAGCCGAGTGCGCCGGTTTCGACGCAGTGTTGCAAGCCTTGCGTGTCTACGCGCAACAAGCCGGCGCGATCGAAGGTGCGGCTTCGCGTGGCCGCCAGCGGCGTGCCGTTGGCATCGAACGCCGTGGCCTTGACCGTGGTCGGCAATTGAATCGTAAACGGTGCGTTGTAGCGTGGCGATGCCGGTGTGGGATCGCTGCCATCGATGGTGTAGTGCAGCGTGCCCGCCCCAGTCTGCGTGCTCAGCGCCACCTTGGCCGGGCCGCCGGCGAGCACTGGGTTGGGTCCGTTTTCCAGCGCGATATCGGCAGCGAATGCGCCGTCGCTGTAGTCGATGCCCAGCGCCTTGTAGCGCTGCAGCTGTGCCGGCATACGCGCCAGGAAGCTGTTCCAGTTGCGTGCCGCCTTGGGCGACCAGGTCACTTCTGCCACCGCAGACAGCCGCGGAAACAGCGCGTGATCTACATGCCAGCGCGAGGAAATGTATTCGGACCACAACGCGCCTTGTGCGCCCAGCACATGCCTGGCCTGTTCGGCGCTGAGCCCGGCCGGCACCGGGTCGAATGCATAGACCTTCGACAGCGGCAACACGGTCAGGCGACCGTTCGGTTCGTCGTTGCGCGTGGTTTGCAGATTGTCCAGATACAGCCAGTCGCCCGGCGCAAGCACCACGTCGTGGCCTTGCTTGGCCGCAGTGACCGCACCTTCGACGCCGCGCCACGACATCACCGACGCACTCGCCGGCACGCCGCCTTCTAGGATTTCATCCCAGCCGATCATGCGCCGGCCGTGCTGGGTGAGATAGGCCGCCAGCTGTTCGTTGAACCAGCCCTGCATCGCATGCGCGTCCTTGACTCCGAGCTTGCGCATCTGTGCGCGCACCGCCGGCGAGGCTTCCCATTGATCCTTGACCGCCTCATCGCCACCGATGTGGATGTAGGTCGAGGGGAACAAGGTCAGCACTTCATCCAGCACATTGGTGATGAAGGTCAGGCTGCGTTCGCTGGTGTTGAACAGGTACGGGTTGACGCCCCAGTCCACGCCCACCTGGGTGCGCACACCGGGGACGCCCACCTCTTCGGGATAGGCGGCAACGGCCGCCTGTGCATGCCCGGGCATGTCGATCTCCGGCAGCACGGTGATGTGCAGGCGCGCGGCGTAAGCGACGATCTCGCTGATCTGTTCCTGCGTGTAGAAGCCGCCATAACGTTGCGGTATGCCGTCCATTCCCGCGCCCGGCGGCGTGCGCCAGGCACCGACCTCCGTGAGCTTGGGATAGCGCTTGATCTCGATGCGCCAGCCCTGGTCATCGGTGAGATGCCAATGCAGCACGTTGAGCTTGTGCAGGGCCATCGTATCGAGCACATGCTTGACCGTGTCCACATCATGAAAATGCCGGGCCACATCCAGATGCTGGCCGCGCCAGCTGAAACGCGGCCAGTCGCGGATCGCCACCGACGGCAGTTGGACCTCGCCCTTGTGCGTATCCGGTGTCATCAATTGCCAGGCGCTGACTGCGCCATACAACAAGCCGGCTCCATCGCGCGCGGCGATGCGCACGCCCTTGGCATCCACCTCCAGGCTGTAGCCTTCCTTGTGCGCTACCGGCGCCTGCGCGCTGCGCTCCAGGCGGATGCTGCCCGGCGATGCGCTGGTTTCGGCGCGCACTTCCAATCGCAGCCCGCGTGTGCGCAGCAGCAGATCGGCCAGATGTTCGGCACTGCGACGTGCATCGGCATCGCCAGGCACGATCGAGATCACCGTACCGGTGCCCACGACGAAGCTGCCACTACCGCGTTTGACCTCGACGGCTGCAGGAATCAGTGGCAACGGTGTACGCGCGGTGTTTGCCGCTGCAGCGGCAGGTGCGCCCTCCGTGGCGGCGGCTGGTGGAGTGCCAGGTACACGTTGACCGCAACCGGCCAGCGACGTTGCTGCGAACACGAGCGCAAGCAGGCGCGAGGACAACGGCGCGCCTGCTGTCGGGCGTGCGGTGGGTGCGGAGTTCGACATCATGCAATTACATCCCGATGTGGCGGCGGTACACGGCAGCCGCGCACAGTAGCAAAGCCGTGTCGGAAGGCGCAGTGACGGGCCCACGCTTGGTCCCGCGGCGCAGCCTGGCGACTGCGTTGTAGAGCGACCAAGACAACGTCATCGGTCGCTGCAAAACGGGCGCCGATAGCGCAGGAGCCGCGGTGCAATACATGCAGCCCGATTCCAGTGCTAGCCGCGCCCGTGACTGCGTGCGGTGGTGCGTCATCTCAGTTGGAGCGGCGACCTAAACGTCGCGCGCAGTTTTCAGCGGGGCGTGGACGGCGTGCCTAGAACCGGAATGTACGCGTGGCACATGCCGATTCCGAACACCGGCCGCGTCCGCCTAGCCACTGCGCAGTCGTGTTGTTGGCTGCGCTTAGCGCTGCGCAGTCGGCAACTCGTCCCACACCTTCGGGTCTTCGGCGCCCAGCACCCAGCAGCTGAAACCTTCCAGGCCGTACTGCTTGGTCAGCTCGTAGCGCGCCTTGAAGCTGCGTGCGTCCGGGCGGAACACCCACTCGCGCATGTCGTCGCGATAGAAGTAGAACCACGATTCCTGCTCGACCGGATCCCACTGCACGGTGGCGTTCTGTTCCAGCGCCAGCGGGAAAGACTCGTCCGCATCGATATACGTTGCCGAAATATTCGACGCCTCGGTGCCGTCTTCCTTCACCGGGTTGCCGGTGTACCAGCGGTAGCCGTAGGTGGCGATACCCAGCGAGAGCTTGTCTTTCGGCACCTGGGTGATGGCGTAATCCAGATGCTTCTTCATCCACACCATGCCATCGACCGGGCCGGGCGTGGTCCAGCGGGTGTGCTGGTCGTAGGTCATCAGGCTGACCAGATCCACCGCCTGGCCCAGCGCCTTCAGGTCGTACGCACCACGCCAGTATTCCCACATCCACTTGGAAAACTGGCCGCCTTCGGCATAGCCCGGTGCATTCGGCACCACGGCGACCGACATCTTGAAGCCGGCCTTGTGCAGCGCGTCGGCGGTCTGCTTGACCATCAGCGTGTAAGCGTCGCGGTCGGTCCAGGCGATGTTTTCGAAATCGAACTGGAAGCCGTAGTACTTGTGCTGCTTGCCGTGAATCAGCAGCGATTCGATCATGCGCTTCTTGGCGGCTTCGTCATGCATCAGCTTGTGGAATCCTTCGCGACCGGTGGTCATCGACAGGATCGGCATCACCCGCAGCTTGTGCTGCTTGGCGATGTCGTACAGATACATGTTGGGAGTGCCGTTGACCAGGCCATTCTGGTCCACGCCGTACCAGGTGGGCACCACCACATCGATCTTGTCGATGTTGGCAATGAACGAGTTGGTCGATTTCTGCGTGTTCATCAGATAGAACAACGCCGTGGGATTTTTGGCCAGGGCCGGGGCGCAGGCAAATGCCAGCGCAAGCACTATCCAGGTCAATCGCTTACTCATGAAAGACAACATCCGTCAGGGAGTGGGAGAGGAAAGGTCGATGCGCAAGACGTAGGCGCTCCCGCCAACCGGCTTGACCGGCAGGCGCAGATGCAGTCCGTCGGCGCGTTGTTCGAACGGGATCTTCTTGCCGTTGGCCAGCAAGGTCACAGCGCGCACGCCATCGGCGGTGTTGAGCGAGCGAATCACGGCTTCGCCACGACGCGGCCAACCGAGTTCGATTGCATACAGCGCGCCATCGCGCGTGGTGAAGCGGAAATCCTCGGCCGTGTAGGGTTTGGTCTTGATGTCCTGGAAGGTGCCGCCCACCACTTCGGTGGGGCCTTCGCCGTAGACGCGCCAGGGCTTGCTGTCGTAGATCGCGCTGCCGTTGGTCTTGAGCCACTTGCCGATCGCCAGCAGGATGCCGCGCTCGGTATCCGGGATCGAGCCATCCGCCCGCGGGCCGATGTTGAGCATCAGGTTGCCGTTCTTGGCCACCACATCGGCCAGCATGTGGATGATGAAGGTGGGCGACTTGTAGGTGTCGTTTTCGATGTAACCCCACGAGGCGTTGCTGACCGAGGTGTCGGTTTGCCAATGCGTGGGATGGATGCCGGTGAGCTGGCCACGCTCGATATCCAGCGTGCCTGCACCTTCGGGAAATGCGCCGAGCTTGTAGTTCACCACCACGCCGCGATCGGCCTCGGTCCGCGCCGCGCCCTGGTTGTAGTAATACGCCAGCATCGTCGGCAGGCTGCGACGGAACGTGGGGTGCGCAATCCACCAATCGAAATAGATCAGGTCCGGTTGATAGGTATCGATCAACTCGGTCGTGCGCGCCAGCCAATCGTCCAGCCAGGCCTGCGAGACCGGCGTCCAGTCGTTGGCCACATCGGCATCGTCCTTGCCGGGCAGACGCACCTGCGCCGGACCATACAGCGCGGCGTAACGCGGGTCGTTGACGTCCGAATCGAATGTGCGCCCGCCGTCGAAGAACCAGTTGTGCTCGGCGCGGTGCGAGGACAACCCGAAATGCAGCCCCTGCGCGCGAATGGCCTTGGACAATTCGCCCAGCAGGTCGCGCTTGGGCCCCATCTTCATCGCCGTCCAGTCGGACAACTTGGAGTCGTACAGCGCAAAGCCGTCATGGTGCTCGGCCACCGGCACCACATAGCGCGCGCCGGACGCGCGGAACAGCTTGGCCCAGCCATTCGGGTCGAACTTGGGCGCGGTGAACTTGGGAATCAGATCCTTGTAGCCGAAGCTCGCCTGCGGGCCGTAGGTGGCCACGTGATGGGCGAATTCCTTGGAACCTTCCAGATACATGTTGCGCGAATACCACTCGCTGCCGAATGCCGGCACCGAGAACACGCCCCAGTGGATGAAGATGCCGAACTTGGCGTTGTCGTACCACGCCGGCGATTGATATGCCTTCAGTGCCGCCCAGTCGGGGCGGAACGGGCCCTTGCGTGCGCCGGCTTCGGCTTCGCGCACCAGGCGCTCGCGTTCGGGCGCATAGGCAGCGGTGGCATCGAGCCACTGCTGGTCGATGACTTCAGGGCTGAGCGTGGTGGCGGTCGGGGCGGTCGGCGATTGCGCCGCATGGACCTGCAACGCCGGCAGCGCGAGCACTAGAGCGAATGCAAGCATGCGGGTCCTGGGTGCAGCTCCGACGTGGCGGCGGGAGGGAGCCGCGAACTGGCGGCTATCGGGCGTCATGGGAACTGCACTCCTGTAAGCGAAACGCATCGGTCATGGTGCAGCCGCGCGTGGATGGCAAAAGCGGATCTGGCCATGCTCCCTCGGCGGCGAAGGGGCGTGGCCAGTACCACTCCTTGGTGCAACAACGACCTGCCGCTGCAGACAGCGGACAGGTCAAAAAAAAAGCGCGCCACCGTGGAGGGGCGGTGGCGCGCTCTCGCTACATCAGAACTTGAAGTTCAGCTGGGCCTGGTAGCCGCGGCCGTTCTTGTAGAACGCCGTCGGGGTGTCCCTGGTTCCGCTGTACAACTTATACGTGGAATCCAGCAGGTTGGTGGCGCCGAAGGTGAGACCCATGTAATCGGTGATCTGATACGAGGCGGTCAGATCCAGCTGCTTGTAGCTGTCTGCGAAGTCTTCCGATGCCAGCCGCCCCAGCTGGGTGAAGTACTTGGAGCGGTAGCTGTAGTTGACGCGCACCGTCCAGTCGCCATGTTCCCAGTACGGGATCACGTTGTAGGTGTCGCGCGACAGGTAGGGCAGGTTCAAACCGGTGCTGGCGTCGGCCTTGGCATAGGTGTAGTTCGCCTGCAAGCCGAAGCCCAGGCCGAAGGTCTGCTGGTAGTTGATCGATGCGCCCTTGACCTTGGCGTCGGACGCGTTGGTGGGGGTAGTTACCTGATAAAGACCAGCTCGGTTCAAGTTAGTTGCCGGACGTTGCTCACCCACGGTGGTGCTGACGATGTACGAGCTGATGTCGCGATAGAACACCTCACCCGACAACATGCTCGACGGGGCGAAATACCACTCGGCGGCCAGGTCGTAGTTGGTCGACTCGTATGGTTTCAGGTCCGGATTACCGCCGCTGGCAGTCAGATTGCCGTTGCCGCTGTTGACGGTGAACGACCCGGCAAGATCGGCATAACGTGGACGTGCCATGACCTTGGCGACCGAGAAGCGCAGCACGGCATCGTCGGTCACGTCGTAGGCCACGTTGAAGCTCGGCAGCGCTTTGCGGTACTCGTGCGTCTCGGCAACGCGAGAGTAGCTATCGCCATTGTCGGCACTTTGCCAATATTCGGACTTGTCGGTCGTATCGAGCAGGCGCACGCCGACGTTACCGCGCCACTGGCCGGACTCGAAGTTCAACTGGGTGTAGACGTTCTGAGTGATTTCCTTCACGTCGAACGAGGCGCCGTGGTCGATGCTGTATGGCCCCTGCGGCTGCGAGAGCAGATAACGACGCACAGCAGCAAGATCGGCAGTCGGCCAGGTGGTCAGATCGCCGCTGGCGCCCAGGCCGTCGTACAGGCTGCTCTGCGTCGTACCGGGGTTGAACTGCGTCAACGAAACCGGGTCGGTGGTGTTGATGCGGTTGCCGCGTGCGTCCACGCCATTGTCGTGATTGATGTACTTGTAGCCGAACTGCAGCTTGTTGAACGGGCCCAGCGCCAGATCGCGCGACGCATCCCACTGGAAGTATTTTTCCTGGTCCTTGCTCTTCTGGTAGTAAATGCCGCCCGCCTGCATGATGTCGGTATCGGTGCCCGGAATCTTGCCTTGCTGGCCCGGAGCCAGTCCGGCCGGATTGCCCGGAAGCGCCCAGTTGGCCGCGCCGCCGTTGTCGTAGTTCACCGCGGTATTGCGGCCGTCGAAGGCATAGTTGTACCCGCCATCCTGCATCAGATACTTCATCAGGTATTCGGGGTTCTTGCCGCCGGTGGCCTCGGTATCGCCGATCTGGGTGGTGAACACCCACTTCTCGCCCGACCAGTCGTGCCGCAGGTTCAGGCTCTTGGTGGTGACGGTGCTCTCGCGGTAGTTGGTGTCCATCTGCGCATACGGCTGGTCATTGACGCCGCCCTGCGTGTTGTCGGACACCGTGGCCGAGGTGACCACGCCGTTCTCCACATTGGCGCGGGTCACCTTTTTCAGATCGTCGTTGCAGGCCGGGCACACGTAGCGCGCCTGGCTGTAGTTGTTGTATTTACCCTTGATGTAGATGCCGGTCAGATTGAATTCGTTGTTCTCGTCCGGCTTCCACTGCAACGCGCCCTGCAAGCCGTTGCGCTCGCGGGTTTGCTGGAAGAACGCGCTGCTGATGCCGGCCGGGACGCGTGCGGTGGCGACGTTGCTGCCGTCGCCAGTGATCGTGGCGGTCGGCGGAATCTTGTCGCCGGTGGTATAGCCGAAGTATTCGATACCGGCGCGCGCCAGGTCCTGCTTGTCGTGCGTGGCCGAAATCAACGCGCCGAAGGTTTCGTCGTCGTTCTTCCAGCTCCACAAGGCCGAACCACGCGGGTTACCTTCTTTCGAGCGGTTGTTGTAGTTGTAGCCAACCGAGCCGCGGATGGTGTTCTTGGGCAGATCCAGCGGCTTGCGGGTATGCACGATCACGGTGCCGCCGATCGAGCCTTCGTCGATACGCGCTTCTGGGGTCTTGTAGACCTCCATCAGGCCGATGATTTCCGGCGACAGCAGGGTGTAGTTGAAGGTGCGGCCGCTGGTGTCGCTGGGATTGCCGCCCCAATCGCCCGAGGCGATGGTCTGGCCGTTGAGCAGCACGCGGTTCAAGGCCGGGTCGGTGCCGTTGATGCTGACCTTTTCGCCTTCGCCGAACTGGCGGTCGACGCTGATGCCCGGAATGTGCGCCAGCGATTCGGCCGCATTGGTGTCCGGGAACTTGCCGATGTCTTCGGCGCTGATCGCATCGACGATCGAGTTGGCCGCACGCTTGACCGACTGGCTCTTCTCCAGCGAGGCGCGGTAGCCGGTGACGGTGATGGTGTCCAGCTGGGTGGTGGCCGACGGCGTGCTGGCTGGGGCTTGTTGTTCTTGTCCGGCAGCCATTGCAGAGCCGGAGCAGTACAGAGCGGCGGTGATACAGAGTGCTAACGTCGTGGTGCGGCTATGCATGGCTAAACCTCATTGGTTAATGCTGTGAGCGCGCTGCCCTGTAGTAGTAGGGCGCAACGCGCTCGGCGTGGCCGGCAAAACAACACGCCCTGACCGATCGCGATACGTCCGCTGGCGCGCTTCTCCCGAAGCAGGTGCATGCGATTCGCGTGGTTAAGGAGGTGTCCCCCGTGCGGTGAAGCGCTGGAGCTAAACACACATCTGTGAGTGGCAACGTCAGGCGATGCACAACTCACGAATCTGGAATGCCGGACGAGGGAATGCCCGTTCTTGAGTACCGAACAGTCCATGGCCCCTCCTGCCAGAACCCCGATTTGGATCGAGTCTCGCGTAGCGCTGACAGCGTTGTCAACACATCGTCATAGATCTCTGGTGTTGCTGCGATTGCGCTGCAATGCAGCATTTTCATGAGGTAGCTTCGTTTTTGCTGCGGCGCCTGCGCAATACTCTTTGCAGCGCGACTGCTACTATCGGAGTGTTCCATCGTGAACGCGGAAACGGCATCCTGCCGCTCTGATTTTATGCAGGAATCGCCGTGAAGCAAGCGGATTTTTGGCGAATGACGCGTGTTGCCTGATTTGGGTCGATTCGCGATTGCCACAGTTGCGTTACAGGACGATTGCTGACAACGTTGTCTACCCCGTTTGCCGTTCGTCGGACAACGGGCGACGACGCCAGGCGTCGCCACAGATCAGGAGAATGCGTGAGCGCAAGCAGTCCAATGGAAGCGGTGGCCTTTCCGCGCCCCGAAACCTTCGTTGCCGCCGATGTGGGCGGGACGCACGTGCGCCTGGCGCTGGTGTGCGAAAGCAATGACGCAGGCAAGCCAGTCACTGTGCTGGACTATCGCAAGTACCGTTGCGCCGAGTATCCGGGTCTTGCCGAGATCATGGCCGCCTTCTTCGCGGAGGTGGGCTGCGCGCCGGTGCGCCGTGGCGTGATCGCCAGCGCCGGTTACGCATTGGACGACGGCAGCGTGATCACCGCCAATCTGCCCTGGGTGCTGGCCCCCGAACAGATTCGCCGCCAGCTGGGCATGCAGGCCTTGTATCTGGTCAACGATTTCGAAGCGGTCGCCTACGCGGCCAATTACATGAGCGGCAACCAGGTCATGCAGTTGTCGGGCCCCGCGCAAGGCGCCGCGGGCCCGGCGTTGGTGCTCGGTCCGGGGACGGGCCTGGGTGCGGCGCTGTGGATTCCCCACGGTGCCCACCCGGTAGTGCTGCCGACCGAGGCTGGCCACGCGGCCCTGGCACCTGCCAGCGATCTGGAAGTGGAACTGCTGCAGGAACTGCGGCGCACGCGTACCCACGTGTGCACCGAGACGCTGTTGTCCGGCCCGGGCCTGTTGAATCTGTACACCGCGCTGGGCGCACTGCGCGGCGACGCTGTGCTGCATGCCAACCCCGCCGAGATCACCGCTGCCGCATTGGCTGGCAACGATGCACTGGCGCACGATGCCTTGCAGGCGTTCTGCGGGTTCATGGGCAGCGTGGTCGGCGACCTGATGCTGCTGTATGGCGTGCGTAGCGGTGTCTATCTGGCTGGCGGCTTCCTGCCGCAGATCGCCGGCTTTATCGCTGAAAGCGATTTCGTCGCACGCCTGCTCGACAAGGGCGCGTTGCGTCCGGCGCTGGAACAGGTGCCGGTGAGCATCGTCGAGCACGGCCAGCTCGGCGTCATCGGTGCGGCCAGCTGGTTTCTGCTGCACGGCCGCTGAGCGCTGGCATATCGGCAGGTGCAGCACGCCCGCTGCACCGGATCGATCAACTCCGCATCGCGGTAGGAGCGCATCCAGGCGCGAGGAGGCGTTGCCGATAAACGCCAGGTCGCGCCCAGATGCGCTGCTACGAGCCAGCGCGGCTGTCAGGCCGGGACGCAGTGGACCGAGCCGTCGACCTGCAACGGACGACGCAATGCCGAGCAACTTCCCGCATTCCCGTAAGAGCGCACCCGGGCGCGACGAGGCGTTGCCGATAACGCCCCGTCGCGCCCGGGGACGCTGCCACGATGTCGTGGCGCTACAGGTCCCCGAACCGCGACTGCAGCGCCGCAATCGCCGCCAGCCCCGCCGTTTCGGTGCGCAGAATGCGCGGCCCTAGCTGCAGGCCGCTGAAACCGGCCTCGGCGAGGGTGGCGCGATCGCGTGGCGACCAGCCGCCTTCCGGCCCGATCGCCACGACAATGTGTTGCGGGATGCTCGATGCCAACGTGCCCAGGCGATGCTCGCCCTGCGGGTCCAGGGTCAGCCGTAGCGCGTGCGTGTCGCTGGCCTGCGCCGCGTCCTGCAGACCCAGCGGCGTGGCCACGCTGGGAAGACGTGCACGCCCGGATTGCTCGCAAGCCGAGACCACCACGCTGCGCCAGTGCGCCACGCGTTTTTCCGTGCGCGCGGCGTCGAGCTTCACCTCGGTGCGCTCGGCAATCACCGGCACGATCGCCGCAACGCCCAACTCGGTGGCTTTCTGCAGGATCAGATCCATCTTCTCGCCGCGTGCGATGCCTTGCATCAAGGTGATCCGCAGCGGCGATTCGTTGGAGAGCGGTTCCACGCGTTCGACCAGCGCACGTGCGTCGCGCTTGCCCGCCACCGTGATGCGCGCGTGGTAGTCGCTGCCGTCGCCGTTGAACAGGATGCAGGCATCGCCCTGGCGCAGCCGTAGCACGCGCAGCAGGTGATTGGCGGATTCTTCCGGCAGCGCCACTTCCTGGTCGCAGTGCAGTGGTAACGCGACGTGGGAGCGGGTCAGGCGCATGCAACGGCCTCGGCGATGGCGTGGCGGGTGGTGTCGGCCAGCAGCGCAAGTTGCGCCTCGTCCACGCAATACGGCGGCATCCAGTACAGCACATCGCCGAGCGGGCGCAGCACCACCCCCTTGTCGAGCGCCGCGCGATACGCCTTCAGGCCAACGCGTGCGGCAGACGCAAACGGCGTGCGCTTGTCGCCGCCCCGGGTCAGTTCGAATGCCACGATCATGCCGGCCTGGCGCACGTCCGCCACGGCCGGGTGTTCGCCGATTTGCGCAGCGAGCTCGCTCATGCGCGCGGCGATGGGTTGGTTGCGCGCAATCACGTCGTCGTCAGCGAAGATCTTCAACGTCGCCAGCGCCGCCGCACATGCCAGCGGGTTGCCGGTGTAGCTGTGCGAATGCAGGAACGCACGCTCGCGCGAATCGTCCAGAAAGGCGTCGTATAACTGCTGTGTGGCCAGGACCGCCGACAACGGCAGGAAGCCGCCGGTGAGCCCCTTCGACAGGCACAACAGGTCGGGCATTACGCCGGCCTGTTCGCAGGCGAACAGGGTGCCGGTGCGGCCGAAGCCGACAGCGATTTCGTCGGCGATCAAGAACGCGCCATGGGCATCGCATAGCGCACGTGCACGCCGCAGATACGCCGGGTGGTGCATGCGCATGCCGCCCGCACACTGCACGCGCGGCTCCAGAATCAGTGCGCAGATTTCGCCGGGCGATTGCTCGAACAACGCCTGCAGCGCATCGGCGGCCTGCAGTGCGTAGTCTTCGGCGCTCTGCCCGGGCTCGGCCAGATACGCATCGGGCGAGGGTGTGAACATTGACTCCAGCAATAGCGGTGCATACACGCGCCGATACAGCGGGATGTCGCCAACCGACAGTGCGCCGATGGTTTCGCCGTGATAACCGTTCTCCAGCGCAATGAAGCGCGTGCGCCGGTGCTCGCCACGATTGTGGAAGGAGTGGAAGGCCATCTTCAGCGCCACTTCCACGCCGGCCGATCCGTTGTCGGCATAGAACACCTTGGACAATGGCGCGCGTCCTGCCTGGCGTGGCGCGATTTCCAGGAGCTGCTCGGCCAGTTGCACGGCTGGGGTGTGCGTGAAGCCTGCCAGCATGACCTGCTCCAGTTCGCCGGCCTGGCGCGCGATGGCCGCGCCGATGCGCGGTTCGGTATGGCCGAACAGGTTGGTCCACCAACTGCTCACTGCGTCCAGATAGCGTCGGCCGTCATGGCCGACCAGCCACGCACCTTCGCCGCGCGCGATCGGCACCAGCGGCAGCGTGTGCGGGTGCTCACGCATCTGCGTGCAGGGATGCCACACCACCGCAAGATCGCGTTGCCGCCAATGTTCGGCAGTTTGTGCGGCTGCAGGGTCTGCTAGGATTTCGGGTTCATGGACATGTCGATGCATCTGCCTATTCTATCGGCCCGCTTTGCGGCTGCGTGCGACGCATGAGCTTGCGCCTGCCGACCATCCACAAAATCACCGATCTGGGCGACGGGCCGTTCCGTCGGCAGCGGCTGGATCTGGAATTTTCCAACGGGCAGCGCCGCATCTACGAACGTCAACTCAGCCAAGGCCACGGGGCCGTGGTGGTGGTGCCGATGCTCGATGCGCAGACCGTGCTGCTGGTGCGCGAATACGCCGCCGGCGTGCATCGCTACGAGCTGGGTCTGGTCAAGGGCCGCATCGATGCGGGCGAAACGCCCGAGCAGGCCGCCGACCGCGAGCTCAAGGAAGAAGCCGGCTACGGCGCACGCCAGGTCCAGGTGCTGCGCGCGATGACGCTCGCTCCCACTTATATGAGTCACCAATCCTGGTTGGTACTGGCACGCGACCTCTACCCCGAGCGCCTGGTCGGCGACGAGCCGGAAGAGATGGACGTGGTGCCGTGGCCGATCGCACGCCTGGACGAATTGATGCTGCGCGAAGATTTCTCCGAAGGCCGCTCGCTGGCCGCCTTGTTCATTGCGCGCGAGTGGCTGGAGCGCAACCCATGATCCGCATTCCGATGGAGCTGCGCGAAACCGTGATTGCCATCGCGTGCGATGCCGGCGCCGCCATCATGGAGGTCTATGCGCAGGACTTCGCGGTGGAGCTCAAGGACGACGCCAGCCCGCTGACCCAGGCCGACCTGGCCGCTCACCGCGTCATCGTCGAAGGTCTGCGCCGGGTGACTCCAGACGTGCCGGTGTTGTCGGAAGAATCCGCGCACGTGGCCTGGGAAGAACGCCAGTACTGGACCAGTTACTGGCTGGTCGATCCGCTCGATGGCACCCGCGAGTTCGTCAAGCGCAACGGCGAGTTCAGCGTCAATATCGCACTCATCCATATGGGCGCGCCGGTGCTTGGGGTGGTGCAGGCGCCGGTCGACGGGCGTGTCTGGTATGCCGCACGCGGCGAGAACGCGTTCCGCCGCGATGGCGACCGCGACGAGATGCTGCACACGCGCACCCCGGCGGCCACGCCGTTACGGGTGGCCGCCAGCCGTTCGCACCGCGACGCGCGTACTACCGCCGCGCTGGATCGCATGGGCGAGATCGACGTGGTTGCGCAAGGGTCGTCGTTGAAGTTCTGCCGCATCGCCGAAGGCAACCTGGACGTGTATCCGCGCTTCGGCCCCACCTCCGAGTGGGATACCGCCGCCGGCCAGTGCGTGCTGCATGCGGCCGGTGGCGTATTGCTGGCCTGCACCAGCGGCAAACCGTTTCGCTATAACCGCCGCGACACCTTGCTCAATGGCGACTTCATTGCGCTGGGCGATCCTAATCTGCCCTGGCGCAATTGGTTGGCCTGAGCCGTGCGTGTGGAGAACGGCGCGCGAAGTCGGGCTGCTGGCACGCCGCGCTGCCACGGCTGCGTCGACTGCTGTGGCCACGGCGTTGCTGCGCAGGATGCGGACGACCTGAAAGGAACACTTCGGTACCCGCGCGCAGTTGTATGCCCGGTCGCCCTGCAGCACGCGATGACATCTGCTGTGCAGCGCGTGCGATAGGCCGCCGCTAGCGCACGCATTCTTAAAGGTTCCAGGAATACACGATGTCTCAGACCCCGCCCACCGGCGACATCCAGCAGCTGCTGCAGTTGATGGCGCGCCTGCGCGATCGCGAACACGGCTGCCCCTGGGATGTGCAGCAGACCTTCGCCAGCATTGCGCCGTACACCATCGAAGAAGCCTACGAAGTGGCCGATGCGATCGACCGCAACGACTTGGCAGGCCTGCGCGACGAGTTGGGAGATTTGTTGCTGCAGGTGGTCTTCCATGCGCAAATGGCAGCCGAGCAGGGGGCATTCGGCTTCGCCGACGTGGTCGCCACGCTCAGCGACAAACTGGTGCGCCGCCACCCGCATGTGTTCGCTGCGCAACAGGTGCCCGATGCACAGGCGGTGAGCGTCAACTGGGAGCAGATCAAGCGCGAAGAACGTCGCGCTGCCGGCAACCAGGACGACTCCGCACTCGCCGGCGTCGCGCGTGGGCTCCCGGAATGGCAGCGCTCCACCAAACTGCAATCGCGTGCGGCACGGGTCGGTTTCGATTGGCCTGGGCCAGTGCCGGTGCTGGAAAAATTGCAGGAAGAAATCGAAGAACTGCGTGTGGAGTTCGCACGCGGCCCGGTGGCCGACAACCAGGCCCGGCTGGAAGACGAACTGGGCGATGTGTTGTTTGTTTGCGCCAATCTGGCGCGGCATGCCGAGGTCGATGTCGGCGCCGCGCTGCGGCACGCCAATCTGAAGTTCGAACGCCGCTTCCGTGCGATGGAAGCGCAGGCGCATGCGACCGGCACTGCCTTGAATGCGTTGTCGCTGAGCGAGCAGGAAGCGCTGTGGCAACAGGTCAAACGTAATGAGCGCAGTCGCGATGTGCAGGCTGGCGATGGTCCAGCCATCGCCAGTTCCGGGAGCGATGCACCGGCCTCGCAAGCGCCTCTTCCCTGCGCACCGTCCGTGCACCACCCTGGCGCCTGTCACCGGGCAGTTGTCGGCCAAGTGGCCCACAGCGCAGATGGCAATCACTCCGCCCTCGACAGCTCGGACTCCGACACGCCACGTTCCGCATGAACCTCGCGCCGACCACGCTGTTGCTGTTTGCCGCGACGGCGCTCGCCGAGCTGGTCGGTTGCTACCTTCCTTATCTCTGGCTGCGCAACGGCGGCAGCGTGTGGCTGCTGTTGCCCACCGCGCTACGCCTTGCCAGCTTCGTGTGGCTGTTGAGCTTGCATCCGGACGCGAGCGGTCGCGTGTATGCGGCCTATGGCGGCGTCTATATTGCCAGCGCACTGGGCTGTGGTTGTGGTGGGTGGATGGCGTGACGCCGACGCGCTGGGATCTGCTCGGCGCCGTCTGCTGCCTGTTCGGCATGGCGATCATCATGTTCGCACCGCGTAGCGCCTGACTGCGCTTGCGCAAACGCGCGCACGTTGCCGGTGTTGTCCAGTTGCCGCCCGCAGCGGCTGCACCTGTCATGCACGAGGCTGGCATTGGAGCGGCTAACAAAACGTAGCAAGCAGTCGCCAGGTGGGTGCGGACAGCGCACGCAGAACCGCAGTGTGCGCGTGGTACATGCCGATTCCGAGTACCGGCCGCGTCCGCCTGGCGGTGAGCGCAGTCGTTTTGTTGGCTGCTCTTAGGCATCGGGAGCGCTGAGGCATACTCAGGCAGGGATAGATCCACTAGACGCAAGGGGCTGCAGATGTTTCCGACTTCTTTTCTCGCCATCGTCGTGGTGGTTGCAGGCGTCGTTGTCTTGTTCAAAACCGTGCGCATGGTGCCGCAGGGCTACCAGTGGACGGTGGAGCGCTTCGGCCGCTACACCCACACCATGAGCCCGGGGCTGCACTTTCTGGTGCCGGTGGTCTACGGCGTGGGCCGCAAGATCAACATGATGGAACAGGTGCTGGATGTCCCCAGCCAGGACGTCATCACCAAGGACAACGCGGTGGTGCGCGTGGATGGGGTGGTGTTCTTCCAGGTGCTGGATGCGGCCAAGGCCGCCTATGAAGTGTCCAATCTGGAAATCGCCTCGATCGCGCTGGTGCAGACCAATATCCGCACCGTGATCGGTTCGATGGATCTGGACGAATCGCTCAGCCAGCGCGAAACCATCAATGCGCAGTTGCTCAGCGTGGTCGACCAGGCCACCAACCCGTGGGGCATCAAGGTGACGCGGATCGAAATTCGCGACATCCAGCCGCCACGCGACCTGATCGATTCGATGGCGCGGCAGATGAAGGCCGAGCGCGAAAAGCGAGCGCAGATCCTCGAAGCCGAGGGCTCGCGTCAATCGGAAATCCTGCGCGCCGATGGCGAGAAGCAGGCCGCCGTGCTCGAAGCCGAAGGCCGCAAGGAAGCCGCCTTCCGCGACGCCGAAGCACGTGAACGTCTGGCCGAAGCGGAGGCGCGCGCCACCCAGGTGGTGTCCGACGCGATCGCCAACGGCAGTGTGCAGGCGATCAATTATTTCGTCGCACAGAAGTATGTGGAAGCGTTCAAGGCGCTGGCCACCGCGCCCAACCAGAAGTTCGTGCTGATGCCGATGGAGTCCAGTGGCATCATCGGCTCGATCGCCGGCATCGCCGAGTTGGCCAAGGAAGCGATTAGCAAGCCCGACGCACCTGCCGTGCGCGTGCCGCCGTTACCGCCGCGCGCAGGAGGCTGAGCGATGCGCTGGGATGTGGCGGTCTGGGCAGTGCTGGCGCTGCTGCTGATTGCGGCCGAGACCTTGGTGCCGGGTGCCTTCCTGCTGTGGATGGGGATCGCTGCCGCAGTGGTGTGCGTGTTGGTGCTGGTGTTGCCGGACATCGCGTTGCTGGTGCAGATCGTGGCGTTCGTGGTGCTCAGCTTCGTCTCGGTGCAGGTGTATCGCACCTGGTGTCGCGGCAAGGGCCGTGAGAGTGATCGCCCGTTGCTCAATCGACGTGCCGAGCAGTTGATCGGCCGTCGCGTGTTGCTCGATCAGGCCATCGACGATGGTCGCGGGCGCGTCAAGGTCGACGATGCGTTCTGGGTGGTCGCCGGTCCCGATCTGCCGGCCGGCACGCCGGTGCGCATCGTCGGTGTCGATGGCATGACCTTGCTGGTGCAGCCGGTCAGCTGACGTCCGCGGGCAGGGCACATGTTGCGCTGCCAATGTCCGCATTGTTGCAGCGCGGCGTAGCATCGCGCTGCGTCACTGTTCTCCAATCAGCGTAATCGCGCTGCTGCGCGCACGCCGTTCCCCAGGCGCGGCAGGACGGGGATAATGAGCGTCTTTCCTTGGACCGGCGCTCATGACCCAGAAGACCATCCTCAACGACACCCATCGTGCGCTCGGCGCCAAGATGGTCGACTTCGGCGGGTGGGACATGCCGATCCACTATGGCTCGCAGTTGGACGAGCACCACCAAGTGCGCCGCGACGCCGGCATGTTCGACGTCAGCCACATGACCGTGGTCGATTTGCACGGTGCGCGCGTACGCGCGTTTCTGCGCGACCTGCTCGCCAACTCGGTGGACAAGCTCAAGGTCTGCGGCAAGGCGCTGTACACCTGCATGCTCAATCCGCAGGGTGGGGTGATCGACGACCTCATCGTCTATTACATGAGCGAAGACTTCTTCCGGTTGGTGGTCAATGCCGCCACCCGCGAAAAAGATCTGCAGTGGATCGGCGAGCAGGCCGTACGCTTCGATGTGCGCGTGGAAGAGCGCAGCGACTTCGCGATGATCGCCGTGCAAGGCCCCAACGCACGCGCCAATGTCATCGACCTGCTGGACCCGGCCGACACCGCAGCGGCGAGCAAGCTCGGCCGTTTCGCTGCACTGCAAACGCGTTCGCGCGATGGCATCGAATTGTTTCTTGCGCGCACCGGCTACACCGGCGAAGACGGTTTCGAAATCGTGTTGCCGCAGGAGGCCGCCGTCGCGTTCTGGAATGCATTGCTCGCGCAGGGCGTCAAGCCAGCAGGTCTGGGCGCACGCGACACCTTGCGTCTGGAAGCGGGAATGCATCTTTACGGGCAGGACATGGACGATGCGGTCACCCCCTACGAAGCCGCGCTGGCCTGGACGATTGCCCTGGACGAAGGACGCGACTTCATCGGTCGCCGTGTGCTCGAGTCGCAAAAGGCGCAGGGTGCACCGCGTCAGTTGATCGGTGTGGTGATGGACGACAAGGGCGTGCTGCGACATGGCCAGGCGGTGTTCACCGCCAGTGGCGAAGGCGAGATTCTGTCCGGCACGTTCTCGCCGACGCTCGGCAAGGCGATCGCCTTCGCGCGCGTGCCGGCCGGCAGCATCGATCAGCTACGCGTGGACATCCGTGGCAAGCAGGTGCCGTTGCGCGCGGTGAAATTTCCGTTCGTTCGCGATGGCCAGGCACAGCCCGGCGTGCTCGGCGACTGAAGCGTGCGACGCCGTGCATCCTGCGCACGGTGCCGCGTCCGCATCACCCGCCACCACACTGGCGCGTGCACCTGTCTCGTCGCGCGGTCTAAACTAACCACCTGTCCCCAACCCTCATCTTTCCCGGAGCACACCCATGAGCGAGATCCCTGGCGACCTCAAGTTCCTCAAATCCCACGAGTGGGCCCGCATCGAAAGCAACGGCCGCGTGACCGTCGGCATTTCCGACCACGCGCAGGGCTTGCTGGGCGACCTGGTGTACGTCGAACTGCCGGGCGTCGGCGACACCGTGCAGGTCGGCAACGGCGCTGCGGTGGTGGAATCGGTCAAGGCCGCCTCCGACGTCTACAGCCCGGTCAGCGGCACCGTCGTCGAGGTCAACAGCGCGTTGAGCGACAAGCCGGAAACCATCAACGAAGACGCCTATGGCGAAGGCTGGATCTTCGTCGTCGAGATCGACGACAAGGAACAACTCAACGACCTGCTGGACCCGGACGACTATGCGGAGCTGCTCGAAGACGACGAGCACTGATCCGGTTTCGTTGCCGCCGGCATCCGATGGCCGCTCTCAGAGCGGCCATTTTTTTTGGCGCGCTGGCGCCAGCGAGGCACGATCTCGGTGTGACAATGCCACGCCGTCGGCAGTTCGGTCTGGGACAGGAGTGCGTCGGTCGGTCTGTCGACGGCGATGCCGCTGCTCGCACGTCGATGCGGTAGGCGTATCGGCGGCAACGATCGAACTCGCATCCAATGCTCGCTCATCTGCACACGCGCCGGATTTCTGACGTGAGTCGTTCGTGAGGGTCTGGCGTGCACTCGGTGAAAAATTTTCCGCGGTGTTGCCCGTCGCGTTCGTCCGACGATGCATGCGATGCATGCCGCAGTCGGTGCGCGCGGTCGCATGCATGGCGATCTAAGCACGCAATAAGTTTGCGCATTTCTGCTCATGCGACGTCGGAAGTGCGACGGTTGGAAAAAAAATTTTCAGCTGGCGGACAGGCGGCAAGGAGTGCCTCCGTACCGGCGTGGCCACCGTGCTGTTGAAGCGCTCAAGCGGTTGCGAAAGCGCGCTGCTAAAAAAAAACAGCGGAAAAGAAGTGCTTTTTTGAAAAAGCTGTTGGGCGAACATGCTTTTCGGTGAGGCGCGTACGCCGGTGCGCACGCTGTTTTGCTGCTCTGGATGCGGCACGCAGCGATGCTTGGCTAAAAAAAAAATGCAAAAGAGTGTTGACAGTAAAAAAAAGCGTGATTAGGTTTCGCCCAGCAGACATTGCTGCTGAAGAGAGTGAGCAAAATCGACATCGCGCCGACAAGCTTGTTCCGGATGTCCACCGAAGCGCCAACCACGGTGGAGTCGGGGCCGCTTCTCTCCAAAAAAGCAGCTGTCGTTCCGACTACGCACACGTGTCGCCGCTCGATGCGGGTGTTCCTGTATCCGTTCCGTCGCGCATTACCTGCGAACGGTTCCCGACGACGGCATGCCGTCGCTGGGTTTGGTTCAACTGGGCGTTACAACTCCATAGTTCACTGACGAGGAGCCAATTACATGGCCACTGCAAAAGCTGCGAAAAAGAAACCCACCGCCAAAAAGGCAGTGAAGAAGACTGCCGCCAAGAAGGCCGTCAAGAAGGTCGCCAAAAAGGCAACCGCCAAGAAGGCAGTGAAGAAGACTGCTGTCAAGAAGACTGCAAAGAAGGCAGCCGCCAAGAAGGCAGTGAAGAAGACTGCGAAGAAGGCAACCAAGAAGACTGCCGCCAAGAAGGCAGTGAAGAAGACTGCAAAGAAGGCGACCAAGAAGACTGCCGCCAAGAAGGCAGTGAAGAAGACCGCCAAGAAAGCCGTCAAGAAGACCGCCAAAAAGGCAGTAGCGAAGAAGGGGACCAAGAAGTCCGCCACCAAGAAGACCGCTGCCAAGAAGCCGGTCGCGAAGAAGGTCGCCAAGAAGAAGCCGGCCGCTCGCAAGAAGAAGGCCGTTCCGGTCGCGCTGCCCGCAACCCCGGCACCGCTGATCTGAATCTTGTAATACCCGATCGCCGTAAACATCGAGCTCTCTCCCCGACGCCCAGCGGGGAGGGAGCTTTTTTATGCGCCTGGCACTGGCGTGGTCAGTGTTGCGCGGAGCGTCGCTCGCCGGCAGGCGGCGTAGGTTTCATCATCGAAGCGACGTGGCTCATTCCAAGTTCTAGACGCTGTGGTGCCCATGGCATGCCGGCCGCCAGCGCGGATGCTGCCGCGAGATGGTTTGACTCTTCCGAGCAAGCTCAGACAACTGCACCAATGCTTTGGCGCGACGGCAAGAGGCGATAAGAAGGGCCGACACAAAGCGTCACGGCGCGTTATGCGATGCAGGTCGGCCTGACTTGTTGGAGTGCCGGCACTGTATCGAGTCGGAGGGTAGAGACCGTGCGGTGGTCCAGGCCGAGAGACCTAGCGTTGACCAATAGCGTGTCTGCTTTGGCATGTCGAGCCGGTCGGCTCAGCTGACGCGCTGCTGGCAGCGGATGATTTAGGACGGCCAAAACCCCGAGCGTATTGATCATCCACAGGCTTGCTCTCCTGCGGCCAACAGGCACGCCTTCCGCAAGCCGACCAACGCGCATCCGAACATGCAGAAACAACAACCTGATTGGCCCCGACCTTCAGCTGCAGCACCTCCGCGCTTATCGCTAAACCGGCCCAATGCCAGGCCGCCATGGGGTCCTGGCTGAAAGAACTTCGCACCGGCTCCTCGCATCAGCAGCGCCAAGATCAGACATCATGGAACACATCGGTAAAACGAAGCTATTTGCAGAACTGCAACAAAAATCCAGCTGAGGGTCAGGGCTAATCAGGAACAACAAAGGCGGCCGAAGCCGCCTTTGCCTGCAGTCACCGACACGACGTCAGTGCAGTACGTCCACTCAGCGCGGTGATGCCACCGACTTGCTGGAAGACGCGCCCTTGCCAGCCGGGTCGGGCTTCTCTGCCAGCATGTTCTCGCTGCCGAAGTCGCCGTCCACATCGATGTCCAACCAACGCTTCGCCGGCAAGCCCAGTGCGCGGTCCAGGATAGTCGGCAGCATGCCTGAGGGCAGGCCACTCTCGCCGTTCCACAGGATCGCAATTCCCAGATCGCGCTCTGGCAGCAGCGCCACCAAGCCGCGGTAGCCCTGCACCGCACCGGCATGGAACACCACCTGATGACCGGCGTAGTCGAACACACGCCAGCCCAGCGCGTAGCTCGCCGCATCCACACGCTCGTGGCGCCAGCCGGAACGCATTTCGCCCGGCGTGGAGATCACTGGCGCGTGCAGGGTCGCCAGCAGCGGTGCAGGCAGCACGTCGGTGCGATGACCGGTGTGTGCGAGCAGCCACTGCGCCATATCGCTGGCGCTGGCGTTGACGCCCGCAGCGGGCGCCAGACGGTAATAGGTCGGCTTGGGCGTCAGCGACACCCAGCCATTGCGGCTGCGCACGTGCGGGCGTGCCCAGTGCGGACTGGCCTGGATGCCGGCCAGACCCAGGCTCGCATCGTTCATGCCCAGCGGCTTGAAGATGCGGCGTTCCACCAATTGCTCGTAGAAGCTGCCTGACGCGGCGAACACTACATCGCCCACCAGGCTGAAGGCCACGTTCTGATATGCGTAGCAATCGCCCGGCGCGCAGCGCAGCGGTGCGACCGCGAGTTTGTGGCTGAGCGAGTAGTAGTCGACGTTGGATTCGATATCGCGGTCGTAGGCATTACGAGTCAGGCCGACGCGATGGCTGAGCACTTCGGCGACGGTGAGCTGGCGCGTTGCGGCGCCATCGCTGAGCTGGAAGCCCGGCACGTAGTCGACCACCTTGCTGTCCCAGCGCAGCACGCCATCGTTGACCAGCAGGCCGGCCATGGTGCCGGCGAAGGCCTTGGACAGCGATGCCAAACGAAACACGGTGTGGCCATCGACCGGCTGCGGATGATTGACGTCGGTAACGCCATAGCCGCGCGCGCTGAGCACCTTGCCGCCCTGCACGATGGCCATCGCCATGCCGGGCACGCGGTTGCCGTAGGTCAACTGGTCCGCCATCGATTCGAATGCCGCCACGTCGAAGCCGGCAGCAGGTGCCAACACTTGGTTGGCCGGCAGCGAGGTGCGGTAGGGCAGCGGTGCGGTGGACGACTGCGCAACCCTGGCCGGCTGCAGCGCAGCGGCGGTAGGCGCGGGTGTCTGCGCGGTGGAAGAGAGAGCCAGAGGCAATAATGCCCCGAACAGCCCGATGGCCAACGGTCGGAACCGTCGGCGCGTGCGCATTTCTGTCATGGTTGTCCCGCCTGTTCCGCTGCCTCCGGCGATTCTAGCGCCGCGCTTTGCAATAGCACAAACTGCCGGAAGATGAATGGGCATCATACTGATCCTATTGATGATTCTAAGTTCAGAAATCGAGCAGTCGCGGGCGGTCGAGGCATCGCTTTCCGTTGATGCTGTTCACGGTGCAAGCGGCGTGCCTGGGGGGGGCATCTGGCCCGCAGCGGGCCGCTCTTGCGCGCTGGGGGGCTGCGTCGCATCGGCTAACTTGCGCGCTTGTTTCGCGGGTGCTGCCGCTGCCATGCCCTTGCCGTCGGGCCCGCTTGTGCGGGTTGCCGTGACACGATGACGCATTTCTTGAGGCCGCAATCTGCGGCTGGCCGTTTGAGCGCGGCACTGCGAAGCTCGCCGCCATTGGCGTGGTCGTTCCTCTACCATTTTTCTGCCTGCTCAGCGGTTACTACGTGTTGCGCCCGGTGCGCGAAGCGATGAGTGCCTCGGCCGATGTGGAAGCAATTTTCCCGACCGGCATGATTGCGTTCTTCGCCGCGCACGGCATGCCGCTGAAGGACTTCACGCTGCAGGTGCTGTTTACCTGCGCTTTTCTGATCATTGTGCTGCTGCAGCCGGTCTACGGCGCGCTGGTCAGCCGCTATCCGCGGCGGGTGTTCCTGCCAATGGTGTATGGCTTCTTCATTGCGACCTTGCTGTTGTTCTACGTGTTGTTCGACACGGGTGTGCCGGGTCGCGGCATGGCGTTCTTCTTGTGGGTGACCGTCTTCAACCTGTTTGCTGTGGCGGTGTTCTGGAGCTTCATCGCCGATGTTTTCAACAACGCCCAAGCGCGTAGCTACTACGGCTATATCGGTGCGGCTGGCACCTTGGGGGCGTTTGTCGGTCCAATCCTGACCCGCACACTGGTCGAACGCATCGGGATTGCGCATCTGATGTTGGTGTCGGCCGGGTTTTTGACCGTGTGCGTGGTCTGCGTGTTGCGTTTGCGGCTGTGGGCGGTTGTGCGCGAACACGAGCGCCAGCTCAGCTTCGGCGAAGTGCCGATGGGCGGCGATGTGCTCGGTGGCCTCAAACTTATCGTGCGTGAGCCGCTGCTGCGCTGGCTGGCCTTCATGGTGTTGTTCGGCGTGGGCGTCGGCACCTTGCTCTACAACGAGCAGGCAGCGCTGTTACGGCGTCTCTACGCAGACGCAGTGGCGGCCACGGCCTACTACTCCAGCATCGATTTGGCGATCAACGCCCTGGCGCTGGTGCTGCAATTGTTGGTGACGCGCGCGCTGCTATCGCGCTTCGGCATCGCGCCAGCGTTGTTGATCCCGGGTGTGCCGATCATGCTGGGCTACGCAGTACTGGCGGCATCACCCCTGCCGATGATGATTGCGATCGTGCAGGTGATGACTCGCTCCAGTGAATTCGCACTTGCCAAGCCCGCGCGGGAGACGCTGTACACGCGGGTAGATCGCGAGTGGCGCTGCAAGGCCGGTGCCGCAATCGGCACGGTGGTCTTCGCGGCGGCGATCTCACCTTCGTCTGGGTCCACAAGCGGGTGTCTGCGTTCGGTTCCAGCGCGGTGTTCGGCGTCGGGCTGCTGGTGGCGACCGGCATGAGGGTCGGCGCGTTCGGCCTGTTGCGCGAAGCACGCAAGTTACCTGGCGAGCGCGATGTGGGCACGAGCAGGCGCGTTTCCGAATGCGTGCGGCCACAGCAGCACGCGGCAAGCGTGTGTCGGGAGCATGGACGCTACCTTCGTAGCGCGGCGGTAGCGGCGTCTGCCAACAGCCCTGAACAGATGCATGTCATACAAGGACGATGCGTTTCCGGGATGCCGCATTGTCGCTTGGCATCGGCCACGCACATGACCTGCCTCTCCCACTGATCGCAGTGAGCGCACGCATCGGCACAATCGTGCGGGCGCGCCGAGCAGCCTGCGCGCAATCGCAGTTATGCTGGCGGCACCATTTGCCAAGGCGGTCTGCCATGTCCCTGTTCGCCATTATCGCCGGCCTGTGCGTTGCACTGCTGCACGTCTACATCCTGGTGCTGGAAATGGCGCTGTGGACGCACCCGCTGGGCTTGAAGACCTTCCGCAACAGCCTGGAAAAGGCGCAGGCCACCCGCGTGCTGGCAGCCAACCAGGGCCTCTACAACGGGTTCCTGGCTGCGGGCCTGTTCTGGGGTGCGCTGGCCGTGCGCGCCGACGTGCTGAGCTTCTTCCTGGGCTGTGTGGTGGTGGCAGGTTGCTATGGCGCCTACAGCGTCAACCGCCGCATCTTCTTCGTGCAGGCGCTGCCTGCATTGATCGCACTCGCGCTGCTGTGGCTGCCGCACTGACACCTGCGCCAGGGGGCTGCCCGCTCGTAGGAGCGGGCTTGCGACGAAGCGTGACTCGTAGCCCATCGCAAGCTAGCGATTCTCGGCGGATAGCGTGCGTCACGCAGGCACGCGTTTGACCGCGATGCGCACCCGTCCGACAAGGGGCTGACGGGCCACGTAGCCGGGGCGTTTTTTTCTGCCGCGACCGCAATCGCTTCAATCGCCTGCGTGCGGTCACGGCGGGCCGGCAACCGATTATCCGCTCGGCGATGCCATCGCCTGGGCGCTGCGGGCGGCGCAGGAAGTTTGTAAATGCTGCCGGTTGTTGCGCCAGCATCAACACCCGTGTCCACAAACAACGACGGCGAGCCGAAGCTCGCCGTCGTTTACTGCTGTGAGCCTGGCGCAAGCCTTATGCGGCTTCGCGTGGCTGCTGTGCCTGCGGCTTGTCGTAGAAGCTGGCCGCACGCAACTCATGCGGATCGAAGTCGTCTACGGTAATGGTGTCCATCATGATCTCGCGCAGCTCTTCCAGCAGATTGCGCTCTTCCATGCTGATCACGCCTTCGGCCACGGCTTCGTCCAGCTGCGCCGGGAAATCCAGTGCTTCGATGCCCTTGGTCTTGAGCGCCTTCAGGAACTTGCGCTCCACCGGCTCGGCCATCACGGCCTTGGTCAGGTAGCTGGCGATACGGCCCCCCGGATTGTTGGCGCACGGAGTCAGGAACACCCCCTGGGCCAGACGGTCGCGCGCTTCGTTCGGCGTCATCAACAGCGACGCCACACGATGGCCCAGACGATCGCCGGGCGCTTCGGCACGACGGCCCAGCGGGAAGATCAGCACCCACATCAACCAGCCCACCGGACGAATCGGGAAGTTGCGCAGTGCCGCCGACAATGCGGTTTCGATCTTGTGCACGCTGTCGTGGAACGCCCACGCCAGCAACGGCTGATCGCTCATTGGCGCACCTTCGTCGTGATAGCGCTTGAGGATGGCGCTGGTCATGTAGATATGGCTCAGCACATCGCCCAGGCGACCGGACAAGGACTCCTTGAACTTCAACTTGCCGCCCAGCATCAGCATCGACACGTCGGCCATCAACGCCAGGTTGGCCGAATAACGATCCAGCTTGCGGAAGAAACGACGGGTATAGGCATCGCCCGGCGCCGCACCGATGCGTGCACCGGTCAGGCCGAACCAGAACGAGCGCACCGCGTTGGAAATTCCGAAGCGGATGTGGCCGAACAGGCTTTGGTCAAACGCTTCCAGGCCACGCTGCGTATCCGGGTCCTGCGCCGCCTGCATTTCCTTCAACACCCACGGATGGCACAGGATGGCGCCCTGGCCGAAGATCAGCAGGCTGCGGGTCATGATGTTGGCGCCTTCCACGGTCACGCTGATCGGCGCGGCCTGCCAGGCGCGGCCGGCAAAGTTGCGCGGCCCCAGGATGATGCCCTTGCCGCCGATCACGTCCATCATGTCGCTGACGACTTCGCGGCCCATCGTGGTGCAGTGGTACTTGGCGATCGCCGACGGCACCGACGGCACGTCGCCGCGATCCACCGCCGCAGCCGTGGCCTGCGACAACGCACTGATCGCATACGCCTTGCCACCGATGCGGGCGAGCGCTTCTTCCACGCCCTCGAAACGGCCCACCGACAAGCCGAACTGCTTGCGGATGCGCGCATACGCACCGGTCACGACTGCCGCCGCCTTGCTGCCGCCGCTGGCGGTGGAGGGCAGGGTGATCGAGCGGCCGACAGCCAGACACTCGTTGAGCATGTTCCAGCCCTTGCCGACCATCTCCACACCACCGATCAACTGGCTTAGCGGGATAAACACTTCTTCGCCGTGGATGGGGCCGTTCTGGAACGGCGAGTTCAACGGGAAGTGGCGACGGCCGATTTCCACGCCCGGGGTTTCGCGCGGCAGTAGCGCCAGGGTGATGCCGATGTCCTTCTTGTCGCCGATCAGACCTTCCGGATCGTAGGCGCGGAACGCCAAACCGATCAGCGAAGCGACCGGTGCCAGCGTGATATAGCGCTTGTCGAACGTCAGCTTGACGCCGAGCACGTTGGCGCCGTTCCACTCGCCCTTGCACACGATGCCGTAGTCCGGGATCGAGGTCGCATCGGAACCGGCAAACGGGCCGGTCAGGCCGAAGCACGGCACTTCCGCGCCGACAGCCAGGCGCGGCAGGTAGTAGTCCTTTTGCTCCGGGGTACCGTAATGCAGCAGCAGCTCACCGGGGCCAAGCGAGTTGGGCACACCGACGGTGGAGCTGACCACACTGGAGATCGAGGACAGCTTCTGAATCACCTTGTGGTGCGCCAGCGCGCTGAAGCCCAGGCCGTCATACTGCTTGGGAATGATCATGCCGAAGAACTTGTTCTTCTTGATGAAGTCCCATAGTTCTGGTGGCAGATCAGCGTGGACGTGGGTGATCTCCCAGTCGTTGATCATCTTGCACAATTCTTCCACCGGGCCATCCAGGAAGGCCTGCTCTTCGGCAGTCAACTGCGGCTTGGGATAGTTGAGCAGCTTCTGCCAGTCCGGGTCACCGGTGAACAGCTCGCCTTCGAAACCGACCGAACCGGTTTCCAGGGCGATGCGTTCGGTCTGCGACAGCGGCGGCAGCACCTTGCGGAAGAATTCCATCAGTGGCGTGGTCAGCAGCGGCTTGCGCAGGAACGGCAGCAGCACCGGTACGGACACCAGTACCACCAGCGCGGCGGCCACGATGGTGGCGGTGAGATTGGCACCCAGCAGCCAGCACGCCACCAGCACACAGGCGCTGATCGCAACCCACGTGGCAAGGCGCATCCGGTGATAGGCAGCGATACCCGCCGCCAGGATGACGAGGAGGAACGGTGCGACGATGCTCATGGTCTTGCTCCAGTGACATGCTCGGTGGTGTTGGACGCTGCGATGGTGCAAACCGCCGTCAGTGCGTCCAGATAATGCAACACGGTGGCGGTAAACGTGGTGTTGTTGTCGCCCGCCAGCATGTGCGTGGCATCTGGTAGATGCACGTGCTGCGCATGCGGCGCGTTGGAGAGAAATTCAGCGATGTTGGCTGGCGTGACCAAATCGCTGCGTCCGCCGCTGATCAGCAGCATCGGGCAGCGCACCTGTGCTGCCGCATCCAGCAATGCGTGCTGCTGCAACTGCGCATCCTGACCGGCCAGCTCATCGACCAGGCGTGGATCCCAGTGCCAATACCAACGCCCATCGGCACGCTGCCGCAGCAATGCCTGCAGTTGGCCCGGCGGTTTGCGCGGCCGATGCGGCAGGTAGGCGGCAATCGCATCGGCTGCCGCATCCAGCGATGCGAAACCGTCCGGATGCGCGATCATGAAACGCAGAATGCGCTCCACACCCGTGGTGTCCCAGCGCGGCGTGATGTCCACCAGCACGATCGCACGGAACAAGCCGGGCCAGCGCGCTTCTGCCAGCAACCCGAACAAGCCACCCATCGATGCGGCGACCAGCGCGATCAGATCGTCGGTGAACTGTGTTGCCGAGTAGGGCAGGTCCAGTGCATTGACGCTCGAATCGCCATGCCCGCGCGCGTCGTACGACAGCGTCCGGTAGCCATTTTGAGCCAATGTCGCGGCAGTGCTTTCCCGCGCATGCCGGGTCTGGCCAAAGCCATGTGCGAACAACACCGTCGGTGCGTGTCCGGCACCCTGCGTCGACACGGCAAGTACTGCATCACCAGCGTTGACGCTGGACACTGACGCAGTGGAGGCGAGGCTAGCGGGCGGGGTGACCATACTTAATGGTATGGATGTACAGTGGTGACTGTCAATACGTAATCGTATGGACGGTTAAACCATTGAATCATGGCGCTTTTATGTCAATGACGTGATGCATACTGCAACTGACTCAAGCGTATGGTTAAATCGCGCCATGAACGACACCACCGACTCCAGCCGTACCACACCCCGCGCCGGCTCTGGTCGCGGCAACCGCCTCAGCGCGGACGATTGGGCACAGGCCGCGCTTGACCTGATCGCCGAACAAGGCGTGGGCGCGGTCGCCGTGGAGCCGCTGGCGCGCCGGCTGGGCGTCACCAAGGGCAGCTTCTACTGGCATTTCCCTTCGCGCGATGCCCTGCTGCAGGCCGCCCTTGAGCGTTGGGAAATCTTCGAACAAAAGGAAGTGTTCGGCAGCCTGGAAGATGTCCCCGACCCCAGCGCCCGCTTGCGCGCGCTGTTCCAGCTGGTTGCGCACGAGGTCAAACCGCACGTCATCTACAGCGAGCTGCTCAAGGCACTCGACCACCCGGCCGTACGCCCGGTCATCGACCGCGTCTCGCAACGCCGCCTCGATTACCTCATCGCTTCCTTCCGGCAGGCCGGCCTCTCCCGCACCGACGCCCAGCACCGCGCGCGCCTGGCCTACGCCGCCTACGTCGGCTTTCTGCAGCTTTCCCTGCAACTGCAACAGCCCAAGCAGGCCCGCGAAGACTTCGAGGCCTATGTGGAGCATGTGATCCAGACGTTGATTCCTGGGTGAGCTGACGTGGTGAGATCGAACGCGCAGTACCTGCTTTTCGCGCTGGCATGAACAAAAAAGGGCGGGCCGCATGCGGCCCGCCCTTGCAACTGGCAACGACTCCTTCGATTAGAAGGAGAACGTCATGCCCAGCGTGTAAAAACGACCGATTGCATCGTAGAAGTTCGGGAACGTATTGCCGCTGTTCTGAGTGGTGTCACCGATCGTATTGCCGACGACTGGCGCCTTCTTGTTCGTCAGGTTGGCCACCGACAGGTTGACTTCGGCATTGAAGGGCAGCTTGTAGTTCACGCCAAAATCAAAGTAGCTATACGACGGGATTTCGCGGTAGCTCTGAAACCATGTGCCGGTTTCAGGCTCCACTTCCATCTTGCTGTTGTAACGCCATGCCAATGACACCGACAGATCGTTGTAGGACCAGCTGGAGCGCAGGATGGAGCGGTACTTCGAGTTGGGCGTGCAGCTGACGCTGTAGTAACCCAGACAATCACGGTTTTCCGATTCAGGAGTGGCCTGCGATTCCAGGGTGGTCACCAAGGTTGCGTCGTAGGCCAGGTTCAGGCGGCCCATCGAGCCCGGTAGATCGAAGCCATACTTCAGGCCGAGATCGAAGCCGTCGGTCTTCAACGTACCCTGGTTGCTCAAGATCAGCGAAATGCCGCGAGAGGTGGTGCCGTTGAAGGTGCCCGTCAACGGCGACCGTCCAATTAGGGCGCAGTTGCTATTGAAGGTCAGGCCAGGATTGAACGCAGGGTCATAGCAGCCGGAAATAACGTCATCGACGCTCTGCGAGGAGATGGTTTTTTCCATCTCAATCTTCCAGTAGTCCAGCGTCATGGCGAAGTTGGAGGTGGGGTTCCAGACCAGGCCAATCGTCTGCGTGTCCGCCTGCTCCGGAGTCAGCAGCAGATTGCCACCGGTCAGGACATTGACTTGACCAGCATTAGGTTGCGCAACCAGGCCAGCCGAGCCGGCAGGAACACCGGTCTGCACGCACAGGTTGGACAGCGTGCCCGGCACATTCGCTTGTGCCGCGCTGATTGCACCGCCGGCGCACGGATCGGTCTCCAAGTTGTCCAGGCTGGTAACCTGCGGAGCAAACAGCTCACCAATGCCAGGTGCACGGTTGGCGCGCTGGAACATGCCGCGGAAACGCAGACTTTCAATAGGCGCCCAGTTGATGCCGTACTTGAAGCTGCCGTATTCGTCGCTGGTATTGGAGCTGGTCTTGAAATCGGAGTAGCGGTAGCCGGCTTCCAGCGAGAGCGCGTAGACACCCGGTGCGTTATCGATCAGAGGGACGATAAATTCGCCAAATGCTTCGTTGATCGTAAAGCCGCCATGGCTATCCGGGGTCGGCGCGCCGGTGCCCATGACTTCACCCTGGATCTGGCTCGGGCCGTCCGAACGTGTACCAGCCGTTGCACGACGGTGCTCGGCGCCCACAGCGACACCAATCGGATATTCCGACCAAGGGCTCTTGAATCCACCCAGATCGCCGCTGACGTTGAGCGCGGCATTGTCCTGCTCAACGTTCTGGATCGAGAAAGCACTCAAATTGATAAACTTGAGTGCTTCTGGCGAAACAGAACCTTCCGGACCCCAGACATTGAGCGGTACGCAGCCATTGCTCGGATCAACGCAAGTGCTGCCATCGAGAGACATCAAGGCTTGGCGGGTCTTGGACAGCGAGCCCCAGTTGCGAGATTCGGCAAGACGCTCAGATTCACCGTGCGACCAGAACGCGTCGTACTTCCAGTTATCGGTAATGGCGCCACGCAGACCGGCAGTCACCTGGAAGGTCTTGGTATCGAAGCGATCGGTGCGTGGGCCAAGCTCCGTCAGGCGACGGCCAATCGTCAGGCCTTCGATCATGGTTGCGTTGCCCGGAACGCAGTTGGCAGCGTCGATGCCATACGCTTGGCACAGCTGCTGGCGAGCAGGTTCAGGAATCAGGGGGTTGCCAATCGGCATGTCGAACGCTTCTTGAAACAAGCCGCTCGGTGCCAGAGATGCTTCCACGCGTGAGCGGGTGTAATTCACCTGGCCGTACGCTTCAGCATGCTCGTTGATTTCGTAGCGGCCCAGCGCGGTTGCCTGATACCGATCCAGTCCGGTCTGGAAAAGGTTGATCGGATTGAAGTTATACGTTTGGACGTCGCTGACAATCTGGCCGGTGGTCGGGTCGATCTGACCTCTGCCGTCCAGTGTGCCGTCATCACCTGGGGTGCCCCACACGCCGGGCGGACCCACGATCAGCGAAGGTACGGTGGTGCCCGAGCCCTGTGGACGTCCGTTAGCAGAAGAGCGTGACACTTTCCCCCAGGCACGATCGCCCTGGAAAACCGGGTCAACTTTGGTGTGACCCACACTGAACACGACATTGCCTTTGCCGTCGGACGAGTTGGCGCCCATCGTGGCTTCGATGCGCTGACGCGCACCATCGCCATATTTGGATTGACCGTAAGAGCTCTGAACCTCAACGCCTTCGAAGTCGCGGCGCAGGATGAAGTTTGCGACACCGGAAATGGCGTCAGCACCGTAGACCACGGATGCGCCACCGGTCAGCAAATCCACACTTTGGATAAGCGCTACAGGAATCGTATTGGTGTCAACGACACCGGAAAGATCGTACGGAACCGGACGGCGGCCATCGACTAGCACCAGCGTGCGGTTCGAACCCAAGCCGCGCAGGTCGAGTTCTGCTGCACCAGTGGCGCCGTTGTTCGTACCAGGACCGACGGTCGGCGAAACACTCGGCAGCTGCTTGACGAATTCTTCTACGGCAACAGGCTGCGTGCGCATGAAATCTTCACGCTCAATGCTCGTGACCGGGCTGCTCGTGGTCAGGCCCGGCGTCGAGATACGGCTACCGGTGACGTTGATCGCGTCTAGTGTTGCTGCTTCGTCGGCTGGCTTGGTCTGCGCGACCGCAGTCGCTGACAGAACGGCATTACCGGTGCCGAGCACCAACGCGAGCACAACTGCGTCGCGCAGTTTGTTGGACTTAAAATTCATTTAGCTCTCTCTCCAAGTGATCTTGGGTACTGCACTGCCAAGGGTTGTTTGCCTGTGGGGGGTTCCGAAAAAGCGGATCCAAAACGTCAGGGTGAACCGATGGTATATGCGTTGCGAGCGAAATTAAAGTCCTGTTAACGAAAAAGAAGAGGGTTGTGAAGGTGCCGGCCGAGCTGTTGCTCCACAACGCAAAACGCCACCGGCTGCAGGCCGATGGCGTTCAGTAAATTTTAATAAAATCAGTGATTTATAGGTCTTGCTCGTACCTGACGTACGGCACCGTCCCGTCGCTGCTGCTCTCGTTGCTCGGCGCGAATGGGTTCTTGCCACGGGAGATGACGTTCTCGGCGCCAACGGTGAGCTGGCCGCTCCAGGGGGTGCGCCAGGTCAGGCCCAGGCCCAGGCCTTCCCACTTTTCGGGCTGGCCGGGGACGTCCACGACGCGGCCGATGACGTTGGCGCTGAAGGCACCATAGCCGCCGCCAACGCTCAAGGTCTTGCTGTCCCACTGGTCGGCGATAGCCGGCGACACATCGGAAAGTGGCACCAGGCGTGCGCGGGCGTAGGTGCCGCCGATCGAGACGAAGCCTTCGCGACCGATATTCTTCTGCCCGAAGACGGTGAGGTCGTTTTGCTCGACACGTGTCAGTGGGGCCTTGCCGGCGCCGATCAGCCAGGCGGGCAGGGTGTCGCGACCGGTGCCGGCGGTAACGCCAACCCGGCCCCCGCCGCGATTGAACCCCAGCGTGCCGGAGACGCGCCGCGATGCCGCAACGCTGTCTTCCTCGTCATCGCCGATACCTGCAAGCAGACAGTGGCTGGCTAGCCCGCTGATATTGGTGCCGCGGCTGCTGTTGCAAAGCAGACCGAGCGAATCGCCAGAGGTCAGGCCAAACGCGGCATCGAGCGAGTTGCGGCCAAAATGCCAACGTGCGCCGGCCTTCTGCTCGCCAGTCGGCTCAAGATATAGAAAGGCTTCCACCTTGCCGCTGCCCTTGTTCCACACCGGCAGGATCGTGCTTTCGCGCAACTGCTGCTGGGCCGACTGCGCTTGCACGCATGTGGCCGCCGCGAGGGCAACCATCAAAGCTAGCGGGAGGCGCAGTAGGTGTCGCATAGCCAGAGGTCAGACCCAGGGGCAGTTGTTAAGTTCCCGACAGCGGGCACGTACGATGCTAGGATGTTTATAATTATTTAACAAGTGGTCGTGTTCCCCGAAACGCAACCGTTATCCTATCTATTGCAACCTTTCCGGCGCTTCCCGCGAGGGCTGCGCTGCGCTGAAAAGTACGTCGAGCGCGGTCAACGGAAAGTGATACTCACGGCCACAGAATTCGCAGCGCACCTCGACTTCGCCAGTGGTCTCGGCGGCCGCGCGCGCCTCTTCCTCGCCCAGCGATTGCAGCATCGAGGCGACCCGCTCACGCGAGCAGGAGCAGCCGAAGCTGAGCGGCTTGCTGCCGAGCAACTGTGGCTCTTCTTCGTGGAACAGGCGGTGCAGCAGGTCTTGGCCGGCGACCGAGAGCAGCTCCGGTGCGCCCAGGGTGTCGAACAACGCGCCGATTCGAGTCCAGCCGTCGTTATCGCCCTCGTCGCCGGGAAGCTTCTGCAACAACAGACCGGCGGCCTGATCCGGGCCGGCGGCCAGTAACAGCCGCGTCGGCAGCTGTTCGGATTGCTGGAAATAGGTTTCGAAGGCTTCGGCCAGGTCCGGCGCCTGCATGCCGACCAGGCTCTGGTAGCGCTGCGGCTCACGCGGGTCCAGACCGGGGTTTTCGATGGTGATTGCCAGCAGCGCGGCGTCGCCCAGTTCGCGCAGATCGGTCGGTGCATCGACGCCGTCAGCCAGCTGCACGATGCCGCGCAAGGTGCCGGCGGCGGTGCATTCGGCAAACAGGGTGCGCAAGGTGTCGTTGCCGCGCAGTTGTAGCGACAGGCGTCCGTGGACCTTGCTATGACCAGTGAACAGGGCAGCGGCCACCGCCGCTTCGCCAAGCAGTTGACGAGCGGCAGGCGGGTACTCGGCGGCACCTTGGATGTCGTCCCAGGCCTTGGTCAGGCGCACGTGGACGCCGCGCACGCCGGCGGCGGGCAGCAGGAAACGGGAAAGCTGATCGTGATCGGTCATGGAAACATCGGACGTAAGGGACGCGTGTTGCCGGATAATGCAGCAGGCATCGGGATTGAAGGTCTTAGCGAACAGTGGGGACGGATGTATGGGATGACAAGCAAGCTGCGCCACCGCGGCGCAGGCGCTGTCTGCGCTGGGTCTTGGCGGCACCGCTGCTGTTTGCCGCGGCGAGCGTGCTGCAGGTGCTGTTCTTGCGGGTGGTCGATCCACCGATCAGCAGCATGATGGTGGGGCGTTATCTGGAAGCCTGGGGCGAGGGCGACTGGAGTTTTTCGCTGCATCAGCGATGGCGTGATTACGACAAGATCGCCGCGAGCCTGCCGATTTCGGTGGTAGCTGCGGAGGATCAGCAATTCCCGATGCACCATGGTTTCGATCTGCAAGCGATCGAAAAGGCGCGCGATCATAATGCCCGCGGCGGCCGCGTGCGTGGCGCCAGCACCATCAGCCAGCAGGTCGCCAAGAATGTATTTCTGTGGCAGGGCCGCAGTTGGGTGCGTAAGGGCCTGGAGGCCTGGTACACGGTCTTGATCGAGCTGTTCTGGCCCAAGCAGCGCATTCTGGAGATGTATCTCAACGTGGCCGAATTCGGCGACGGTGTGTACGGCGCGCAGGCGGCTGCCCAGCAGTTCTGGGGCAAGGATGCGGCAGGTTTGTCGCCGACCGAATCGGCGCGCCTGGCGGCGGTGTTGCCATCGCCACGGCATTACGACGCGCGCAGTCCCGGTGCATTCGTGCAGCGGCGTACCATGTGGATCCAGCGGCAGGCGCGCCAATTGGGCGGCCCTGCCTACTTGCCGGCACCATGAGGGTGAGCACGATCGATACCGTCCAACTACCGGTCTCCCCTGAGCACCTGACCGTGGTCATCGCGGCCTTCAACGAAGAAACCAGCATTCCCCTTCTGCATCCGCGCCTGTGCGCAGTACTGGCGCAATTGCACGGGTTGCAGACGCATGTGCTGTATGTCGACGACGGCAGCACCGACGGCACCTGGGACGTATTGCATGCGCTGACCGAGGCCGATGCCAACGTCAGTGCGGTGCGGCTATCGCGCAATTTCGGCAAGGAGTTGGCGATTTCTGCGGGGCTGGATCATGTGCTGCCGGGTGCGGTGGTACTGCTGGACGCCGATGGCCAGGACCCGCCGGAATTGATTCCGGAATTCGTTGCGCTGTGGCGTAGCGGCTACGACAACATCTTCGGCACGCGGGTCTTTCGCGAGGGCGAGAGTTGGCTCAAGCGCAGCGCCGCGCATGCGTTCTACCGTGTGATCCGGCGCTTGTCGCGCACCCCGATTCCTGCCGATACCGGCGATTTTCGCTTGCTGTCCCCGCGCGTGGTGGAGGCCTTGCAACAGCTGCGCGAGCGCCATCGCTTCATGAAGGGGCTGTTTGGCTGGGTCGGATTCCGTCAGGTGGCGCTGCCGTATCGGCGCGCGCCGCGTTTGTCCGGGAACAGTAAGTTCACCGTATGGCGGCTGTGGAATTTCGCACTCGACGGCATCACCAGTTTTTCGACGGTGCCGCTGCGGGCGGCCACGTATCTGGGCTTGCTCACCGCGTTGCTGGCGTTTGTGTTCGGTGGTTGGGTCGTCATCAAGGCCGCGCTGGTGGGCGACCCGGTGGCAGGGTGGCCGACCATGATGTCGGTGATCCTGTTTCTGGGTGGCATGCAGCTGATTGCCTTAGGGCTGATTGGCGAATATCTGGGCCGGTTATACGACGAGGCCAAGCAGCGCCCGCTGTATCTGGTCGATACCCACCGCGGCGCGGTGGGAGTAGGCTGTGGGGACCAAACCAAGCGCGGAGCGGGCCATGCAGACCGTACGACAGCTGTTGGGGACCAAGCAGGTTGAGGTATTTGCGGTTGCGTCCGATGCCGCGGTGATCGAGGCGATTGGCTTGATGGCCTAGAAGGCTGTTGGCGCGGTGTTGGTGATGGATGGGCCGCGCTTGGTCGGGATCGTCTCCGAACGCCATTACGCGCGCAAGGTGGTGCTGCGTGATCGCTCGTCTTCCACGACCAGCGTCGCCGAGATCATGAGCGCCGAGGTGGTGACGGTGTCGCCATCGGACACGGTGGAGCGCTGCATGCAACTGATGACCGACGGGCGCTTTCGGCATCTGCCGGTGGTCGAAAACGGCCGCGTGCAAGGTGTGATTTCGATTGGCGACCTGGTCAAGGCGGTGATCGAAGCGCAGCAGCAGGATATCGACCAACTGCAGCGCTACATCGCCAGTTGATGCTGCAGCGCGTTATTGCGCGTACTTGCCACCGCAATCGCTGTCCTTGCCTGGGCCTGGTTCGAAGGTCGCGAGCAGGGCAGCTGGCGGGGCGATGCTGCCAAGTGCCACCGTGATCGCGCCGCGCACCCCTAGTGTCGCGTTCCGTTGATATTGATTAGGAAGTAGTTAACTTGAACTTCTCGTGGACGCCATCATCTCAGGATGATGGAAGCAACCGACATGAGATCGTTGTCGCGCGACGCGCGGCACGAAAGGCGCGTGCAGGTCATTCGACTGCGCAAGGCGGGCCAGACCTACGACGAGATCGCGGCGCAGACTGGGTTGAGCCGCACGGGTGTGTTCGACATCTGCAAGCGTCACGATGTGGCAGGGGCCAAGGCTTTGCGCGACGCGCCCAGCGGGCGTCGCAGCGGCGACGGCCGGCTGCTCGACGCGGCGCAGGAAGCTTTGGTGCGCAAGCTCATTACCGACAAGACGCCTGACCAGTTGAAGATGCCCTACGCGCTGTGGACGCGCGCGGCGGTGTCGCAGCTCATCGAGCAGCGCTTTGGCATTCGCCTGCCGGTGCGCACGATGGGGCTGTACCTGGCGCGCTGGGGCTTCACGCCGCAAAAGCCGATGAAGAAGGCCTACGAGCAATCACCCGCCGCAGTCCGGAAGTGGCTCGACGAGGACTACCCGGTCATTGCCGCTCGTGCCAAGGCCGAGGGCGCCGAGATTCACTGGGGCGACGAGAGCGGCCTGCGCAGCGACGACGTGCGCGGGCGCGGCTTCGCCCCGAAAGGCCAGACGCCTGTGATCCGGGTCAACAGCAAGCGCCACGGCCTGTCGGTGATCTCCACCGTGACCAACAAGGGCCAGATGCGCTGGCGCATCTTCGACGGCGCGCTCAATACGAACATCCTGATCGACTTCCTGCGCCGGCTGATCAAGGGGGCGAGCAAGAAGCTGTTCCTGATCCTGGACAACCTGCGGGTACACCACGCCAAGCCCGTCAAGGCGTGGCTGGCCGAGCACGCCGATGCGATCGAGGTGTTCTACCTGCCCAGCTACAGCCCCGAACTCAACCCCGACGAAATGGCCAACGCCGACATCAAGCAAGCCGTCACGACGCTGGCGCCAGCGCGCACAAAGCTGCAACTGGTCAAGGCCACCGCACGCCACCTTCGCAGCGTGCAGCGCCAGCCTGAGCGGATTCGCAAATACTTCGAGCATGGGCCGGTTCGCTATGCGGCTTGATTCAAGTTGGTTGATGCCGGATCAATAACTTTGCAGAGCCGTTCGATCTTGGCGAGGATCGAGTCAGCGGTCGCAGTCCATTTGAACGGTCGCGGGTTTTGATTGTAGTGCTCCACGAAGGCGTTGATCTTGCGCTTTAGATCAGCCACCGAGTCGAAGGAGCCGCGCCTGATCGCCCGTTGGGTGATCAGGCCAAACCAGCGTTCGACCTGATTGAGCCAGGAACGGTAGGTCGGCGTGTAATGCATGTGGTAGCGCGGCCGTTTGGCCAGCCATGCCTTGATCCTGGCGTGCTTGTGGGTGGCGTCGTTGTCGCAGATCAGATGCACGTCCAGATCCTGCGGCACCTGCGCGTACGCAGGTCGATTTCTGCAGTGCCAGAAAGATCGCTATCGCCGGCAGTGCCGCTGAACTTCTCGTAGCGACAGACATCGCCATCGCGGCGGAAGCGGCCTTCCAGCGTGTAGGGCGGTGTGGATGGTATTGCGACGCCAGCAGGTACAGGTCTGCCATGTCCTGGCCGCTGAGCGCCATCTGCAGGTCGAATACGCGGAGCTGGAACGGGTTGGTCAACGTGCCGCGCACATGCGTCCGCGTGGCGCCGGCACTGCCGCGCAGATCGATACGGAAGGGATGTTCGCTTTGACTCAATTCCAGCGGCGAGGCGGTATTGCCCTTGAGCGCGAATGGATAGCCTTTCCAGCGGCCCTTGCCGTCGATGCTGATCGGTGCGGCGCGCTGGTCGCTGCTGGGCGGCGCCAGGCTATTGATCGCGACATCCACATCCGAGCGGCTGGCATCGTCGATATATTGCAGGCGCCCGTTGTTCACCAATAAGCGTCCCAGGCGCGGCATGCTGCTGTCGCTATGGGACTGGTCGAAGACCCAGTTGCCCGGATGGCTGTCGTTGCCGGCTTCCAGCAACAGCGTTGGGTGTTCCAGCCGGATTTCCGGCAAGCGCAGCTTGCCGCGCAGCAATGGCCAGAGTTCGACATCGATCTCGGCCGCATTCAATTCTGCCATCGCGCCGCGCTTGGACCACGATGCATTGCCCAGGCTCAAACGCTCGCCGCGCACCGTGGTGATGCGGCCCAGATCGACATCCAGATGGCCGAGATGAAATTCGCGCCCGGTCTTCGCGGTGACCGCACGTTCGACCGGCCCGCGCAACCAATTTCAGTCGAACAGCAGCACGAAGACCGCTGGCAGCACCGCGAAGATGCCGAGCCCGATCCACCAGCGTCGACGATGCGGGCTGCGGGAGGGCGAAGCAGCAGCGGGGGCGGTCACGTTGTTCACGTGCGCAATGGTTGGCGATGGTTCGTGCACGACGCGCGAACGCGCCGATGATCGCAGATCACATCACCTGCGCGATGACGGCAACGAAGTGGCAAGTGCTACCGGCGAGCACGAACAGGTGCCAGATCGCGTGGAAATAACGCTGGTTGTCGCGTTGATAGAAATACGTGCCCAGCGTGTAGAAAAGACCGCCTGCCAACAGCCAGTACAGCGACCAGGTATCGACGGAGCGCAGCAACGGCTGGATCGCCACGATGATCAGCCAGCCCATTGCCAAATACAGCACCGTCGACAGCAAGCGAAAGCGACCGGTAAAAAACATCTTGAAGATCACTCCGGCGGCGGCGATCGTCCAGACGGCCGCAAACAATCCCCAGCCCCAGGGGCCACGCAGGTTGATCAGCGTGAACGGGGTATAGGTGCCGGCGATCAATAGATAGATTGCGCAGTGATCGAGCACCTGCAGACGCGCCTTGGCGCCTGGATGCGCAATGGCATGGAACAGCGTGGAGGCGACGTAAAGCAGTACCAGCGTGGCACTGAACACGATGGCGGTGGCCAATTGCCAGCCATCGCCATGGATGGCGGCCAGCGTGATCAGCACCGAACCGCCAGCCAATGCGGCAATGGCGCCCAGGCCGTGGGTCACGGCACTGGCAATTTCGTCGCGCAGGTCGGTCGAGGGGGAGGCGTCTGCGTTCATTTCAAAAAGGTACCGTAACTGCGAGCAATTCGCATCGCCGGCTGTGGCGCACGCTTGCTGCAGGTCACGCGCAGGTCAATCGATCGCCTTGGCATGGACGTGTTCGCGGGTGGCCGAGAAACGCACATCCGGCGCGCGTTCCTGGGCCAGCTGCAGGTTGACCCGGGTCGGTGCCAGGTAGACCAGCTGGCCGGCGGCGTCGATGCCCAGATTGCCGGCATTTTTCTCGCGGAATTCGTCCAGCTTCTTGACGTTGTCGCAGTGCACCCAGCGCGCCGTGGTGACGCTCACCGGCTCGAAGATCGCGTCCACGCCGTATTCGTCCTTGAGCCGATACGCGACGACGTCGAACTGCAGCACGCCGACCGCGCCCAGGATCAGATCGTTGCTCATCAACGGGCGGAAGAACTGCGTGGCACCTTCTTCGGACAGCTGCGCCAGGCCCTTCTGCAATTGCTTGAGCTTGAGCGGGTCGCGCAGGCGCGCGCGGCGGAACAGCTCCGGCGCGAAGTTGGGAATGCCGGTGAACGACAGCGATTCGCCTTCGGTGAACGTGTCGCCGATGGAGATGGTGCCATGGTTGTGGATGCCGATGACATCGCCCGGCCAGGCTTCGGCGGCGATCTCGCGATCGGAGGCCATGAAGGTCAACGCATTGGCCAGCTTGACGTCCTTGCCGCTGCGCACATGCAGCGTCTTCATGCCGGCTGTGAACTTGCCGGAGCACACGCGCATGAACGCCACGCGGTCGCGATGCTGCGGGTCCATGTTGGCCTGGATCTTGAACACGAAGCCGCTCAGTTTGGTTTCGCTCGGCGCCACGCGACGGCCAGTGGTCTCGCGCGTTTGCGGCGGCGGTGCGTGTTCGATGAAGAAATCCAGCAGTGGTTGCACGCCGAAATTGTTGACGCCCGAACCGAAGAACACCGGGGTCTGTTGACCGGCGCGATACGCATCCAGATCGAACGGGTTGCTCGCGCCTTGCACCAGTTCCAGCTCGTCGCGCAGCTCGGTCAGCATCTGCTCGCCGATCTTTTCGGCCAGGCCGGGCGCATCCAGCGACGGGAAGATGGTGGAATCCTGACGGGTGAAATTGCGCCCCTGTTCGTACAGATGCACTTCGCCGGAAATCAGGTGCACCACGCCCTTGAGGCGCTGGCCCATGCCGATCGGCCAGGTGACCGGCGCGCATTGGATGCCGAGCACGGTTTCCACTTCATCCAGCAGATCGATCGGGTTCTTGCCCTCGCGATCGAGCTTGTTGATGAAGGTCATGATGGGGGTGTCGCGCAGCCGGCAGACTTCCATCAGCTTGATGGTGCGTTCTTCCACGCCCTTGGCCACGTCGATCACCATCAGCGCCGAGTCCACCGCGGTGAGCACGCGGTAGGTGTCCTCGCCGAAGTCGGCGTGGCCGGGGGTGTCGAGCAGGTTGACGATCTTGCCCTCGTACGGGAACTGCATCACCGAGGAGGTCACCGAGATGCCGCGCTCCTTTTCCAGCGCCATCCAGTCCGAGGTGGCATGGCGGGCGGCCTTGCGGCCCTTCACCGAGCCGGCCATCTGGATCGCGCCGCCGAACAGCAACAGCTTTTCGGTCAGCGTGGTCTTGCCGGCGTCGGGGTGGGAAATGATGGCGAAGGTGCGGCGGCGCGCGGCTTCGTTGGAGACATCGGACATGGGCGGGGCGCGCCCGGTCGGACGCCTGCGGAAACTAAGGAAGCCGATGATTATAGCCGCTTGGCTGCGGCACGCCTTTGCGGCAGTGCTGGCATCCGCGATTCCGGCGGTGGGCCGTGGCCTGGGCCTGCCTCAGGGGGCTGGCGAGGGAAACTGCAGCTCGCCCTGTGGGCCGAGCATGCGGAACGGCAGCGAGACCAGTTGCATGTCGGCATTGCGCTGGATCGCGAAATGCAGATGCGGCGCACGGCTGAAGCCGGTATTGCCGGAACTGCCCAGCCGCTCGCCGGTGCGCACGGCCTGGCCCAGGCGCACGGCTACGCCGTCGGGCGCCAGGTGGGCGTAAAGGGCCATGCTGCCGTCGGCGTGCAGCACGCGCACCAGGTTGCCGCCGCCGGCTGCGGGGTCGTTCGGGCTGTTGTCGACGACATCGCGCTGTACCTGCATGACCACACCGTCGCGCGCTGCCAGGACCGGCGTGCCCTGCGGCATGGCGAAGTCCACCGCGTACCAGTTGGGCGCATCGGCATGGCTGAAGTGTCCGCCAAAGCCCTGCGCGACCTGCACCGGTACGCCGCGGAACGGCAGCTGATAGGGTACGGGCTGCGGAGTAGCCCGCGGGTCGCCCGGCACCAGGTCGAGCGTGAGCCCGAGCCCGCCCAGGGGGCGCAGGCTGCTGGCTAGATACAGCCGGGTTACCAGGCGGCGCTCGTTTGGGGCCATCGCAAGCGTCAGCGGCAATTGCGGCACGGCGCGGTAATCCTCGCTGGGTGGTGCGCTCAGGCGCAGTTGCGCGGGCCCGGCCAATGGATTGGTGACCCAGGCCAGGTAGACCGGGGCCTGCCATTCCAGTTGCAGTGCAGCGCCGGTGCCGATGGCGGTCGGCGCGGATTGCGAGGCAGGTGACTGGGTTGCGGCAACGCCGGGCCAATGCCAAAGCTGCTGTGCGTCTACCGGGCGTGCGCAGCCTAGTAGCAAAACGAGCGCCACGATCAAGGCCGACAGGGGAGTGCGGAGCACGAAGTGAGGCACGCCATCGATTCGAGCAAAAGGGGCGCAAGTATGCGGCCCATCACAGGCGGGAGTGGTATCGGATGAAAATATATCTTTCCATCCGCATGAAGAGATTGACATCGCGAAAATCCGCTGGCATCTTAGCCTCACCATCGAGACCGGCGGAGGGACAGGCCCTTTGATGCCGGGGCAGCCAGCGGAGCGCGCAAGCGTCCGCGTTTGGTGCCAAATCCTGCGGGGACCCCGCGTCCGCCGAAAGATGGTTCGACTCGTGCCTTGTGCGCGTCGAACGCGAGCTCCGCGAAGCTCGATGGCCGATCCACCCTGGATACCGCCATGAGCCTCGTGAATACAGCATCGCCGTCTATCAACGATCCCATTGACACCCCCACCGTCATCGATGACGACATCACTGCCGTGCGCGGCGAACGCGTCATTGCTCTGCCGATGCGCCATGCCGGCATGCGCGAGCTGCGGCTGCGCTATGAACTGATCGGCGCGGCCAATGCGCCGGTGGTGTTCGTGGCCGGCGGCATCTCTGCGCACCGCCATTTGGCCGCCAGCAACCTGTTCCCTGAGAAGGGCTGGGTGGATGGGCTGGTGGGCAGTGGCCGCGCGCTGGATCCGGCATCGCGGCGTCTGCTTGCGTTCGACTTTCTCGGCGCCGATGGCAGCCTGGATGCGCCGATCGATACCGCCGATCAGGCCGATGCGATCGCTGCGTTGCTGGACGCGTTGGGCATCGGACGTTTGCACGGTTTTGTCGGCTATTCCTACGGTGCGCTGGTTGGCCTGCAGTTCGCCATTCGTCATGCGGCCCGCGTCGGGACCTTGGTTGCGGTAAGTGGTGCGCATCGTGCGCACCCATATGCCGCGGCCTGGCGTGCATTGCAGCGCCGCGCGGTGGCGCTGGGCCAGCTGCAGTGCGCAGAACAGCACGGTCTGGCGCTGGCCCGTCAGTTCGCCATGCTCAGCTACCGCACGCCGGAAGAATTCAGCGAGCGCTTCGATGCGCCGCCGGAAGTGATCAATGGCCGCGTGCGTGTGGCCGCCGAAGACTATCTGGACGCCGCCGGCGCGCAGTACGTGGCACGCACGCCGGTGAATGCCTATTTGCGTCTGTCCGAATCCATCGACCTGCACCGTATCGACCCCGCGCGCGTGCGCGTGCCCACCGTCGTGGTGGCGGTGGAGGGCGACCGCCTGGTGCCGCTGGCCGACATGGTTAGCCTGGTCGAAGGCCTGGGCCTGCGCGGCAGCCTGCGCGTGTTGCGCTCGCCTTATGGCCACGACGCCTTCCTCAAAGAAATCGATCGTATCGACGCAATCATCACTACCGCCCTTCGCAGCACCGGAGAAACCGCATGAGCTTTCGTGACCCCACCGACACCCCCTGTACTGCTGCCACTGCCGCCGTGCGTGCCGGTATCGACCGCGATACCGCCTACGGCGCGGTGACCCCGCCCATCGTGCTGTCATCGAATTTTTCGTTCGATGGTTTCGGCAACAAGCGCCAGTACGACTACACCCGCAGCGGCAACCCCACCCGCGACCTGCTTGGCGAAGCGCTGGCCGAACTGGAAGGCGGCGCAGGTGGGGTGATTACCTCCACCGGCATGGGCGCGATCAATCTGGTGCTCAACGCGGTGCTGCAGCCGGGCGATACGCTGGTGGTGCCGCACGATGCGTACGGCGGCAGCTGGCGTCTGTTCAATGCGCTGGCCAAGAAAGGCCACTTTGCGCTGATCACCGCCGATCTCACCGACCCGCGTTCGCTGGCCGATGCCTTGGCGCAGTCGCCCAAGTTGGTGCTGATCGAAACCCCGTCCAACCCGCTGCTGCGCATCACCGATCTGCGCTTCGTCATCGAAGCTGCGAAGAAGGTCGGTGCATTGACGGTGGTGGACAACACCTTCCTGTCGCCCGCGCTGCAGAAGCCGTTGGATTTCGCCGCCGATCTGGTGCTGCATTCCACCACCAAGTACATCAATGGCCATAGCGATGTGGTGGGCGGTGCGGTGGCAGCGCGCGATGCGGAGCTGCATCAGCAACTGGTGTGGTGGGCCAATGCGCTGGGCCTGACCGGCTCGCCGTTCGATGCCTTCCTCACCTTGCGTGGGCTGCGCACGCTGGACGCACGCCTGCGCGTGCATCAGGAAAATGCCGATGTGATCGCCGAGTTGCTGGATGGGCATGCGATGGTGAATCAGGTGTATTTCCCCGGTCTGGCGACGCACCCGGGTCATGCGCTGGCTGCGCGCCAGCAGAAGGGCTTCGGCGCGATGATGAGCTTCGAGCTGGAAGGCGGCGAAGCGGCAGTGCGTGCGTTCGTCGATGGCCTGCGCTACTTCACCCTGGCCGAATCGCTGGGCGGGGTGGAAAGCCTGATTGCCCATCCGGCTTCGATGACGCATGCGGCGATGACTGCCGAAGCGCGTGCGGCAGCCGGCATTTCCGATGGTCTGCTGCGGCTGTCGATCGGGATCGAGTCGGCCGAAGATCTGCTGATCGATCTGCGTGCCGGCCTGTCCCGCGCAGAAGCCACCTTGACCACCACCAACCGTAAAAAAGTCGACGCGTGAGCACGGTGCTGCCTGCTTCGCGCCGCGCGCCAGTCGCTGCGGTGACGCCGACGCCGCGGCTGGCCTTGCTGGGCACCGGCACCGTGGGCCGTGCTTTTGTCACGCGCTACACCGCGTTGCAGGAGCGTCAGTTGCGCTTGCCCCGCTTCGATTGGCTGGCCAATTCGCGCATTGCGCACGATTGCGGCGTGAGTGCCGAGCAGGCGCTGCAACAGGCCAATGCCGCGCCGCGTGGGCAGACGGTCTTGCAGCCGTGGGCTGAAACCACTGCGCTACATGCCGGCGATGTGTTGGTAGACGCCACCGCCAGCGATGTTGTCGCCGATTGGCATGTCCAATGGTTGCTGCGCGGTGTGCATGTGGTCACCGCCAACAAACTGGGCCAGGGCACCGCGTTGTCGCGTGCGCAGGCGCTGCATGCTGCGTGCTGCGTGTCATGCCAGCGGCGCGCATTACGGCGACAGCGCCACCGTGGGCGCTGGGTTGCCTGTGTTGAGCAGCGTGCGTGCGTTGGTCGCCGGCGGCGATCACATTCATTCGATCAAAGGCGTGTTGTCCGGATCGTTGGCGTGGCTGTTTCATCGCTACGACGGCAGTGGTGCGTTTTCCGATTGCGTGCGCGAAGCAATAGCGGCTGGTTATACCGAGCCGGATCCGCGCATCGATTTGTCGGGCGAAGATGTACGGCGCAAGCTGCTGATCTTGGCGCGTGCCGCAGGTTGGCAGCTGGAAGCTGCGCAGGTGCATGTGGAATCGCTCGTGCCGGCCGTTGTCGCCAAGCTGCCGCTTGCCGAGTTGGATGCGCATTTGCGCGCGCTGGATGCAGTGGTGGGTGCGCGTTGGCAACAGGCGCGCGCGGCAGGGCGTTGCCTGCGGTTCGTTGGACGTGTGGACGCACATGGGGCGAGCGTCGGCTTGCGCGAGTTGGCGCCGGATCATCCCTTGGCCGGCGGTGCTGGTACCGACAATCGGGTTGCGATCAGCAGCGACCGCTATCGTGCGCAGCCGTTATTGATCCAGGGGCCGGGCGCCGGTGCCGAAGTGACTGCAGCGGCGCTGCTGGACGATGTGTTGCGGATCGTGGCCGGGTGATGCGCTGAACGATGAGCGCTTGAGCGTTTCAGACAGCCGCGCTCGTCGCTTGGGCAGGCGACTTATGGACGCTCGTATTGCTGCGCGATGGTACTGGATGAATGCGCATTGCCACTGACGCTGACGGCCAGTGGGTGGTCCTGGAAGCCCTGGGCTCGGCAGTCTGGATGTCGTGCTGCTGGTTTGATAGCGGCAGAAGACATGCTCGTTCGATCTGTGCGCTGTTGCTTGGCGCCTGACGTGACTGCGGCCGAGTACATCAGCGTGGAACCGCAACCCTGCTGTCTTGAGGTTGCGGCCCATGCATTATGCAATCGGTTGCCTGGATTGGCCCGGCGGGGCTTTGGACACCTGCGCATGCGGCAAGCGGGCCTCATGCACCTGTGTGCGCGCACTCGCGCCTAACGCTCCAGGGCCTGCAGGCAGGCTGCCGCCTTTTTAGCCCATGTTTAACGCAAGCGGCGTATGAACCCGTGGCAATGCTGAGGCCTCTCCGGAACCGATGGCTTGCATCAACCACTGCCGGTGTTGGAAGCCATGATCGACCGCCGTTTGCCTAAGGCTGCCTTGCCGGCTCCGTTCTTTCATGAAGTCGCCAGTCGCGCGCATGCCGGAACCGGATGTGCGCTGCATGGGGGGGCGCTATGCACTCACCAGATCGCGGCGCTGCTGCTCAGCATTCGATGACATTCACCGCCAGGCCGCCGCGGCTGGTTTCCTTGTACTTGTCCTGCATGTCGCGGCCGGTATCGCGCATGGTCTTGATGACCTTGTCCAGCGAGACCTTGTGCTTGCCGTCGCCACGCATGGCCATGCGGCTGGCGTTGATGGCTTTCACTGCGCCCATCGCGTTGCGTTCGATGCATGGGATTTGCACCAGGCCGCCAATCGGGTCGCAGGTCAGACCCAGATTATGTTCCATGCCGATTTCCGCCGCGTTTTCGATCTGCCCCGGGTTGCCGCCAAGCGCAGCAACCAGGCCGCCAGCTGCCATCGAACAGGCCACGCCCACCTCACCCTGGCAGCCGACCTCGGCGCCGGAAATCGAGGCGTTTTCCTTGTACAGGATGCCGATCGCAGCAGCAGTCAGCAGGAAGTCGAAGATGCGTTGCTCGGAGGCGCCCGCACAGAATCGATCGAAATAATGCAGCACCGCCGGGATGATGCCGGCCGCACCATTGGTCGGGGCGGTGACGACACGGCCGCCGGCGGCGTTTTCTTCATTGACTGCGAGTGCGTACAGGTTGACCCAGTCCAGCGTCGTCAACGGGTCGCGCATGGCCGCTTCCGGCTTGGAGGACAGCTCGCGGTACAGCGCCGGTGCGCGCCGCGAGACATTCAGGCCGCCAGGCAGGGTGCCTTCTTGGCGGATGCCGCGCTCCACGCAGGACTGCATTGCCTTCCATACCTCGCGCAGGCCCGCACGGATCTCGTCTTCGCTGCGCCAACTTTTTTCGTTTTCGAACATCAGTACGGCAATGCTCAATCCGCTGCGCGCGCATTGCGCCAGCAGTTCGTCGCCGCTGAGGAACGGGTAGGGCAGCGGCGTTTCGTCGGCCACGATGCGATCGTCGGCAGCATCGTCCTGGTTGACCACGAAACCGCCGCCCACCGAGTAGTAATCGCGTGTGGCGATCACGCCTTCATCGGCGTCGTAAGCGGTGAAGCGCATGCCGTTGGTGTGGTAAGGCAGCTTCTGCCGCTTGTTCATCGGCAAGTCGCGCTTTTCCTCGAAGCTGATCTCGTGCTGGCCCATCAAGCTGATGCGCTTGCTGGTGCGGATGCGCTCCAGCACGGCCGGGATGATGTCCGGGTCGATCAGGTTCGGGCGGTGGCCTTCCAGCCCCAGCAGCACCGCCTTGTCGGTGCCATGGCCGCGGCCGGTCAGGGCCAGCGAGCCGAACACTTCGGCGCGCAGGCGCATCACGTCCTGCAGGCGCCCGGCATCGAGCAGCCAGCGATGCACGAAGCGCTCGGCGGCGCGCATCGGCCCCACGGTGTGTGAGGAACTCGGACCGATACCGATCTTGAACAGGTCGAACGTGCTGACAGCCATGCGTGCCGGAGAGGTGAGCGTCAAGGCGGCTATTCTAGTCGTACGGCGACTGCGGCACGGCTGCAGCGCAGCATGAGAGCTCAGCGGATGCCCCTGACCCTGTTCCAGCGCGACGATTGCCATCTGTGCGACCAGGCCATGGAGGTGCTGGCGCAGGCGCGCGCGGGCGATTTCGACAGCGTGTTTATCGACGACGATGCGGCGCTGGAGTCCGCTTACGGTGCGCGCGTGCCGGTGCTGCGGGATGCCGGCGGGCGCGAGCTGGAGTGGCCGTTCGATCGCGTCGGCCTGCGTGCGTGGCTGGATGACATTGGCAGCTGAAGCCCTGCTTCATTGCATCCGCGCTGCAGGCATCAGTGCAAACGAAACACACGCAATGCCCGCGAGCCACTCTGGGATGGTGACCTCATCGGCACCACTGATCCTTGCAAGGCACGCCGTCGTGGTCGCCATCCATCTGCGTGCCTGGACGATGCTGCAGCACGTACTGGGCGTTGGCGCAGGAGCTCAGTTGTGGACAGCGTGTGCGCCCACCACAACTGAACTGGCTGGCGGCGGCAGGTGCAGCTGCTGAACGGGCGGGCGAGACGACCGGCTCCGCTGCAGGTGCAGGCTTGCGTACTGCGCTCAGTGTGGCGCGCTGTTGAAATGCAAAGGCGCCTGCACCGAGTACGGCCATCACGAGCACGACCTTGGTCAGCCCGATCCGCCCCCTGCCTACTTCTTCGCGCGCGGTACTGCTTCGCGTCGCGTTGGTATGCCTGGATGCAGGTGTTCCCGCGCGCACGATGCGCACCGCACGGGTGCGGCCGTATCGTCTGTGTCGGGCTCGCTCTCAAAAGAGAGCACCCTGCCGATGCGCGGGGCTTCGAAGCCGCGCGGGAATGCGGAGAGATGCACGAACAGATCATCCCCGGGCTGCGCGGGGGTAATTGAAGCCGAACCCGCGATCGGTATTCCAGCGGGTCAAGGTTCCGTGTGTGCGCATCGGCAGCGTCCCTGAAATGAGCCGAGAGTCCAGCTGTCGCGGGGTGTCATTCGGCATGCGGGCACAAAAAAGCGGCGGACCCGACGAGGTAGTCCGCCGCTCAGTGGCTGCGTCCGGTTGCGGCCTATGGCGTTACTTCGCCTTCAACACGACCTTGGTGCTGATCGCGGTTTCGTTGGGAATGGTCTTGGTGTCTGCCCAGTCGCCGCCGCCCACGCCGAAGTCCAGTCGTTTGACCACGGCCTTGCCCGCCAGCACCGGCTGCGCGCCAGGTGTCCAGGTGAAGGTCAGCGTGACCGGCTTGCTGACACCGCGCAGTTCCAGGATGCCATCGGCGGCGTATTGGTGACCGCCCAGGGCACGGAACTGGGCGGCGCGGTAGCGCGCAGTGGCGAACTTGGCGACGTTCAAGAAATCCGGGCCCTGCAAGGTGGAATCGCGATCGTTGTTGCCACTGACCGCGCTGGCTAGCGGAATGCGCACGTCGAGCTTGGCGCCGGCCAGGTTGGCCGGATCGAAACTCAGCGTGGTGTCGAAGCCGGGGAACTTGCCGGTGAACACTTCGCCGTCGTACTTGCTGGCGAACACCAGGCTCGATCCCGGCGCCTGCACGTAATCGGCGGCGATTACCGGCGCGGCGGCGAACGTGGCAACCAGCGAGGCCGCGACCAGCATCGGAGAAACAAACAATTTGGACGACATGGGAAATCCTTATGGTTTGGGAGAGAGCCAGCCGCGCGGCAACATCCGCGCCAGGGTGGCATCACGCTGGAACAGGTGGTGGTAGAACGCGGCGCCGGCATGTGCCAGCACCACGGCAATCAGCAGCCAGAAGCCCCACTCGTGGATGGTGTGCGCGGTGGCGCGCAGGTGTTCGTCCGACGGGCTGAGCTTGGGCACATTGAACAGGCCGAACCAACGGAACGGCCGCAGGCCGCTGGTGGAGTCGTATAACCAGCCCGACAGCGGCATGGCGAAAATCATGCCGTATAGCAGCCAGTGGGTGAGCCCGGCGATACGTTCTTGCCAGCGCGGCGTGCCGGCGACCGGCGGCGGTGTGCCCGCGTAAATGCGCCAACCCAGCCGCATGATCACCAATGCCAGGACGGTCAGCCCCACTGACTTGTGCGCGGTGTAGACCCAGAAATATTTCGGCGTCTTGGGCAGCTCGCCCATGGTCAGGCCGACGATGCCCAGGACCAGGATCAGCAGTGCGATCAACCAGTGCAGGATCTGGCTCACGCTGCCCCAGCGTTCGAGGTTTTTCAGGCTCATGTTCCCGACTCCTTGCTGGCGGCTGTGTCCGGCGTCGTGGGCGCGGCTTGCGGCTCGGGTGTTTCGTCGTCTGCGCGGCCTTGGCGCACGGCTTCGGCCTCGATGCGCAACTCCACGCTGTCGCCGATCACCGATTTCCACGCATCGATCCCGAACTCCGAACGGCGCAGCGTGGCGGTGGCCGAGAAGCCGGCGGTGCGGCGGAACGGCGGGAGCGGATGGCGTTTAAGCGCGTTGAGGGTGACGTCCAGGGTGACCGGGCGGGTGACCCCGTGCAGGGTCAGATTGCCGGTGACCTTGGCGTGGTTTTCGCCGCTGGCCTCCACGCGCGTGGAGACGAAATGTGCGTCGGGAAAGCGCTCGGCGTTGAGTAGGTTGCGTGCCAGGGTGGCCTCGTTCCACTTGGCATCGCCCAGGTCGGCGCGGTGCAGCGGCACGGTGACGTCCAGCCGGGCGGCGGCCCAGTCGTCCGGGTCGAAGATCAGCGTGCCGCTCGTTCCGGAAACAGTGCCCAATGCCTTGGAAAAGCCGGCATGTTCCACCGCGAACAGCACCCGTGTGTGGACCGGATCTAGCGCGTAGCGTTCCGGTGCGGCGGTAGCGACCAGGCTGGTCAAGGCCAGAGCGGGAAGGAGCAACAGGCGGGCGAGGGGCGTCATAGGCGGATTCTAGACACATCCCGGCAACGCGCGTTCGGCTTGCGCTCGCAACGTTCCGTTGCGAGCATGCTGGCTGGACGTGGAACGGATTCCCACATGCGCTTACTGATCGTGGTGTTGGCTGTGCTGTTGGCCATATCGCCGTGCGTGGCAAAGATTCCGGAAGTGCCGCGCTTTCGGATCGTCGGACCCAGCGAGGGATTGCCTTCGACGATGGTGGTTGCCATCGGCCAGGACCGCGCCGGCTATCTATGGCTTGGAACGCTGGACGGTCTGGTGCGGTACGACGGCGCAGGATTCAGGACCTGGCGTCACGATCCGGCCGACCCTGCATCGTTGCCCTGCAACGGGGTGCAGGCATTGCATGTCGATGCGCAGGACCGGGTCTGGGTGGGGTGCGGCAGGACGTTGAGTGTCTTGGATGCCGGCCGCAGTCGCTTTCGTCACTATCGCGCTATCGACTACCCATTGCTGAAGAACGGCGAGATCTTCAGCATCGCCACGTTCGATGGCGCCATCTGGGCCGGCACCACCACCGGTGCGCTTGTGCGCATCGATGCCAGCGGACGGATGTCGTCGGTGGATCTGGGCGAGCTCGAAGGCGCGCTGGATCAGGCCATGGTCATGAACCTGGCGGTGGATGATCGGCACCGCCTGTGGATCGGTACCAGCAATGGCCTGGCCTATTACGACGGCAAGCGACTGCACCGCGAATACATACCGGACGAACCAAACCGGCAGTCGGCCATCTTCGGTTTGCAGTGGACCGGCGACCGTTTATGGCTGGGAAGCGAATCGGGATTGCACGTGCTGCGGGCAGACGGTCGCTGGCAGCCGTTTGCCTGGGCGACGATGTTCGGCAACGGGAATGAATTTTGGGGGGCGGTGGCTGCGCCGGATGGCGAATTCTGGCTGGGCAGCGGACGTGGTCTGTGGCGTACGCGCGGTGAACGTCCACCGGTGCCCGCTTTGAGCGGCGAGGGGCCCTTATCGCGCCGCAACGTCATCGGTTTGATGGCCGCGGCTGATGGCGGGCTGTGGGTGCCCATGCATGGCACCGGGCTGGGATATCTGCCGGCAGACTGGAAACGCACCGCCGTGCTCAAGCCCGCGGCGCCGATGGGCGATGCGATTTATTGCAACCTGGCGCCTGCCAAGCGCTCAGGGGGCTTATGGCAGGTCGATGCGCAGGGGCGTCTGTTACGCGTGGATCCGAGCACCGGCGAAGCGTTTCAGACAGGCCTGCAATCGCCGCAGCTCAAAGGAATGGAGTTGGTCTCTGCGCTGGAAGATGGCCTGCAACGCGTGTGGCTGGGAAATTTGAGTTTTGGCCTGTCGCGGATGGATCTGCGCACCGGTGAGTTCATTCATTGGCCATCCGATGGGCCCGAGCCGGCCTCGGCCTTGTCGGCGCCGGAATGGATCACCGAGCATGGCGACACCGTGTGGATGGCCTTCATCGACATGGTGCAGCAGCGCGATCTGCGCACTGGCAAGGTCTTGCAGCGCATTACCCAGCAAGACCTGCATGGCCTGCGCGCGATCGATATTCAACAGCTGGAGCAAGGCCCCGACGGACGCGTATGGGTGGCCGGCGAGGGCGGCATGTTCGCGTGGGACGATGCGTCAGGCCGCTTCGTGCCGGTGCCAGGTATGGCAGGAGCGCAAATCCAGGCATTTGCCAGCCCGTCTGCGGAGACAGTCTGGGTGTATCGGGCCTCCGGTGCAGAGCAATGGCAAAAGGTTGCAGACCGCTGGAAGCGGGTGCGCCAGGTCGGCGAGGCGGATGGGCTGAGCGGCTTCGATGCCTCTGCCATGCAGATCGACCCCCATGGCCGTGTCTGGATTTCCAGTTTGCGCGGGCTGTGGCGGATTGACCCCTCGGCGCATCCGGCGCGGGTCCGCAATATCGGCACGCGCGACGGCTTGACCAGTCAGGAGTTCATCCAGCATTGCCTGTTGATGTCCGGCGATACCTTGATCGGCGCAACCAGCGATGGCTCTACCGTGCTGCTGGATACCGCAATGCCGGATGTTGCAGCGTTCGTCCCGGCATTGCAGCTGGAACATGTCAGCGTGCTGCGCAATGGCGCACGTATCGCCCTGCCGATGGATCGCCCGTTCCAGCTGGGCCCGGAGGATCGTCAGTTGCAGGTCGTCAGCCGCTTGTTGTCGTACAGCGACCCGCTCTCCAATCGGTATCGCAGCTTCCTGAAAGGCTTCGACACGGACTGGCAAACCACAGGCAACTCGGGCATCCGCGAATTCGCCAGCCTGCCTTCTGGCAACTATGAGCTCGCGCTGCAGGGCATCGATCCGCTGGGAAATCGCTCGCAGGTACGTTCGCTGCAGTTTTCAGTCAGGCCGCCTTGGTGGCGTAGCGATATCGGTATTGCGCTGATCTGCTTTTCGGGATTGCTGTTGAGCGCCTTACTGGCTGCGGCTTATCGCCGGCGTATTCGCATGCGCGCGCAATGGCAGCTGGCGCAACACAAACGCGAGTTGGCCGAGCAGGCGTCGCTGGCCAAGACTCGCTTTTTGGCAACGTTGGGCCACGAGGTACGCACGCCCATGACCGGTGTATTGGGCATGAGCGAGTTGCTGCTGCAGACACCGTTGGACGGGCGTCAGCAAGGCTATGCGAGCGCGATCCAGCTGGCCGGTAAGCATCTGCTGCGTCTGGTCAACGATGCGCTGGATTTGGCCCGGATCGAAGCCGGCAAACTGCCACTGGATTACCGCGATTTCGACCTGCGTCAGTTAGTCGGGCAAGTGGCGGAACTGGTGCGCCCGAGTGCCGAGCAGAAGCAGCTGGCCTTCCACTGCGCGCTCGACGATGCATTGCCGCCGGCCTTGCGTGGCGATGCCAGCCGCGTACAGCAGATCCTGCTGAATCTGCTGTTCAACGCGGTCAAGTTCACCGAGCGCGGGAGCGTGCACCTACGCATTGCGGCACTGCCGCAGCACACCCAGCAGGGCATTCGTGTGGAAGTGCGCGACACCGGGCCGGGCATGAGCGCCGAGCAGCGCGGGCGGCTGTTCCAGCGTTTCGAGCAGGCCGAAGGCGCGCTTACGCTTGCGCGACACGGCGGCAGTGGCCTTGGGCTGGCCATCTGCCGCGAACTTGCGGCGGCGATGGGCGGCTCGGTGACGGTTAGCAGTGAGTTGGGGCAGGGCGCGTGTTTCGTGGTCGAGCTGCCGCTGCGCTGGGTGTCCACGTTACCCGCTGTCACGCCATCTGCAGTGCGCGCGCGCCCGCTGCACGAGCAGGCGCCGTTGCGATTGTTGCTGGTGGAAGACGATGCGACCGTGGCACAGGTGATCGTTGGCCTGCTGCAAACGCGGGGGCATCACGTCACCCATGTAGTGCACGGTCTTGCGGCGCTGGCCGAAGTCAGTACGCGCCGTTTCGATGCAGGTTTGTGCGACCTGGATCTGCCCGGTCTCGACGGCGTAGCACTGGTGGCGCAGCTACGCGCGCGCGGTGTGCGCTTCCCGATCGTGGCGGTGACTGCGCGTGCCGATGCCGATGCCGAACCACAGGCGATGGCTGCGGGTTGCAACGGTTTTCTGCGCAAGCCGGTCACTGGCGATTTGCTGGCGCAGGCCTTGGCGCGGGTGCTTACCGACGTCGATGATGGAGAGAACGACGGTAAGGCCAGCGGCGCGTAGGCCGACATGAAAGACGATGCAACTGCGCACCAGGCGCCATGCGCTGGTACTTTCTGCCCGGTAGGGAAGACAGGAAAAGAAGCGGGGCCGCCAACGCAACCTGTGGCACGCGCGCATGCAGTTGCGGCATAGTTCGGTCAAGAGGGTGGCCGAACACCGGATCGGCTGCGGCCAACACCAGGCGCACCAACACGCTGCCGGCCACTGTCTGCAACCAATGCGTGCTATTTACCGGGTACAGTGCAGTCCCGACAGGCGCGCGCGTGCACACGCGGCGATGTGGACAAGGATGACGATGAAGAACGTGCTGTTGTCGGTGCTGGCGGTGCTACTGCTATCGATCGGCCTGGATGCGGCGGCAGTGAATCAGATCGAGACCCCGCGCATGCGCCGGTTCGGTGCGCCCGAAGGCCTGCCCTCACGCATGGTGCTGGCATTGGCGCAGGACCGGCAGGGCTTTATCTGGGCGGCGACCGGCGATGGCCTGGCACGCTACGACGGCATCGGGCTGCAGGTATGGCAGCACGACCCGCATGTCGCCAGTTCGATCCCGGGCAACGAAGTGGAAACGCTGTTCGTCGATGATCGCGACCGGGTGTGGGTTGGCGTCAATGGCTCGCCACCGAGCATGCTGGATGCGACGCGCACGGCATTTACGAGGTTTCCCAACGTCGGTGCAGCATGCGATGGGCAGGTCTGGGCGCTGGCGCAGGCACAAGGTGCGATCTGGATAGGAACCAGTAGCGGCGGACTTTGCCGGCGCGAAGAAAATGGCCGGGTGACGACGTTCCGTGCTACCCCCGATGCGGCTGATGGACTGCCCAGCAACACCATCATGAGCATGGTGACAGATGCACGCGGCCGGCTATGGATCGGCACCGATAGCGGGTTGGTGATGCGCGACGGCGAGCGCTTCGTGCGCATCGCGCCAGACCGATTGGGCACCACTGTTTTCAAGCTGAGCAAGGATGCCGACGGTACGTTGTGGGTAGGGACCAGCAAGGGCTTGTATAGGGTGACACCGGCTGGTGTGCTGGAGCGTGCGCCTTGGACAGGGGCCGATACCGTACGCGCCGCGACCGTGGTGCACGATGTGCACGGCGGCTACTGGATGGGTGCCGCCGACGGGTTCTTTCGGGTGGCGCCCGGGGAAACTGCGCTGCGCGTGATGGAAGGCGATCGTGGCAGCGGCTTTCTCACCGCCCATAGTGGTGTGCTCGATGTGATGCAGGACCGCCAGGGCGGCCTATGGCTCGGGCTGATTTCGCAAGGCATCGCGTATCTCCCGCCGGATTGGCGGCGGTTCTCCACCATTTTTGAAAGCCAAGGCAAGCCGCTGGAGAGCTTGTATCTGTTCAATACCGCCGCCGATGGCGACAGCTTTTTGGTAACGACCGGCGAAGGTGTGTACCGGCTGGGCAATGACGGTGAGCTGGTGCCGGTACTGCACAGCGACATATTGGGGGGCGGTACCGTGCAGTCGGTGCTGCCCGCTGGGGACGGTGGTCTGTGGATCGCGCTGCGCGATGGCATCACACGGTATACCCCAGCGACTGGGCACAAACGCAAGCTTGCGATGCAGATTGGTAATTCCGCCACGCATCGGGTGGAGCTGATGACGCCAGGCATCAATGGCGAGTTCTGGATTTCGATCGTGGGAGGTGGCGTACAGCGCCGTGCTGCGGATGGACGACTGCTGGCCACGTTCCACTTCGGTACCGACCTGAGCGAAGTCGGCGGCATGGTGCAGCAATTGACGGTGCGGCCAGATGGCACCGTCTGGGTCGCAGCCGGTGACGGTTTGTGGGTCTGGCAGGGCGAACGTTTTCGCGCAGTGATCGATGACGCCCGTCATGAAGTCTATGCGCTGGCCTTCGTTTCGCCGCATGAGTTCTGGGTTGGGCGTTCCGGTGCGTTGGAGCGCTATGGGTGGGACGGGCAGCAGGCGCGTCTGCTGGAGCGGATAGGGCACGAGCAGGGTCTGCCATCCACCGAGATACGTGGCCTGGCATTAGGCGGCACCGACACGGTATGGGTCATAACCTCCCGTGGTCTGTTCGCTTACAAGTGCGGTCAGCCGCAGGTGCATCGCTTCAGTCAACGCGACGGCTTGCCAGATAGTGAGTTCTCGATGCGTCCGCCGGCCATTGGTCCCAATGACCAGGTGCTGGCGTTGACGACCAGCGGCATCGTGTTATTCGATCCATCGCGGCCGTTTGCACCGGCGCCGCTGGCGCGTCTAGTGATCGAGTCGGTGCAGGTGCGGCGTAACGATGCGGAGCGTCCGCAGACGATTGCGCACAGGGGGCCGGTGATCCTGCAAGCGCGCGATCGCGATCTGCGCATCAGTGCGCGGCTGTTGTCGTTCGTCGATCCCGCCTCTGCGCATTACCGCTACCGTGTAAATGGCTACGATGAGCGCTGGGTGGAGGAGGGCGCCAGCGGCGAGCGCGTGATCTCGCGGCTGCCACCGGGGGATTACCGCATCGACGTGCAGGCGCGTGCCGGCGATGGCGACTGGGTGGCCGCACCAGCGCTGCAAGTGGAAGTCCGGCCGCCCTGGTGGTTGAGCATGGCCGCGCAACTGGCGGCGTCAGTGCTATGCATGCTGCTGCTGTGCCTGGGCATTTGGGCCAGGAAAAAACGCGTGCGGCGACGACAGGAATGGGTGCTGGCGCAGCAACGGCAACGGCTTGCCGAGCAGGCATCGATTGCCAAATCGCATTTCCTGGCAACGCTCGGTCACGAAGTGCGCACACCCATGACCGGCGTGCTGGGCATGAGCGAGCTGCTGCTGGCCACGCCCTTGAATGCCAAGCAGCGCAGCCATGTCGATGCGATCCGCAATGCCGGCACGCATCTGCTGCGATTGGTCAACGATGCACTGGATCTGGCGCGTATCGAAGCAGGCAAGCTGGAGCTGATGCAACAGGCCTTCGATCCCGCGCAGCTCGCGCAGGAGCTGGCCGATTTCATGCATCCCATCGCAGATGCGCGCGGCTTGCGTTTTCTGTATCGCAATCGGTTTCCCACGCAGCTGGTCGTGCTGGGCGACGCCACGCGGGTGCGTCAGATCCTGATCAACCTGCTGGGCAACGCGATCAAGTTTGCCGAGCGCGGCGACGTGTCGCTAACCTTGAGCCAGCACGGCGAAACGCTGCGCTTCAAGGTGCGCGATGCGGGGCCGGGCATCGGATTGGAACAGCAGAAGCGCTTGTTTCAGCGCTTCGAGCAGGGCGAGGGCGCGCGCACCAGCTCGCGTTACGGCGGCAGCGGACTGGGATTGGCGATCTGTCAGGAGCTTACCGTGGCGATGAAGGGCCGGATCCGCGTGCGTAGCCGGCTCGGTGTCGGCACTCAGTTCACCGTCGATTTGCCTTTGCCGATCGATCGCTCCGGCACACGTATCGCCACCGGCCAGGTGCAGGCGCTTGCAGGCGAGCCGCTGCGCATCTTGCTGGTGGAAGATGACCCGACCGTGGCTGAGGTGATCAGCGGCCTGCTGATCAACCGAGGCCATCGTGTGGTGCATGCCGCGCATGGGCTAGCAGCGTTGGCGGAGGCGGTGGACGGTGGTTTCGACGTCGCGCTACTGGATCTGGATCTCCCCTGTCTGGACGGCTTCGCCCTGGCATCGCAACTACGCCAGCTCGGTCACCGCTTCCCGCTGCTGGCAGTCACGGCACGCGCCGACAGCGCCGCCGAAGCCCAGGCGCTGGCAGCAGGCTTCGACGGATTCCTGCGCAAGCCGGTGACCGCGGATTTGCTGGTAGAAGCAATCGCGGCTGCGCGCGAGGCGGCAAATACACGAGCGGTAGTCGCTGATGGCACTGCATCGGGCGTACGTGAGTGAGGCGATGCGTGCTTGCTCATGCACGGCGCGGCCTGCACTATGCGGCGACCTGCAGTGAAATTTTTATGTCACGCCTACGTTTTTGTCCCGCTTTCGGTCGCAACCTTGCTGCACGGTTGTTGGTTCTATTGATCACCGCGGTGCCCGTGTTTGCCTCCGCGGCGGTACCAACCACTCCGGTGCCGGTCCAACTCACTGTGGCCGACGGTCTTCCGTCCAATACAGTGAACGACTTTGCCGAGGACAAAAACGGCTACCTCTGGCTAGCAACTACCGATGGTCTGGCCAGGTTCGATGGTCGTAGTTACCGCATCTGGCGAATGGAGGACGGGCTGACAGATAACTATGCATGGGCGGTAGGAGTCGATGCCGAAAACAGGCTATGGGTTGGTTTAAATGATGGCGGTGTAGGTGTTATGGATCCTAAACGGCGCGCATTCAAACCACTGGAGAGCGCGCAGTTTCCTGAGCTCAGTCACCTCACAGTGTGGGCGATCGCGCAGACGCCCGATGGCGATCTATGGTTTGGAACATCTAGAAGTGGGCTTTATCGGTTGCGCCCGGATGGCAGCATGCAGCATTTTATGTTTGTGGCAGATGATGCGCATAGTTTGCCGTCTGACCGAGTGAATGAATTACGGGTTACAGCTGAAGGGGCACTTTGGATTGGAAGCAATGGAGGCCTCGCACGATGGAATGGAAGGTCTTTTGATCGTAAGGCGTTGCCAGGAGACAGTCAGTCTTCCAATGGGCTACGCGTTGATCCCAACGGTGGCTTATGGGTTACCGACAGCAATAATCAGCTGTATCGACTGGACTCTGGCGGGAATTTTGCTCCGCATCCTTGGCAGCATGCAAACGACGGCCAGAACGTCATAGGCATGTTGTTGCATGATCGAAGCGGGCACTATTGGCTGGATACGATGTCCGGTCTGGGCATCTCGGAAGGCACGCAGGTCCAGAATGTGCCGATCTACAGCTTGTCGGCACATGGACTGGTCAAGCCGAGTTGGGCAATTGCCTACGAGGATCGCGAAGGTGGCCTGTGGTTTGCCAGTCTCAGTGGTGGGCTTTGGCATCTGCCGCCCAATTGGAGTACTTTTTCGGTGTTGTCGTACCACGTTGACGATCCACAATCGATGGCCAATCCTCTTGTACGAGCAGCGGCAGTATCGGCATCCGGTGGATTATGGATTGCTGGCACGCGCGGCGCGCTAGAACGCCTGGATCCGGTTACCGGCAAGTTGGAACGTCACCTTCGTCCTATCTCAGGGACGCGTTGGCCCAAGCGTCTCCTGGAGAGCGGACGTGGCTACGTCTGGATTGGATTGCCAGAATCTCTGGTGCGTTATGACCCGCGTACCCGACAAAGCAAGCGCTGGCCGCTGTCCACAGAGCACTATGTCGAGGCTGACATGGTGACACCTGACCTCATGGCCTTGGATGCACGCAGTCAGCTTTGGATTTTCTTGAATAAGATGGGCTTCCAGATTCGTGATGAGGAAGGTCGGCTTATTCGTGAAATGGAGCAGGGTAAGCATGGGCTGGATAACTCCAGCGCTTACGATTTAAGGCTGGGTCCCGATGGTCAGATGTGGCTTGCCAGCACGACTGGCCTACAGCACTGGGATCCAAAAGCAGATGCTTTCGTCATGGTGCAAGGCGCGCCTTCCTCAACGAATTATGTGGTCCGTTTCACCGACTCAGGTGTGGTTTGGATCGGACTGATGGGCGAGCTGCGGCGCTATCTCTGGGATGGCACGCGACTTACGCATCTGGACACCATTGGCGGAGCGCAGGATTTCCCCATGGTGGCACCGAACGGGCTTGTAGTCGATGCCGCGGGTGTGGCCTGGGTGTCGAGTGCGCGCGGTCTGATCAGAGTGGACCCCGCTAGCAAAATGGTCCGGATCTACGGTGTGCATGACGGGCTTCCCAATCAAGAATTTCTGGGAGACACGCTTGTCCAAGCAACGGGTGGGCAGATTCTAGGCGGAACGCCTGATGGTGTTGTGCTGTTTGATCCGGCCAAAATGCGTCCAAGTACGCGCCAGCCACCCCTGTTGATTGAGCGGGTGGGGGTGCGGCGCGGCGAGCGCGGACTGGATGTGACCGGCGTGGAGCCGCTGCGACTGCAGGACGGCGATCGCGATCTGCATATCGTCGCGCGCATGCCGACCTTTACGCATTCGGAGTCAACCAGCTATCGCTTTCGTCTCAGCGGCTACGACCCGGACTGGATCGACGTCGGGCCCAGTGGTGAGCGCTTGTTCTCGCGCCTGCCGGCCGGTCGTTACACGCTGGAAGTGCAGGGGCGCACTGCAGACGGTATCTGGTCGGCAAGTCAGACCTTGCGTTTTCAGCTGTTGCCAGCATGGTGGCTGTCGCCGTGGGGTTTAAGCCTGCTCGCCTTGCTGACGGTGTGCCTGATCGCTGCGGCCACCTTGTTGTACCGCCGTCGGCTGCGTCGCTTGACTGCCTGGCAGCTGGCGGTGCACAAACAGGAAGTAGCCGAGCAGGCGTCGTTGGCAAAGACGCGGTTCCTGGCAACACTCGGCCACGAAGTGCGCACGCCGATGACCGGCGTCCTAGGTATGAGCGAGCTGCTGCTCAAGACGTCGTTGGATATCACGCAGCGCAGTTACACCGAGTCTATCCGCCGCGCGGGTGCGCATCTGCTGCGGCTGGTCAACGATGCGTTGGATCTGGCCCGCATCGAGTCCGGCCGGTTGGAACTGGATCTGCAGCCATTTTCGGTGCGTCAACTCGTGGCCGAAGTCGAAGCGCTGATGGCACCGTTGGCGCAAGAGCGCGGCCTGCGTTTCAGCCTGGAAATCGGGCTGCTCGGCGACATCACCGCCAGCGGTGATTCCACCCGCATCCGGCAGATTTTGCTCAATCTGCTCAATAACGCGATCAAATTCACCGAGCGCGGTGTGGTGGGTTTGAAGTTGACCACGCTCGGTTCCTATCAAGGCCTGCGCTTCGAGGTTGCCGATACAGGCCCTGGCATCAACGCCGAACAGAAAGCGCGATTGTTCCAGCGCTTCGAGCAGGGCGATGGTGCCAGGACCAACTCACGCTACGGCGGCAGTGGGCTGGGGTTGGCGATCTGCCAGGAGCTGGCAATGGCAATGGGCGGGCATATCGAAGTGATCAGCCGGCTTGGTGAGGGGACGCGCTTTGTAGTGGATCTGCCGCTGCACTGGGTCGCCTCCAATGCCCCACTCGACGGCGAGCCAGTGGTTGCCGATACGGCGGTCGAACCGCAGCGCATCCTGTTGGTGGAAGATGATCCGACCATTGCCGAAGTCATCGTTGGCCTGCTGCGCGCGCAGGGTCACTCTGTGGTGCATGCCCCGCATGGCCTGGCGGCGTTGACCGAGGCGGCCGACAACACCTTCGATCTGGCGTTGCTGGATCTGGATCTGCCCGGGCTGGATGGTTTCGCGCTGGCGCGGCAACTGCGCGCCTTCGGCTATGAGATGCCGTTGATCGCCGTGACCGCACGCTCCGATGAGGTCGCCGAGCCGAATGCACAGGACGCCGGCTTCGACAGTTTTCTGCGCAAGCCACTCACCGGCGATATGCTGGCCGACACCATCGCCGAGGCGTTGCGGCGTGCACGCCCACGCAACGCTATCTAGCCGCCATGGAGACGTGACGTTGCGCTACCGCCACTCGGCAACCGCCTCGACTTCCTTGGGATGCGGCCGCGTCTTGGCCAGCTGCCAGAAGATCAACGTCGACGATAAGGTGATGCCGCCTACGTACAAGGAGGTGGCATGCCGCGCTGCGATGGCTCCATGCGTGTCGCCCAGATGCGTATTGAAAGCGGCCAGCAAGCTACGCGCTGCTGCTGTGCCGAAACCGATGACTGACCCATCCCCGATAGCAGGGCCATTAGCAAGTTGAACCGCCCCGGGATTCCCGGAGGCTCCAACTCTTGAGAGGATGGAGTCATGAGCAAAGCAATGACGTATTCGCCAGAGGTTCGTGAGCGAGCGGTGCGGATGGTGTTTGAGCACCAGAAGGATCACACCTGGCAGTGGGCGACGATCGCATCGATCGCCGGGAAGATCGGTTGCACGGCGCAGACACTCTGCAACGAGGTACGGCAGGCCGAGTGCGACCAGGGTCGGCGTGAGGGGCTGAGCACGTCCGAGCGCGAGAAGATGAAGTCGCTGGAGCGCGAGGTGCGGGAGTTGCGGCAGGCCAACGAGATCCTGCGCAAGGCATCAGCGTATCCACCACAGCGACCGTGGCGTGCAATACGTCAGCATCCGTTACAGCGAACGGCTGGTCGAGGCCAGGATCGAACCGTCTGTCGGCAGCGTTGGCGACTGGTATGACAACGCACTGGCTGAGACGATCAACGGCCTGTACAAGGCCGACGTGATCCACCGCAGATCGTGGCGCAATCGCGAGCAGATGGAACTGGCCACGCTGGATTGGGTGCACTGGTACAACGACAAACGCCTGCTGGGGCCGATCGGATACGTCCCGCCAGCGGAAGCCGAAGCGGCTTATGATCGGCAGCAAATCCGTCAGGCTGAGGCGGCCTGACTCAAACCAAACGGCCTCCGACAAAACCGGGGCGGTTCACGGGGCGGTTCATCTTCCTTGGCGCGTTCGCTCTTGGGCGTCTTTCGCCAAGCGTAATAACCCGAACGATTCACCCGCAACGCCCGGCACATCGCGCACAGCCTGAATTCCCCGCGATGGGCGTGCATGAAGGCGTACTTTGCCTTTACCCCCTGGCAACGTACGCGGCGGCCTGTTTTAGGATGTCGCGCTCCTCGGTGACGCGGCGCAACCCGGCCTTCAGGCGCCGAACCTCGGCGCGCTGGTCCACCTTGGCGCGCTGCACCACGCCGGGCTTGCCGAACGTGCGCAGCCAGGCGTCCAGGCTGTACGTGGTGACCCCCAGCCGCTCGGCGACTTCTGCCACATTGAAGCCATGATCGGTTACTTGCCGGACCGCTTCGATCTTGAACGCATCCGTCTACCGCTTGCTGCTTATGGACATCTCCGAATTCCCCATTTTCCATGGCCTTGAGATGTCTAGGAAAGCTGGGCGTATCAACACCGTGCACAAGCGTTTGTTGCCTCGGCGGAGAACCCTTCCGTCGTTGGAAAAGCTAAGATCGAAACTTGTGTAAAGTCGGAAGTCGCCAATGATCGATCGTCGTACCTTTCTTGCCACGGGCGTGGCGGCGGCCGCTGCTGCCAGCGTCAGTGCATCGGCGGCTCGCATCGCGCAGACGCCGCGCGCCAGCGGGCCGGCCCCGTGGGGGGCAGTGCCTAGCGCGCGCCAGCTGCGCTGGCATCGGTGGGAGCAATACGCCTTCGTGCATTTTGCGATGAACACCTTCACCGACAAGGAATGGGGCTACGGCGACGAAGATCCGCGCAAATTCGATCCCAGCGATTTTTCGGCCGACCAGATCGTCGCTGCGGCAAAAGCAGGCAATCTCAAGGGGCTGATTTTCACGGCCAAGCACCATGATGGGTTCTGTCTGTGGCCGACACGCTTGACCGAGCACTGCATCCGCAACTCGCCGTACAAGAACGGCAAGGGTGACATTGTCGGGGAGATGGCCGCGGCATGTCGCCGCGCGGGTCTCGCGTTCGGCCTGTACCTCTCGCCCTGGGATCGCAACCATGCCGAGTATGGTCGCCCCGGTTATATCGACTATTTCCGCAAGCAGATCGTCGAGCTCTGCACCGGCTACGGCGACCTGTTCGAGTTCTGGTTCGACGGTGCCAATGGCGGCGACGGCTATTACGGCGGGGCGCGCGAATCGCGCAAGATCGATGCGCCTGCGTACTACAACTGGCCGCGGATGATCGGGCTGGTGCACCAGCATCAGCCGATGGCATGTACCTTCGATCCGCTGGGCGCTGATATCCGCTGGGGCGGCAATGAAGATGGCATCGCCGGCGATCCGTCCTGGCCGACCATGCCCAATGCCCCGTACACCCAGGAAAACGGCAATTCGGGCGTGCGCGGCGGGGCGCTGTGGTGGCCGGCCGAAACCAATACGTCGATCCGCCCGGGCTGGTTCTACCACGCCGATGAAGACGGCAAGGTGCGGAGCCCGGAGAATCTGGTGCGCTATTTCGACACCTCGGTGGCGCGCGGCACCAACATGAATCTCAATCTTCCGCCTGACCGGCGCGGCCGCATTCCCGACCACGACGTGGCGGTGCTGCAGAGTTTCGGCGACGCGATCCGCGCCAGCTTCGCCATCGATCTGGCCAAGGGTGCCAAGGCCACTGCCAGCGCATCGCGCGGCCCTGGGTTCGAGCCGTCGCGCGTACTCGAACGCCAGCCGGACAGCTACTGGTCCACGCCGGACGATGTCACCACGCCGACGCTGACGCTGGAACTGCCGACGGCGCACAGCTTCGACCTGATTCGATTGCGCGAATATCTGCCGCTGGGCGTGCGCGTCACCCGCTTCGCGGTCGAAGCCGAGGTCGATGGGCAATGGCGGCGATTGGCCGAAGCGCAATGCATCGGCGCGCAGCGTATCGTGCGGCTGGATCGCCCGATTGCCGCACGCCGGGTGCGCCTGGTGGTGCTTGAGGCGCCGGTCTGCCCGGCGATCACCGAGTTCGCGCTGTTCCGCGCCGTTGCGCCGGTGCTGGTCGCGCGGCCGACGGCGAATGCGCCGGACGTGCTGTCCACCGCCGGCTGGCGCATCGTCGAGGCGAGCGCGCCAGGGGCGGAAACGTTGCTCGACGACGATGCCAGCACGCTCTGGATCACGCCGGCACCGACGCCGGGCCATCCCGTGCAGGCGACCATCGACCTCGGTGCGCTGCGCAAGGTGGCCGGGTTCAGCCTTACGCCCTCGCGCGCGGTGATGACCGGTGCGGCACCGCCGAAGGGCTATCGCGCCGAGACCAGCGAAGATGGTCAGCACTGGCAACCGGCCGGTGCCGGCGAGCTGTCCAACATCGCCTATGCGCTCTCGACCCAGCGGCTGAATTTCCCCGAGGTCCGCCAGATCCGCTATCTGCGGCTGTCGTTCGCGGAAACGGCGGTGCCCGCCGAGCGGCTGGCGATTGCGGGTATCGGTGCGTTCTCGCGCCTGCGATGAGCGCTTGCGCTCCCGCGCAGCCATGCGCTGCGTGGGAGCGCCGCGCTGAGTGGATGTAGTTTCGCGCGCTGGGATGCGTCTTGCGAAGGGATGAGGAGGGAAATCGCCGCAGTCGCATCACGTGGTGAGCCCGAATCTTCCACTCCCCTGCACGCCGCCGTTGCAGATGAGGCGCTATGGTGCGCGGCGCATTGCGCAGGCGACTGGGTTGGATATGGAACAGAAACAACACGAGTGGATGCAGGCCGTGACCGAGGCGCTCAGCGATCTGCTGGCCGCGCGTGTGGCACAGGCGACGCTGCTGGAGGCGATGCTGGTTTCGCATCCGGATCCGGTGATGCTCAGGAAGGCGTGGGATGAACTGTCGTCCCAGCGCATCGCCTATGTGGCGCAGAACAAAGCGCTGGCCGACGACCCGCGCCCGATGGATGCGCAGACGTTGGAGCAATTCCGCGCGTGGGATGAAAAGCTCCACCGCTATTTTCCGCGCGATCCGGCTGCGGGAAATCGCGAGACGTGAGGCTGGCCATCACGCCAGCGGCAGGGAGTTGTTGGCTGATAAAGACCTGCCGACCATGTCCTAGCTGAAGCCCTGGCCGCGATCGTCCAACAAGCATGCGCTGCGCCGTGCTCTTTAGTTTTCCCGGAACATGCCGACGGATGGCCTGCGGCTGACTGTGCCATCGGTACGCTGCCAAGGCCGAACCGGCCCCGGCAGCGCCGCAGTCTCCATCGCAACACGTAGCGACTGCCACACTTCAACCCACCGATGCGCGCGCTTTAACGGACGCTGCAGGCAGGCGTAGCTTGGCCGAGGTCAGCCTAGGTGCGGTCGCCTGCAGCACGATATCGCCGCTGTTGCGCGTGGTCTGCAACAGCGCCGCACACAGGCCGTTGAATGCCTTGCGCTGTGGTGCCTTGTCGTCTTCGTGGCTGCTGGGGTCGCCGTTGCCGACGCCGATCAGCCGGGCAGGGCCGCGCGACGCGAACTGCACCTGGTTGTCGGCCGTTGGTACCAGACGGCCTTGTGCGTCGACGATTGCCACCTTCGCCACTGCGACATCTTCGGCATTGGCGCGCAGGGTGGTGCGGTCGCAGCTGAGGTGGATCGCGGCCGGCTTGCCTGTGGTTTCGCGGCGCTCGCTGAGCACCAGCTTGCCGCCGCGATAGCCGCGTGCTTCGATTGCGCTGGGTGCGTAGACCACACGCCATGCGACATGGCCGTAAGCCGGCACTTGCTGCATGCCTTGGCTGACGCCGTTGACCAGCAGTTCTACCGCTTTGAGATTGCTGTGGCACCAGACGTCGATCCGGCCGTTGTCGTCCGGCTGCAGCAGGCCGTCCCAGTTCCAGTGCGGGAACAAATGCAGCACAGGTTCGCCGGTCCATTGCGTGCGGTAGTACCAGTAGTTGTCTTTCGGAAACCCGCAGCGATCGAGCACGCCGAATTGCGACGCCACATTCGGCCAGCGGTTGTTCGTTGCCGAGCGACCACAGGATGACGCAGGGATGATTGCGGCCGCGCCGCACCATGGTTTCCAGCTCGCCCATCGCATCGGGGTCGGTGATGCTGGCCCAGGCCTTGGGAATCAGCTGTTGTTCGCCATCGGCCCAATCCTCGCAATAGTGCAGATCCAGCAGCACCTGCATGCCGTGCGCGCGTGCACGCGCAATGGTTTTTTTGACATCGGACAGGTCGCTGTACTTGGTCCAGCGCGCATCGTTCCACAAGCGCACGCGCACCAGATTGGCGCGGTGTGCGTGGAAGAGTTCGAATGGATCTTTGACCACACCGTTCTCGCAGTACTGCACGCCGCATTCTTCCATCTCGTTGACGTAGGACAGGTCCGCGCCGAGATACAGCGTGGCGAGGGCCGGGGTGGCGTGTGCGAAGGTGAAAATGGCCAACGCCAGTAGCGTGGGCGTCCAGAGACGGCGTGGTGAACGCATGCAATTCCTCGACAGAGACAACGTGGAGCGGGGGACGGCATGCCGCAGGCGGCGGCGCTGCTGCGCGGCCGCTGTGCAGAATCCAAACGTGGCTTGCACATTGGATGCCACGCCACGGCTGCGGTGTGATGCAGGTGTGTTGCGATCAGGTTGGCCGCGCAGAAACCTGCGCAGCCGATCGAACACGTGGAGCGCTAAGCAATCCGTCGCGCGCAGTGCTCGTGCGCGCTGCGCTTAAAACTTGTACGTCGCCTCCAACTGGTAACGGCGGCCGAACACCTGGTAGCCGCCATCGTCCTGATTGGCCAGACGGTTGGGCGTGTTGTCGGTGTAGGCGCGCAACGGCTCGTTGGTGAGATTGCTGGCCTGAAAGCGGAAGCCGAGTTGCTTGCTGTACTGCCAGGTCAAGCTCAGATCCACCGTGCCTTCGCTCTGCAGGCGCGTCAGCCGTGCGGCATTCCAGCCGTACACCACCGTGTAGGGGCTGTGGTACTTGTGGCCCACGCGCGCTTCGAAAGTGCCGGTCTTGCGTGCCAGCCCGCTCAACGGTAGCGGGTTGTCTTCCGGCGAGAATTTCTTGAGGTTGGAATTTACCAGCGAATAGTTCGAGTAGACGCCGAAATTTTCCATGTGCGCGATGAAGTAGAACGGCGTCTGCAAGGTGAGTTCCACGCCGTTGATGTCGCCGCCGCCATTGAACGGCGCGCTGACCAGATAATCCAGGCCGTTGATCACTTCGCGGTCGGTGCGGTAGCCGATGCTCGAATCCACTTCCTTGCGATACACGGCCAGTGCGGCGAGCGCTTCGGTGTGGAAAGACCACTCGTACGAGACAGCGACCTGGGTGGCCTTGAACGGATCCAACTGCGGGTTGCCGCCGCTGCCAGTGAGCTGGCCGACGGTGACGGTGGGGTCGTCCAGGCGACGGCCGGTGCGCAGTTCGTCCAGCGGCGGACGCGCGGTGACCTTGGCCACTGCAACGCGCAGGATGCGCTGGTCGTCGGTCAGGAAGTTGAGCGTGGCGCTGGGCAGTACGTCGGTGTATGCCTTGCTGTCGCTGCTGGGCGGCACGGTGCCGCCGACCGAATCGAAGCCGTTGCTGCTGGTCTTGGTGTTGACCAGACGTACGCCGACATTACCCGTGGCATCGGTGCCGAACAGCTGCGAGCTGAAGACTGCCTTGGCGAAGGCTTCGCGCACGCTCGGTGGGGAACACCTCCCAGCGCACCGCGCGATTGGGCTCGGACGAGGCGATTTCGCGCCCGTTGACGGTACCCATGGTCATGCGCGGGCCCAGGCCGCGCACGGTGACCAGGCTCTCGTTGCCGCGATCTCGGGTGCCGTTGACGCCGGGCAGGCGCACCAGTGCCGCGGCTACGGTGACGTTGGGCATCTGACCCATGTTGTCCGCTGAGATCACTTCCATGACCTGGTCGGACATCTGCTTGGCTTGCACGGCCTGATGGAGGCTGGCGCGCTGGCCGATCACGGCGATGTTGTCCAACGTGACCGGCGCCTGGCTGTGGCTGGCGGCGCTGCTGGTGTCGTTGGCCGGCGGTGCGGCGGGTGCAGTGTCCTGCGCGTGCGCGCTGAACGCAGTGGCCAGCACGCAGGCGATGGTGGTGCAGAGAACCTCGCGCACGGGCGTACGGCGCGCAGGCCGGCTGGCCGAGCGACCGGTGTGGTGAACAGGCATCGGTTGATCGCTCCCAGGACAACTGACCAGATGGTGGCTGATGGTGCGGCCAGCCGCATGGAGAACGGGTCTTGCGCGCCTGCGTGGGTGTGGCGAGTGATGCGGTGCTGCGCGATGGGCGTTGTGTGTTCGTCTGCGTGGCGCCGCAAGCGCGATGCACGGCGCTGGCGTCGATGTGTCCGCTTCAGGGTAGAAGCACAAGTCATTCCATTCCAATGAAGCATTTTGCAGCAGCTATCCCGGCTTGGAATGCCGCGCTGCGGCAATGACGCGGGCTGCGCACAGTGGTGTGGCACGTCAATCCCGACGCCTCCCTCCCCACTGCCTGGCAAGACGCTAGCGCGCGCTCGTCGGCAGGCGCGGCAGCGCAGGAAACGCGCGCTGCACGCAGGTGCTGCGCGCGCACGTCAGGCAGCCCGGACCGATCGGTACCGCATCGTCGACCGCGTTGAGATCCCAACCGCGCGCATACACCAGTTGATCGGCGTGACGCAGGTCGCAGCCCATTGCCAGGGCAAACGTCTTGCGCGGGCGGCCATATCCGGGAGGGCCGCTGCTGACCTGGCGGGCCAGCCAGAAATAGCGCCGGCCATCGGGCATGCGCGCGATCTGGGTGAGGATGCGATCAGGCTGGTTGAACGCTTCGTACACGATCCACAACGGGCAGGCGCCGCCGACATGCGAGAAATGGAAATCGGTTGCCGAATGACGCTTGGACACGTTGCCGGCGCGGTCCACCCGCATGAAAAAGATCGGCAAGCCGGCTGCTCCACGCCGCTGCAAGGTGCTGAGCCGGTGACACACCGCTTCGAAACCCACATCGAAGCGATCGGCCAACCATTCGATGTCGTAGCGTGAGGTCTGCGCGCTGTGCAGGAACGCGCTGTAGGGCATTACCAGCGCGCCGGCGAAATAGTTCGACAGGCCAATCCGCGACAGCGCGATGCGCTCGGCGTCTTCGAAACCGGCGTCGGCAATCCGCGCGTCCAGCAGCGGCGCGCATTCCAGCGATGCCAGCTGTGCGGCCATCTGGAACGCCTGCTGGCCCGGCCGCAAGTGTGCCGCCAGCCATAGCACACGCGCTTGCGCATCCATGCTGCGCTTGTCGCGGTGCAGGTCGGCGGCGTCCTGCACCAGCAGGCCATGACGATCGGCAAGGCGTTGGCGCAGCCGTAGCGGTAGATTTTCCGGGGTCAATCCAAGTTCGGCGTAGAGCGCTTCGGCGCGCTCGTCCAGTTCGGGCAGATAGTTGTGCGCGCGGTTGAAGTAGTCGCGCACCTGTTCGCCGGGCGACAGCGATGGCACCGCCACGTGCTCGACCCCGATCTGCAATTCCAGCGCAGCGTTGCGTTCGAGCAGATGCTGATGCGCGCGGTGCAGGTCCAGCAGCGCCTGCGCCACCTGCGGCAGGTTGCCGGTGAGTGCGCGCAGTTCGGCGGGTAGCAGCGTGTGGCCCAGGCTGCGCAGCGATTGGTCCAGCGGCTCGACCAATGCGGCCGGGTCGTCCAGATCCAGCAGGCCGTCCAGGTCGCCCAGCGTGGCTTTGAGCCGCTGCTGGATGGCCAGCGTGAGAGGGCGCTGATTGCGCTCGATCTGGTTGAGATAGCTCGGCGACAGTTCGAGCCGGCGCGCCAGCTCGGCCTGGGTCAGGCCGTGGCGCTGGCGCAGCCGCTGCAGGCGCAGCCCGAGCTGGTGGCGGAGTTGAGCGTGCGACTGAGGCATTCGCAAGATTCGCAAAATTGTGGCGCCAGCTTAGCGCGATTAAGCAAGCGGAGGCTGGGAATGCCCGGGCGGGATGCGAACAATGCGAAGCGATGGCCCGAAACGGCCACAAGTCCTTCTTGAATAGCGAGCCCTGCAATGCGCGAATCCGTCCCCCGCGTGTCCTTGTTGATCGATGGCGAGTTGGTGGTGTCCGCCGGCACGCACTGGCAGGACGTGGTCAACCCGGCCGATCAATCGGTGCTGGCCCAGGTGCCATTTGCCACCGCCGACGAAGTGGCCGCGGCAGTGGCCGCAGCCAGCCGCGCTTTCGTCACGTGGCGCAAGACGCCGATCGGCACGCGTGCGCGCATTTTTCTCAAGTACCAGCAGCTGATCCGCGAACACATGCCCGAACTGGCCGCGCTGCTCAGCGCCGAGCAAGGCAAGACCCTGGCCGATGCCGAAGGCGATGTGTTCCGCGGTCTGGAAGTGGTGGAGCACGCCGCGGCGATCGGCAATCTGCAGCTGGGCGAGCTGGCCAACAACGTCGCCAACGGCGTGGACACCTACAGCCTGCTGCAGCCGCTGGGTGTGTGCGCCGGCATTACCCCGTTCAACTTCCCGGCGATGATTCCGCTGTGGATGTTTCCGATGGCGATCGCCACCGGCAACACCTTCGTGCTCAAGCCCTCCGAGCAAGACCCGATGGTGACCATGCGCTTGGTCGAACTCGCCCTGGAAGCCGGCATTCCCAAGGGCGTACTCAACGTCGTGCACGGCGGCGAGGACGTGGTCAACGCACTGTGCGATCACCCCGATATCAAGGCGCTGTCGTTCGTGGGCTCCACCAAGGTCGGCACGCACGTGTATCAACGCGCCTCGCTGGCCGGCAAGCGCGTGCAATGCATGATGGGCGCCAAGAATCACGCCGTGGTGCTGCCGGATGCCAATCGCGGGCAGACCCTCAATGCGATGGTCGGCGCCGCGTTCGGTGCCGCCGGGCAGCGCTGCATGGCGGCCTCCACGCTGGTGCTGGTCGGTGACGCGCGCGCGTGGATTCCGGAGCTGGTGGCCAAGGCCAAACGTTTGAAGATCGGCGCCGGTAATGCGCCCGGCACCGAAGTGGGTCCGCTGATTTCCTGCGCCGCACGCGCGCGGGTGGAAGCCTTGATTGCCTCCGGTGTGGAGCAGGGCGCCATGTTGGAACTGGATGGCCGCGCGCCCCATGTGCCGGGGTTCGAGCAAGGCAACTTCGTCGGGCCGACCATTTTTTCCGGCGTCACACCCGGCATGCGGATCTACGACGAAGAAATCTTCGGGCCGGTGCTGGTGATTCTGGAAGCCGCCACGCTGGACGAGGCCATCGCCTTGGTCAACGCCAATCCCAATGGCAATGGCACGGCGTTGTTTACCCAATCCGGTGCGGCTGCGCGGCGTTTCCAGGAAGACATCGATGTGGGCCAGGTCGGCATCAACGTGCCGATTCCAGTGCCGGTGCCGCTGTTCTCCTTCACCGGTTCGCGTGCCTCCAAGCTCGGCGACCTGGGTCCGTACGGCAAGCAGGTGGTGATGTTCTACACCCAGACCAAGACCGTGACCGCGCGCTGGTTCGACGACGAGACGCTGGACCATGGCGTCAACACCACCATCTCCCTCAAGTGACCCGATCGCCATGAACGCAACCATCCAGCTCTATCCCAACGCGGCCGATTTGAACGACGAGCAGCAAGCCTTTCGCGCCGCCGCCCGCGATTTTGCCGATAAAGAACTCGCCCCGCACGCGGCGCAGTGGGACGCAGAAGGTCACTTCCCGCGCGAGGCGATCGCCAAGGCCGCAGCGTTGGGCTTTTGCGGGCTTTACACCGACCACGGCGTGGGCGGCCTGGGCATGCGCCGGCTCGATGCGGCGGTGGTGTTCGAAGAGCTTGCCACGGTGGATCCATCCACCTCGGCCTTCATCAGCATCCACAACATGGTCACCTGGTTTATTGCCAGCTACGGCACCGATGCGGTGCGCGCGCAGTGGGGCGAGGCGATGACCAGCGGTGCCAGACTCGGCTCCTACTGCCTGACCGAACCGGGCAGCGGCTCGGACGCAGCATCGTTGAAATCCCGTGCACAGCGCGATGGCGACAGCTACGTGCTCAATGGCAGCAAGGCCTTCATCTCCGGTGCCGGCGCGACCGATGTGCTGGTGGTGATGGCACGCACCGGCGAAGACGGCGCACGCGGCATCAGCGCGTTCGCGGTGCCGACCGATGCCCCCGGCATCAGCTATGGCCGCAAGGAAGAAAAGATGGGCTGGAACAGCCAGCCCACGCGCGGTGTGACCTTAGAAAACGTGCGCATTCCTGCCGAGAACCTGCTTGGCAAGGAAGGCGAAGGTTTCAAGATGGCGATGAAGGCGCTGGATGGTGGACGCATCAATATCGCCGCGTGTTCGTTGGGCGCAGCGCAAGGCGCGCTGGATGCCGCGCGGCGCTACATGGGCGAGCGCCGCCAGTTCGGTAAGACGCTGGCCGATTTCCAGGCCCTGCAGTTCAAGCTGGCCGATATGGCCACGCAACTGGTGGCCGCGCGGCAGATGGTGCACACCGCTGCACGCAAGCTCGATGCCGGCAGCCACGATGCCACCGTGTGGTGTGCGATGGCCAAGCGCTTCGCCACCGATGCAGGCTTTGCCATCTGCGACGATGCCTTGCAGATCCACGGCGGCTACGGCTATATCCGCGAGTATCCAATCGAGCGCTTGCTGCGCGACAGCCGCGTGCACCGCATTCTGGAAGGTACCAACGAGGTGATGCGCATGATCGTGGCGCGTCATCTGCTCAATGGCGAGGAGGAACTGCGATGAGCGATTGGGAACAGGGCGTCCATACCGGTCTGCAGGTCGAGCGCGATGGTCACGTGGCCATCGTGACCTTGAGCAACCCACCGGCCAACACCTGGACCGTGCACAGCCTGGCGGCTCTGCGCGATTTGGTGCGCGCACTGGATGCAGATCGCAGCATCTACGCCTTGGTGATCAGCGGCGAGGGCGAGAAATTCTTCAGCGCCGGTGCCGATCTCAAGCAGTTCGCCGATGGCGACAAGGCCAACGCACGCGAGGCCGCGCGCCGGTTTGGCGAAGCATTCGAAGCCTTGAGTGCGTTTCGCGGCGTGGCGATCGCTGCAATCAACGGCTATGCGATGGGGGGCGGGCTGGAGTGCGCATTGGCCTGCGATCTACGCATCGCCGAGCAGCAAGCACATCTTGCGTTGCCCGAAGCCAGTGTTGGTCTGCTGCCATGTGCAGGCGGTACCCAGAATCTGCCGCGCGTGGTCGGCGAAGGCTGGGCCAAGCGCATGATCCTGCTCGGTGAGCGTGTTGATGCTGCCACCGCGCAGCGCATCGGGTTGGTGGAAGAGGTGGTTGGCAAGGGCGAGTCGCGCGTCTTGGCGATTGCCTGGGCGCAGCGCGCCGGTAAACAGAGCCCAATCAGCGTGTCGGCGTGCAAGCAGCTGGTGCAGTCCACGCGCCATGGCACGCACGCAGCCGCGCTGATTGCCGAGCGCGAAGCATTTGTGGATCTATTCGAACACGCCGATCAGGCCGAAGGCGTGGCCGCATTTCTGGAGAAGCGCGCGCCGCAGTGGAGTAACCACTGATGGCGCACGTCAGCGCAACCGGCGACGCACCGATGCTGTTCGAGCAGCGCACCTGTGCCGATGGACATCGCATCGGGATCGCCACCTTGAATTCGCCCAAGACGCTCAATGGCCTGTCGTTGCAGATGACGCGGCTACTGGATGCGCAATTGCGCGCTTGGGCCGAGGATGCGCAGATCGCGTGTGTGGTGTTGCGCGGTGCCGGTGAAAAGGCGTTCTGCGCTGGCGGCGATCTGCATGGCCTGTACCAGAGCATGCATGCGCATCGCGATGCGGTGCCCGACAGTGCAGCGCGCCGCGCAGCGCCGCAGGCCAATGCGCATGCCGCGGCGTTCTTCGAAGAGGAATACCGGCTCGACCATCGCATCCACACGTATCCGAAGCCCCTGCTGTGCTGGGGCCACGGCATCGTGATGGGCGGTGGCATCGGCTTGATGTCCGGTGCCAGCCATCGTGTGGTCACCGAGCGCTCGCGCCTGGCCATGCCGGAAATCAGCGTCGGCTTGTTCCCGGATGTGGGGGGAAGTTGGTTGTTGCGCCGTGTGCCGCGGGGCGCCGGCCTGTTTCTGGCGCTGACTGGCGCGCCGCTGGATACCAGCGATGCGGTTTATGCAGGGCTCGCCGACGTGCGCCTGGAGCATGCGCAGTACGCAGCGGTGCTGGATGCGCTAAGTGCGCACGCCTGGGCAGGCAATGCCGACGACGACCGCACCCAACTCAGTGCATTCCTGCATGGCATCGCGCAACCCACCGAGCCGGGCCCGCTACAAATCCACGCACCGTTGATCGAACAGTGGGTGGCTGGCGAATCGCTGGAACACGTTGTCGCTGCAATTCTGGCGCTGCAAAGCGAAGACAGCTGGTTGCAGGCTGCACGTGCCACCTTGGCCGCGGGTGCTCCGGGGTCTGCGCGCCTGGCCTGGGAGCTGCATCGCCATGCGGGCACCACGACGCTGGCCGACACCTTCCGTACCGAATACGTGGTCGCATTGCATGCGGCGGCACACGGCGATTTTGCCGAAGGCATCCGCGCGCTGTTGATCGACAAGGATCGTCAACCGCACTGGCAACCGGCGTCGCTGGAAGCAGCCGATGCGCAGTGGGCCGCCGATTTCTTCGTTGTGCCCTGGTCGGCTGCACAGCATCCGCTTGCCGATCTGGGCAGCAGTTGAGGCCGGTGCGCGCCGAGTGGCTGGCAATGTGATGGGCACTGCAAGTGCGTATAAGCGCGGCGCTCGCTCTGTCCGAACACTGCAGTCGCACTGGAAGCTGCGCGTGGATCGCTCCGCCAGCGCGTGACAACCAAACAATCTGTTGAAGATCGTCCTGATCTGGAAACCGACACCATGAGCAATATCGCGTTTATCGGCCTGGGCAATATGGGCGGGCCAATGGCTGCCAATCTGATCAAGGCCGGGCATCAGCTGCGGGCATTCGATCTGGCACCGGCTGCCCTGGACGCTGCAACAGCGGCCGGTGCGCATGCCGCCAGCTCCGCGCAGGACACGCTGGCCGATGCCGAAATCGTGATCTCGATGCTGCCTGCGAGCCGCCACGTCGAAGGCTTGTACCTGGGCGACTCCGGCATCCTGGCGCAGATTCCGCACGGTGCGCTGGTCATCGACTGCAGCACCATCGCACCCCTGTCTGCGCGCAAGGTGGCCGATGCGGCCACGGCGCGTGGCCTGACAATGTTGGACGCCCCGGTCTCCGGCGGCACCGCCGGTGCTGCAGCCGGCACCCTGACCTTCATCGTCGGCGGCGCTGCCGAGGTGCTGGAGCGCGCGCGTCCGGTGCTGCAGGCCATGGGCAAGAACATTTTCCACGTCGGCGACAACGGGGCAGGGCAGGTCGCCAAGCTCTGCAACAACATGGCCCTGGGCGTGATCATGGCCGCCACCGGCGAAGCGCTGGCGCTCGGCGTCGCGCAAGGCTTGGACCCTGCAGTGCTGTCGCAGATGATGGCGGTCAGCACCGGGCGCAGTTGGGCCACCGAAGTGTGCAATCCCTGGCCCGGCGTGCTGCCCAATGCCCCGGCATCGCGCGGCTACAGCGGTGGCTTCGGCAACGACTTGATGCTCAAGGATCTGGGGTTGGTCGCCGAGTCGGCGGTACAGGCCGGTGTCTCGATTCCGCTCGGTGAGCTGGCGCGCAACCTGTACGCAATGAACAGCCAGGCTGGCAACGGGGCGCTGGATTTTTCCAGCGTGGTCAAGCTGGTCGCCAAGGTCTGAGTCGCGAACTGGGTCGCGTCGCGCATCCATCGTTGAGCGGTGCGGATGGTGGAGAAGCGCTGAAACCTTTGCGTGCGCTTCATCAACTGCACCCACCGCGCCCGCACCGAAGCGCTGCTGCTGCGCTTTGCCGGCCAACCGCATGACGCGTGTGATGTGATGTCATCACATGCAGGTGTAATAGTCTCCGCCATCGCGTGCGGCTAAGGTGCGCGCATCGCACGAGACGACGACCTCCATGGGACACGACCACAACCACGCACCCAGCGAAATTCGCCATGAAACACCCTTGTGGTGGGCGCTGGGCCTGACCGCCACGTTCCTGTTGGCAGAGATCATCGGCGCGTTCGTGACCAACAGCCTGGCGCTGTTGTCCGACGCCGCCCATATGGCCACCGACACCGTCGGCCTGATGATCGCGTTGGTCGCGGTGCGCTTGAGCCGTCGCCCGGCTGACGCGCGGCGCACGTATGGCTATGTGCGGCTCGAAGCGCTCGGCGCGTTGGCCAATGGCGCGCTGCTGTTCGCAGTGGGCGGCTACATCCTGTGGGAGGCCGCGCAGCGCGTTCGCGCCCCGCAGGACATTGCGTATGGCGGCATGCTGCTGATCGCCGGCTTCGGCCTGGTGATCAATCTGATCGCAATGAAGCTGCTGCATGCCGGCAGCGGCGAAAGCCTCAACGTCAAAGGCGCCTATCTGGAGGTCTGGAGCGACATGCTCGGATCGGTGGCGGTGATCATCGGTGCCTTGCTGATCCATTGGACCGGCTGGCAATGGATCGACCCGGTGCTGGCCGTGCTGATCGGCCTGTGGGTATTGCCGCGCACCTGGGTGCTGCTGCGCGAGGCGATCAACGTGTTGCTCGAGGGCGTGCCCAAGGGTATCGATCTGGCCCAGGTACAGCAGGCACTCACCAGCCATCCCGGCGTCGAAGACGTGCACGACCTACACGTCTGGGCGCTGGCCTCCAGCACCCCTGCGCTCACCGCGCACATCGTCGTCAACGAGGCAACCGCCCGCGACCGCCTGCGCGACGCGCTCGCCACCCTGCTGCACGACCGCTTCGACATCGTCCATGTCACCCTGCAGGTGGAAAGCGGCGACTGCGGCACCGAGCCTTGCGGCACACCAAAGCCCGCTGCAGACGCTGGCCATGACGCGCATCATGGGCACAGTCATGCGCATGGGCACTCCCATCATTAACCTCTGGTGGGAGCAGGTCGGCGGGGCATCGAATTAGCGCGTTTCGAACTGCACCATCAACAGGAAGCGGGATGCCCTGGCGCGACATATCCAGATCGATGTCGACTGCGCAGTAATGGTTGCCAGCATCTAAAAGATGCTGCCCTGACGCAAAAAGAAGGCCGCCAATGGCAGCCTTCTTGCAGATCAAACGCTGTCGATAGCTGGCGGCTGGCCTTACACCACCGCCTCCCGCAACACCGGCGAGTCCCAACCCGGGCGCGGTGCGAAACGTTCGCCATAACGTGCGTGCAGCGCCTGCAAACGTTCCAGCAGCGCATCTGCGCCGACGCTGCGGATGTGCTGGATCGGGCCACCGCGGAAGGGCGCAAAGCCGGTGCCGAAGATGACGCCGGCATCGAGCAGGTCTGCGTCGGCCACCACGCCGTCGTGCAGACACGCCACCGCTTCGTTGAGCAGCGGCAGAATCAGCCGGTCTTCCAGATCTGCCGGTGCGATGTAGCCACTGGCAACCTCCGGTTTGACCGCACGCCCATTCTCCCACGTGTACAAGCCCTGGCCGTCCTTCTTGCCGCGCTTGCCGGCTTCCACCGTGATCAGCGCTGCCGGAATCGGTAGGTGCAGGAACGGCGCCAACTCCGCGCCCACGCCGGCGGCGACGTCCAGACCCACGGTGTCGATCAACTCGATCGGCCCCATCGGCATGCCGAATTTCACCGCCGTCTTGTCCAGCACCGGGCCGGGTATGCCTTCCGCATACGCGGTGGCCGCTTCAAGCAGGTACGGGAACAGCACCCGGTTGACCAGGAACCCCGGCGTGCCGGCCACCGGCACCGGGAACTTGTCCAGTGCCTTGCAGAATGCAGCCAGGCGCGCCACGTTGGCGGGATCCAGGCCATCGTGCTGCACGATTTCCACCAGCGGCATCATCGCCACCGGGTTGAAATAGTGCAGGCCGGCGAACTGCGCCGGGCGCTGGATGTGGCCACGCAGTTCGGTCAGCGGAATCGAAGATGTATTGGTGGTCAGCAATGCATCCGGCTTGAGCTGCGGCTCGATCGATTGATACAGATCGCGCTTGGCCTGCGGGTTTTCGATGATCGCCTCGATCACCAGATCGGCCTGCGTCACACCCGCACCGGCCAGGTCACCGCGCAGACGCGCGGCCACGGCCGGCCGCTTGGCGTCGTCTTTGACGCGCTTGGCGAACAGTTCGCCGCCGCGCGTCAGCGCCGTCTCGATAAAACGCTGCTCGCGGTCCTGCAATGTGACGTCGAAGCCCTTGTAGGCCGCCCACGCCGCGATGTCGCCGCCCATCACGCCAGCGCCGATGACGTGCACATGGCGGATCGGCGTCGCTGCCGCGCCGGCTGCATCCTTGCCGCCCAGCGCCTTCAAACGCTCGGTCAGGAAGAAGATGCGGATCAGGTTGCGTGCGGTCGGCGTGCTGGCGAGCTTGACCACTGCCTTGCGCTCGGCCGCCAGGCGGGCCTGGATGCCGCTGCCGCCAGCCCGCTCCCACACCGTGATCAACGCGTATGGCGCAGGGTAATGCTCCTTGCGCGCCTTGCGGGCCACTTGTTTGCGCATCTGCGGCGCCAGTATTTTGCGCGCCAGCAAGGTGTTGGTGGCCCACGCAGTGGCGCGCTGCTGGAACGGACGCGTCGTACCCGCGAGCGCCAGTGCCGCAGCCGCATCGACCAGCACCGCAGGTGCGGCGACCTTGTCGACCAGACCCATTGCGCGCGCAGCCTTGGCCGACACGGTGCGGCCGCTGAGCATCAGGTCCATCGCCGCCGGCGCACCGATCAGGCGCGGCAAGCGGGCGCTGCCGCCCCAGCCGGGGAAGATGCCGAGCTTGGTTTCCGGCAACCCGATGCGCGTACTGCCATCGTCGGAGGCCACGCGGTAGCGGCATGCCAGCGCGATTTCGGTGCCGCCGCCCATGCAGAAGCCATGAATCGCCGCAACGGTCGGGCAGGGCAGTTCGGCCAGCTTCTGAAAGACCTGCTGCCCGCGATGAATCGCATCGTTGACCGTGCCCTTGTGGTCGAATTGCTGAAATTCTTTCAGATCGGCACCGGCGATGAAACCGTTGGCTTTGCCCGAGCGCAGCACCACGCCCTTGGGCGGCTCCAGTGCCAGGCGCTCGACCAGTGCGCCCAACTCCAGCAGCACCTCCTGGGAAAATGCGTTGACCGGTGCGTCCTGGCGATCGAGGCTGAGCACGACCACGCCGTCCTCGCGCAGCTCGGCCTGCCAATGGCTGAATCGGAGCCCGTCGAAACCTGGAAGCATGCGTCTGGCCGTCCGGAAATAGATGGAAAGATCGTTATCATCCAGAGGCTGTTTCCTTCACGTCAAATACCTATATCTGTCGACCGGGCAGATGCGGGCTTTGCGTGCAGCGTCGCCAGCGGTGCATCGGGGCCGCTACCCTGATGCGTGACGGTCGTAAGGATCGGTATGAACTTTTCTTTTCAATGGCGGTCTCATTGCCCGACTTCGGTGGGCTGACAGGAGTGCGGCCCGACATGGCCGAAGTCGATACACCTCAGGAGCTGGACCTGGAACTGGTCCGGCGCGTGCAGCGCGGCGAAAGCGCGGCGTTCGATGTGCTGGTGCGCAAATACCAGCATCGGATCGTTGCGTTGATCGGGCGCTACATCGCCGACTGGAGCGAATGCCAGGACGTTGCCCAGGACACGTTTGTGCGGGCGTACCGCGCGATCAACAGTTTTCGTGGCGACGCCCAGTTCTATACGTGGCTGCACCGCATTGCCGTCAACACTGCCAAGAACCATCTGGTTGCGCATAACCACCGCCCGCCCAGCGACGACATCGAGATCAGCGATGCCGAACACTTCGATGGAGCGACCCGGTTGCGCGACACCGACACCCCGGAGCGCGAATTGATGCGACAGGAGCTGGAACAAACGGTGATGCGCGCGGTCCAAGCACTGCCGGAAGAACTTCGATCGGCCATCACCCTGCGCGAGGTGGAAGGGCTGAGCTATGAGGACATCGCGCGAAAGATGGATTGCCCGATCGGAACGGTGCGCTCGCGCATCTTCCGGGCGCGTGAGGCCATCGACATCAAGCTGCGGCCTCTGCTGGAGACCGAGAGCGCTACCCGTGAGCGATACCGTTTATGAGCCATAACACCGACATGTCCACCACCGACAAGTTCGAGCTTCACTATCGCCAGCAGCTGTCTGCGTTGGTCGACGGCGAATTGAGTGCCGACGCGTCGCGCTTCCTGCTGCGCCGTCTGGCCCACGACGAAGAATTAGCCGGCTGCCACGAACGCTGGCAGTTGTGCGGCGATGTGCTGCGCGGTGCTGCCAGTGCGCCGGCACCGCTGGATTTCGCGGCGCGTGTGCGCAGTGCCATTGCGGAGGAGCCGGCACCGCGAGCGCAGCCTGCGGCCCGCTCGGGCGCACGCTGGCGGTGGAGGGGCGGCGCGGCGATTGCGGCATCGGTCGCGGCGATTGCCTTGTTCATGGCGCGCGAGCGCCTGCCCGAAACGGCAGCGCGCGGATCCCACACACCTGTGTACGCCAGCGCCGCGCAGCTTCCGCCCGCATCGCAGACGGCGCAGGTACCCGTTGCACCGAAGGCGTCGGTTCCGGAAACGCCCGACGAAGTGGGTGCGCTCGCTGCGGCCGTGCCTGCCGCTGCGCTGGCATCCACTCGCCGCGGTGCGGCCACGCGCAATCAGCAAGTCGCACGCAGTGCGGCTGCGCGTCAGCAGCAGGTGCCGACGCGCATGGTGGCTGCTGCAGCACCGGTACCGGCACCAGTGACCGCGTCATCCGCCGTTGCGGCTGCGCCGTCCAACCCGTTCACGCATCCGGACACTACGCTGCAGGCACGCCCGTGGCCGCGCGCGGCCTTGTCCGGGGCGAGCGAGAGTCCGCTGAATGCCAGTTTTCGCCAGAGCCGCCCCGGCACGGCGTTCTATCCGTTTGAGCCGGCGCCACAGACGGTCGCCAGCCCAGCGCCGAACCGGCCATTGCCGGTGCAGCTCCCGCAGAACTGATTCGGTCGTCGGCCTTCATCTGTCGGCCTTCTCCTTTTCCGTTATCGTGCTGGACCCGTGTTGCTACGCGGGTTTGGCCCCCTGTCGCCCTGCCATCGGAGGCAACCTGATGAACCATCGCATCCGCACCCAGATGTTCGGCCTGATCGCCATGACCCTGCCGCTGGCCGCCTGCGCGCAGCAGCCCGCGCCCGCTGCCAAGGACGTCGCACCGATTGCCGCCAACCGCAGTGCCACGCCAGCGCCACAGCTGGTGGCGGGGCTGCCGGACTTCACCAATCTGGTCGAGCAGGTCGGCCCGGGCGTGGTCAATGTCGAAACCACCATCACCCGCAAGGACGCCATGGCGCGTCAGCAGCGCAGTGGCCCGGGTGGTCGCGGCGGTGGCGCAATGCCCGATGACGATCAGATGCCGGAATTCTTCCGCCGCTTCTTCGGTCCGGATTTCCAGATGCCGGGTGGGCCACGCCAGGGGCCGGGTGGTCCGGGGCAGGGCGATGACGACGGCGGTATTGCCGGCAAGTCGATGGGCTCAGGCTTCATCATTTCCGCCGATGGCTATGTGCTGACCAATCATCACGTGGTCGATGGCGCCAGCGAAGTCACCGTCAAGCTCACCGACCGCCGCGAGTTCAAGGCCAAGGTGGTGGGGAGCGATGAGCAATACGACGTGGCGCTGCTGAAGATCGAGGCCAAGGGCCTGCCGACCGTGCGCCTGGGCGATTCCAATACGCTCAAGCCGGGCCAGTGGGTGGTGGCGATCGGCTCGCCGTTCGGCCTGGACCACTCGGTCACCGCCGGCATCGTCAGTGCCACCGGCCGCAGCAATCCGTATGCGGATCAGCGCTACGTGCCCTTCATCCAGACCGACGTGGCGATCAACCAGGGTAATTCCGGCGGCCCGCTGCTCAATACGCGCGGCGAAGTGGTCGGCATCAACTCGCAGATCTTCTCCGCGTCGGGCGGCTACATGGGCATTAGCTTTGCGATCCCGATCGACCTGGCCTTCAGTGCCGCCGAGCAGATCAAGGCCACTGGCCATGTGAGTCGCGGCATGCTGGGTGTGCAGGTCGGCCCGATCGACTCGCTCAAGGCCCAGGGCCTGGGCTTGCCGGACAGCCGTGGTGCCTTGGTGAACGATATTCCGGCCGGCAGCCCGGCGGGCAAGGCCGGTGTCGAAGTGGGCGATGTGATCCGCGCGGTCAACGGCAAGCCGATCGACGTCGCCAGCGATCTGCCGCCGATGATCGGGCTGATGGCGCCGGGTTCCAAGGTCACTCTTGATGTCTTGCGCGACGGCAAACCGCGCAAGGTGACGGTCACCCTCGCACCGCTCCAGGGTGGCAGCGAGAACGCCGCGCCGCGCACCGCGGCCGATGAGGCCAAGCCCAGCGCCCCGGCCAGCGTGGAATTGCTCGGCCTGCAGGTCGCCGATCTGACCGCTGCCGAACGCAGTCGTCTGGGTCTGGAGGCGGGGGAGGGCGTGCGCATCGCCTCGGTCACTGGCGCGGCGGCGCGCAGCACCCAGCCGCCGCTGTCGCCGGGCCTGATCATCGCCCGCGTCGGCCGCACCAAGGTCGGTAGCGTCGCCGAGCTCAACCGCGCCCTGTCCAGCTACAAAAAGGGAGATGTGGTCATGCTGCTGGTCACCGACGGCAAGGCAACCAGCTACGTGGCCTTGAAGGCCGGCGGCTGAGGAAAGCCGGGATTGGTGATTCGGGATTGGCAAGGGCAGGCTCCGCTCGCGGGTGTCTGCCTTTGCGCTGCCGTTTCGAATCCCCAATCCCGACTCCCTGACCCCTGCGTCAGCATGCGATAATGCTTCGTTACCCTGACGACGGCACCGCCGGCGCCCACCTCAATGTCCTCTGATTCAATGCGGAATATCCGCAATTTTTCCATCATTGCCCACGTCGACCACGGGAAATCCACCCTTGCCGACCGGATCATCCAGCTGTGCGGCGGCCTGCAGGCGCGCGAGATGGAGGCCCAGGTGCTCGACTCCAACCCGATCGAGCGCGAACGCGGCATCACCATCAAGGCGCAGTCGGTGTCCTTGCCTTACACGGCAAAGGATGGGCAGGTCTACCATCTGAACTTCATCGACACCCCCGGGCACGTCGACTTCTCCTACGAAGTCAGCCGCTCGCTGGCCGCCTGCGAGGGCGCGCTGCTGGTGGTGGATGCGGCGCAGGGCGTGGAAGCGCAGTCGGTGGCCAACTGCTACACGGCAGTGGAGCAGGGCCTGGAAGTGGTGCCGGTGCTCAACAAGATCGACCTGCCCACCGCCGATGTCGACCGCGCCAAGGCCGAGATCGAAGCGGTGATCGGCATCGATGCCGAAGATGCGGTGGCGGTGAGCGCCAAGACCGGGTTGAACATCGATCTGGTGCTGGAGGCGATCGTGCATCGCATCCCGCCGCCGACCCCGCGCGACACCGACAAGCTGCAGGCGCTGATCATCGATTCCTGGTTCGACAACTACCTGGGCGTGGTCTCGCTGGTACGCGTGATGCAAGGCGAGATCAAGCCGGGCAGCAAAATCCTGGTGATGTCCACCGGCCGCACGCATCTGGTCGACAAGGTCGGCGTGTTCACGCCCAAGCGCAAGGAGCTGTCTGCGCTGGGCGCTGGCGAGGTGGGCTGGATCAACGCCTCGATCAAGGACGTGCACGGCGCACCGGTCGGCGACACGCTGACCCTGGCGGCCGACCCGGCGCCGCACGCATTGCCCGGTTTCCAGGAAATGCAGCCGCGTGTGTTCGCCGGCCTGTTTCCGGTCGATGCCGAGGATTACCCGGACCTGCGCGAAGCGCTGGACAAGCTGCGTTTGAACGATGCCGCACTGCGCTTCGAGCCGGAAAGCTCCGAAGCGATGGGTTTCGGCTTCCGCTGCGGCTTCCTCGGCATGCTGCACATGGAAATCGTGCAGGAACGCCTGGAGCGCGAGTACAACCTCAACCTGATCTCGACCGCGCCCACGGTGGTTTACGAGGTGCTCAAGACCGACGGCAGCGTGATCCCGATGGACAACCCGTCCAAGCTGCCGCCGCTCAACAACGTCGAAGAAATCCGCGAACCGATCATTCGCGCCAATATCCTCACGCCGCCCGATTACGTCGGCAACATCATCACCTTGTGCGAAGAAAAGCGCGGCAGCCAGATCGGCATCAACTACCTGGGCAGTCAGGTGCAGATCAGCTACGAATTGCCGATGGCCGAAGTAGTGCTGGATTTCTTCGACAAGCTCAAGTCGGTCTCGCGCGGTTACGCCTCGCTGGACTATCACTTCCTGCGTTTCGACCCGGGCCCGTTCGTGCGCGTGGACACGCTGATCAACGGCGACAAGGTCGATGCGCTGAGCATCATCGTGCACCGCAGCTACGCCGACCGCCGTGGCCGCGAGTTGTGCGAAAAGATGAAAGACCTGATTCCACGGCAGATGTTCGACGTGGCGATCCAGGCCGCGGTCGGCTCGCAAATCATCTCGCGCTCCACGGTCAAGGCGATGCGCAAGAACGTGTTGGCCAAGTGCTATGGTGGCGACGTTTCGCGCAAGAAAAAGCTGCTGGAAAAGCAGAAAGAAGGCAAGAAGCGCATGAAGCAGGTCGGTCGCGTGGAGATTCCGCAGGAAGCCTTCCTGGCTGTCTTGCAGATGGACAAGTAGCAGGGATTCGGGATTCGTCATTCGTGATTGGCAACGGCTTGCCCATCCTCTTGCTCTTAACTAATCCCGAATCTCAAATTTCGAATCCCGTTCCGAAGGAGCATCAATGAAATGGTTTGAAATCATCCTGGTTGTCCTAACGCTCGGCAGTGGCTTCATCTGGCTGCTGGACAAGCTGTTTTTGGCCAAGCACCGTGCCGCGCGTGCTGGTCTGCTGGACAGCGAGCCGGCGATCATCGATTACTCGCGCGCCTTTTTTCCCGTGCTGGCGGTGGTGCTGATCCTGCGCAGCTTCGTGGCCGAGCCGTACAAGATTCCGTCCAGTTCGATGATGCCCAATCTATTGATCGGCGATTTCATCCTGGTCAACAAGTTCGCCTACGGTTTCCGTCTGCCGATCACCAATACCAAGTTCATTCCCACCGGCGAGCCAAAGCGTGGCGATGTGGTGGTGTTCAAGCCGCCGCATGCGCCGGACCAGAACTGGATCAAGCGCGTGGTGGGCCTGCCGGGCGACAAGATCGGCTTCCATGGCGATACCCTGTACATCAACGACAAGCCGATGCATTACACGGTCAAAGGCGAGTACATCGGCAATGGCAAGGGCGCTGAAATGACCGGCACCACGCTGCTGGTCGAGTATCTACCGGGCCGCACGCATACCGTGCTGGAGTGGCTGGACCGCAATATGCCGGCCGGGCAGGGCGACTGGACCGTGCCGGCGGACAGCTATTTCGTGATGGGGGATAATCGCGACAACAGCGAGGACAGTCGGTTTTGGACCCAGACGCACTTTCTGCCGGAAGCCAATCTGCGCGGCAAGGCGTTCCTGATCTGGCTCAATTGCGAAGGGTGGTTCTGCAAGGGGAGTTTCGATCCATCGCGGATCGGGACTGGAATCCAGTAAATCTAGGCACGGCGTGCCAGGGGAAGCACAATGAAGCGCAAGCAAAGCGGTATGACGTTGATGTCGTTCGTGGTGGTGGTGGCGGTGGTGGGGTTCGGTCTGTACATCGGGATGAAGCTGTTTCCGATGTATCAGGAGTATTACTCCGTGCGCGCGGCGATGAAGGGCCTAGCCAATGAGCCGGGGAGTGCCAACATGGATCCGTCCAAGTTGCAGGACCTGTTCTTTCGTCGCCTGTACATTAACTACTCAGAAAACGTCAAAAAAGGAGACGTCAAGTTCGAGCGGATCGAAAGCGGCTGGCGGATGAAAGTCAACTACGAAGTCCGCCGCGAGCTGGTTGGCAATCTGGATGTGGTTGGCAAGTTCGATACGGCACAGGATTTGACGAAGCGCGGTGTCGAATAGAATCTTCCAACGCGGTGATCCGATCGGGCATGCATTTGCCGATCCGGATCTGCTCGCCCAGGCGCTGCGGCATCGCAGCGCCGGGACGCCGCACAACGAGCGGCTGGAATTTCTCGGCGACGGCATCGTCAATCTGCTGGTCGCCGAGGCGCTGTATCAACGTTGGCCCAAGGCCGATGAAGGCGCATTGACCCGCGCGCGGGCCGAACTCGTACGCGAAGGCGCGCTGGCAGTGATCGGACGTACGTTGAACCTCGGCGAGCGCCTCACGCTGGGTCCAGGTGAGTGGAAGTCCGGTGGTCATCGGCGCGATTCGATCCTGGCCGATGCTGTCGAAGCGATTGTCGCGGCCATCTACCTGGACTGCGGTTTCGAGCGTTGCCGTGCGGTGGTGCTGCCGTGGTTCGAAGCCTCGCTGGCGGCATTGCCGGTTGGCAAGGCAGAAAAAGATCCCAAGACCCGGCTGCAGGAATGGCTGCAGGCGCGCCAGCTGCCGCTGCCCAATTACGCTCTGATCAGTGAGAGCGGCGATGAGCATGCCAAGCAGTTCCATGTCGCCTGCATTCTGGAGCAGCCCGTCGCCCGCGCCGAGGGCCAGGGCACCTCGCGTCGTCTTGCCGAGCAACAGGCGGCGACTCTTGTCATCGCACAACTGGATTCAAGAATGTGAGCGTAACCTCGTCCCCCCACCGCAGCGGTAGCGTTGCCGTGATCGGCCGGCCCAACGTCGGCAAGTCCACCCTGACCAATGCCCTGGTCGGCGCGAAGGTCAGCATCGTCTCCAACCGGCCCCAGACCACGCGCCATCGGTTGCTGGGCATCGCGACCTTCCCGGAAGGGCAATTGGTGCTGGTCGATACCCCAGGCCTGCACCGCGAGCAGAAGCGCGCAATGAACCGGGTGATGAATCGCGCTGCGCGTGGCTCGCTTGAAGGCGTGGACGCGGCAGTGCTGGTGATCGAAGCCGGCCGCTGGGACGAGGAAGATACCCTGGCGTTTCGCGTGCTCAGCGACGCCGAGGTGCCGGTGGTGCTGGTGGTCAACAAGGTTGACCGCCTCAAGGACAAGACCGCGCTGTTGCCGTTCCTGGCCCAGGTCAGCGAGGGACGTACCTTCGCGGCCGTGCATCCGGTATCCGCCCTCAAGCGCAAGGGCCTGGAAGCGTTGGTCGGCGATCTGCTCAAGCTGGTACCCGAAGCCGAGGCCATGTTTGGCGAAGACGAGATCACCGATCGCAGCCAGCGCTTCCTGGCCGGCGAGTTGGTGCGCGAGCAGCTGATGCGTCAGCTCGGCGAAGAACTGCCGTATGCCACCACCGTTGAGATCGAGCGCTTCGCCGAAGATGGCGCGCTGCTGCGGATCGGAGCGGTCATCTGGGTCGAACGCGAAGGCCAGAAGGCGATCGTGATTGGCAAGGGCGGCACCCGCCTGAAGGAAATCGGCGGCAAGGCGCGTCTGCAAATGGAGCGCCTGTTCGGTGCCAAGGTCTTCCTCGAAACCTGGGTACGCGTGCGCGAGGGCTGGTCGGACGACGAGGCTGCGCTGAAGGCGTTCGGCTACGAATGACGCCAGGATCGGGAACCGGGGACCCGGGACCCGGGAAAAGCCAGGTCAAGCATTCGACCGGTGCGCTGCCGAAGAGGCGTTTTCCTGCATTCGCCCCATCTGCATGTTGCGATGACGGTATCGGCTCGGCTCCCCGTTGCCGTGCCGCGTCGCCATTTGGCGGCCGATCCTTCTATTTTCAAGGGTTTCCGGTCTCTGATCCCCAATCTCACCTTCTCCGCGCATGCTGATCGAGCACGAACGCGGGTTCGTCCTGCACGTGCGGGCCTGGCGCGAGACCAGCCTGCTGGTGGAGGTATTGACCGAGCAGCACGGGCGGGTGGGGCTGTTGGCGCGCGGAGTCCATGGGCCGCGCAAGCAGGCCTTGCGTGCTGCCTTGCAGCCATTGCAGTTGATTCAGTTCAGCGCCGTGCAGCGCGGCGAGCTGGCACAACTGCGTCAGGCTGAAGCGCTGGATACTGCGCCTCGGCTAGTCGGCGACACCATGCTGGCCGGTTTCTATATCAGCGAATTGTTGCTGCGCTTGGCACCGCGCAACGATCCGGTGCCCGAACTCTATGCCTGTTATACGCAGGCGCGGACGCACCTGGCAGCCGATCTTCCATTGGCATGGGGGTTGCGTCGGTTCGAGCGCGACGTGCTGGAAGGGCTGGGGTTTGCCTTCGATCTGCAGCACGACAGCGACGGGCAACCGATCGACCCGGCAGCGCGGTATCGGCTGGATCCGGAGGAAGGCGCCTTGCGTGTGTTAAGCGAGCGGCTGGCGCAGGATCGCCGCGAAACCGTCACCGGTGCGGCGCTGCTGGCACTGGGTGAGGACGTCATGCCAGCCGCAGAGGATATGCCTGGTCTGCGGCGCAGCATGCGCAGTGTGCTGCTGCATCATCTGGGTGGGCGCGGCTTGAAATCCTGGGAAATGCTTGAGGATCTGGCACGGCGTCGTTGATCGGGCCAGCCCTGGTGTGTGCGCGCTCCTGCAGCAGTCAGTGCGGCAGTGCTTTCAGCGCTACTAGCCGCGCGCATCTCAATCCGGAAGGCTGCACTACATCGAACGCTGCGCCGAGCTTGAAAGCAGATCGGCCTCGCACGCGCTCTCAATGCAGCAACGCAGCCACCGCCGCATGGAATTGGGTCCGCGCGCTCCGCGATTGCGGGTCGCCGCTTAGCAGGCGCACAGCACCGGCAAGCCGCGCTGCGCCGACAAAACCGCAGCTGGCCTGTAGCCGATGCAGATGGTTGCGTAATGCCTGTTCGTCGCTGATCTGCAGGGCCGAATCCACCGCATCCCGAGTGCCCGGCAATTCGGCCAGGAATAGCTCGCGCAGGGCATTAAGATGATGTTGCTGGCCGTTGAGCGCACTGAGCGCCGCCGCCTCGTCCCAGTCGCTGGCGGCGATGTCCAGCACGCCCACCGGGGCCACGCCGTAGCGGCCGCGGGCCAGGCCACGTCGCACGGCCTGCAACAGGCGTTCGGAGGTCAGCGGTTTGATCAGCATTTCCAGAAACCCGTCGGACTGCAGGCCGCTCTGCATCGCCGTGCTGGTGTCGGCGGTGTGCGCCAGTGCCGGCACGTCCGGGTGCAGCAGGCGCAGCGCACACAGCAGCCCGCTGCCGGTGCCATCGGGAAGATTGACGTCGATCAACCAGAGATCGTGGCGACGTTCGCGTGCGCAGTCGAGGGCAGAAGAAAGGGAGTCAGCACAGTCCACCGTGGCCGGGAGACCTTCCAACACAGCCTGCAAGAATCCGCGGCTGATCGGGTCGTCTTCCACCAGCAATAGACGTGGATGGGATTCCGGGCATGTGGCCATGTTCATGCTGCCTCCTTGTCAGCGATGCCGCGTCCTGATTCGCCGCCCCCAGCGGCAGTTTGCCTGGGTTTGCTAGGCGCGACAACTGTTGCGCTGCCCAGCGCGGCCTCCGTCGATCGCATCTGCGACAATACACCCCCTTTTTGCCCGCAGCTTGTCGCCACGTGGCCAGAACCAGAAACCGTTTCGACCGTACCCCCTTCCAGACCGCGATCACCGACCTGAGCCATGACGGCCGCGGAGTGGCGCGTCGCGACGGCGAGGGCGGCAAGGTCACCTTCATCAGCGGCGCCTTGCCGGGCGAGTTGGTGCGTGCCGAACCCACCGCCCGCAGTCGCCATTTCGATGAGGCCAAGACAGTGGAGGTGCTGGAGGCATCCCCGCAGCGCGTCGCCCCGCGCTGTCCGCATTTCGGCGTTTGCGCCGGTTGCGTGTTGCAGCATCTTGAGGAATCGCAGCAGATCGTGGCCAAGCAGCGCGTGCTGATGGATAACCTTGAGCGCATCGGTCATGTCACCCCGCAGGCCGTGCTGCCTGCGCTGACCGGCGACAACTGGGGCTATCGGCGCAAGGGCCGGTTCTCGGTGCGCCGCGTGGAGAAGAAGGCCAAGACCCTGGTTGGCTTTCGCGAGCTCGACCCGCGGTTCGTGGCCGATTTGTCCGTCTGCTACACGGTGATCCCGCAGATCGGCGAGAAGATCCCGTTGCTGGCCGCGCTGGTCGAAGGCATGGACGGCAAGCGCGACATTCCGCAGATCGAATTCATTGCCGGCGACGATGCGGTGGCATTGACCATTCGGCATATGCAGCCGCTCAGCGCGCGCGACCAACAGGCCTGGATCGCATTTGCGCAGGAGCACGGGTTTGCGATCTTCCTGCAGCCTGGCGGCGTGGACAGCGTGCATCCGCTGTGGCCGCAGGAAGTGCCTTTGTCGTTCCGTTTGCCGCAATGGGATGTGGACCTGGCGTTCCGGCCGCTGGACTTCATCCAGGTCAACGCCTCGCTCAATCAAAAGATGATCGTGCACGCGCTGGCGCTGCTGGATGCCAAGCCCGACGACCGTGTGCTTGACCTGTTCTGTGGCCTGGGCAATTTCACCCTGCCGTTGGCGCGCGTGGTGCGCGAGGTCGTGGGCGTGGAAGGCGATGCCGGGCTGGTGGCGCGGGCCAAAGACAATGCCCAGCGCAATGGTCTGGACAATGCGCAGTTCTACGCCGCCGACCTGACCCAGGATCAGCGCAACGCCGCCTGGATGCGCCAGGGCTTCGACAAGCTGTTGCTGGACCCGCCACGCTCCGGCGCCCTGGAAGTGCTGCAGCAGTTACCGCTGAAGACGTTCGAGCGCATCGTCTACGTAAGCTGCCATCCAGGCTCGCTCGCGCGCGACGCCGGCTACCTGGTCAACGAGCAAGGCTTCACGCTGGTCTCGGCTGGCGCGATGGACATGTTCCCGCATACCGCCCACGTGGAAAGCATTGCGGTGTTCGAGAGGCGGTGATTGGGGTTTCGGCATTGGGGATTCGCAAGAGCGCACCCGTTGCCTTCCAATCGCCGCTGTCGCGACGCGCGTTCTTGAATCCGACTTCAAAACGCGCTCCGTGGATTGAGACGTGTTGACGTCATCCGCCAGTAGCTCCGCTTCAACAAATCCCCACGCCGAATCGCGAATCCCATGCCCACAGAAATCGAACGCAAATTCCTGGTCGCCGGCGACGGTTGGCGCAACGCCGCGCATGCAGTGGTGCCGATGGCGCAAGGCTACATCAATGACCAGGCGGCACTGCGCAATGGCACGCAGAATGCATCGGTGCGGGTGCGGATTCAGGGCGAAAGCGCATTTCTCAATCTGAAATCGCGCGAGATAGGACGTACGCGGCAGGAGTTCGAATATCCGATTCCGCTTGCCGATGCCCGCGCATTGCTGGCGCTGTGCGTAGGCGGTTTGATCGACAAACGCCGGCACCTGGTTGCCTACCAAGGCCACGTATGGGAAGTGGATGAATTCCTCGGTGACAACGCCGGGCTGGTGGTCGCTGAGATCGAACTCGAACACGCTGACGAAACGTTTGCTATGCCCGAGTGGATCGGGACCGAGGTCACCGACGACGTGCGTTATTACAACCTGGCGCTGGCCTCGCATCCGTTTAAGCAATGGGGCGGGGAGGCGTGATTCGGGATTTGGGATTCGTAAAAGCGGAGCTGCGGCTCGGTGCTTCGCAGAGCTGATTTGCGATGGGGGATTGGTAAAAGCAGATGCACAGCGCCAGCCCACTGCTTGGCCAATCCCTAATGACCACTCCCCAATTCCTGCGTGCGCAAACGCTTCGCGATCGCCAATCCCGTCTATGCTCTACGCATCCCAATGCCCACCAACGAATCTCCGCTCCTGCGTATCGATATCTGGTCCGACGTCGTGTGCCCCTGGTGCTGGATCGGCAAGCGCCGTTTCCAGTCCGCCATTGCTGCGCTTGGCGCGCAGGCGCCGGTCTTGGACATTCACTACCACGCGTTTCAACTCGATCCCGAGGCCGGGCTGGAGCCGACGCCGTTGCGCGATGCGCTGGCGTTGAAGTTCGGCGGTACTGCGCGGGTCGAGCAGATGCTGGCGCAGCCCCAGGCCACCGCGCAGGCGGAAGGATTGCCGCTGGATTTCGATCGTGGGCAGGTGCAGGTCAGCACGCTGCGTGCGCATCGGTTGATCTGGCTGGCCAGCCACGAGGGCGATGTGGATGCGGTGATGGAAGCGCTGTTTCATGCGCACTTTACCGAAGGCCATAACGTGGGCGCGATCGAAACGCTGGTGCATGCCGGTGAGGCTGGGGGTCTTGCCGCGGCGCGCGTGCAGGCGATGCTCGAGTCGGAAGAAGGCATCGTCGAGGTACACGCACAGCTGGCGCAGGCTGCTGCGCTGGGCATTCGTGCGGTGCCCAGTTTCGTGATCAACGGCCGTGCCCTGATCCAGGGCGCGCAGCCGCCGGAGAGCGTTGCGCAAGCCTTGCCCTGATTAGCACGCACTTTCAGCGGTGAACATGGTGACATCACGCAGGGCCCGCTCGGACCACGGCTTGCTGGCGGCTGCGGCGGCCAGCAAGCTGGGCACCAGCCGGGTCAGATCGAAACGGCGGTTGAACCGCCACATCGTCTCTGCCAGGTAGCGCTGGGCGTATTTGGCGAATTTGAAGGCGTGATAGGCACCGTCCAGCGAACGCTTTAGGTTGGACAACACCACGTTGACCCAGCGTGCGTTCTCTGCCTCGCAGCGACTTCGACCGCTGCCTTCGATCACCGTGTGCGCGTGCTCGGCTTCCAGTGCTCGAAACGCACCGAGTCCATCACTGTAGACATCTGCTCCAGGATGCAGGCGTTGCCCGATCCATTCCGACAGCGCCGCCTTGGTGAAGCCTGGGACCGGATCCATCACCGCGCGCAATGGACGACCGTCTTCAGTGGTCTCCACGGCGATCACGAAAGGGCGCTTGTTCTCCGAGCCGCGCCCGGCCTTGCCACCGTTGCGTTCTCCGCCCAGGTAGGCATCGTCCAGTTGCACGATCCCGCCCAACTTGCGGTTCGCCTCGCGTTGGGTCATGGCCTGCATCAGCTTGTGCTTCATTGGCCACGCTGTCGGGTAGCTCACTCCCAGGTGTCGCATCAACTCCAGCGCCGACAGGTTCGTCTTGCTCTGGCCCAGCAGATACATGCCAAGCAGCCAGGTGCGTAGCGGCAGCTTGCTGTTGTCCATCACCGTGCCCGAGCGCAGGCTGGTCTGGCGATAGCAGGCCGTGCACTGCCAGTACGTGGTGCCGTGACGCTGGAATCGACTGTGCGCGGTAGCGGCGCAACGCGGACAAACAAAGCCCTGTGGCCAGCGCGAGATCTCCAACGCCTGCTCGCACTGCTGCGCGTTGCCATAGCGCTTGAGGAACGCCGGCAACGACAGCCCGGCTTGGAACTGCACACGATTCATGGCCATGATCTGGTCTCGGTGGAGCGACGGTCCTAGCATCGACCGGTCGGCTCTCACTGGCTGCGACTGTGCTGAAAGATCGTGCTAATCAGGAGCCTTGCTGCAGTTGGCGGCCGAATCGACACCAGTCGGTGGGCCGGATGCCTGCGGACCGGACGGCTGCGCGGTGTGATCTGCATGCCTGCTGCATGCATCGGCACGCACGCAACGGCATGACACTGCCCGCCCGCGCGCAGACTGTGGCGGTCATCGGCGCCGGGCTGGCCGGTCTGGCCTGTGCGCAGCAACTGCAGGCGGTGGGCTATGCCGTGACGCTGTTCGATCAGGCCGATGCGCCGGGTGGACGCATGCGTCACTGCGCAGGCCAGGAGTGGCAATGCGATTACGGCGCGCAATATTTCACTGCGCGCGATCCTGCGTTTGCGGCGGTGGTGGATGCCTGGATCGACGCCGGCGTTGCCGCACCCTGGCAGGCGCGCATCGCAAGCTGGGACGGCGCACAGATAAGCCGCTCACAGAACGCTCTGACGCGTTATGTGGGTGTTCCCGATATGGCTGCGCCGGCTCGTTGGCTTGCGGCGAATTTGGATGTTCATCTGTGTACCGAAGCGTGTGCGCTGCAACTTGGCGTGCAGGGATGGAGCGTATCGTTCGCACAAGACGCGGCAACGCACATGTTCGATGCGGTATTGCTTGCCGTTCCGGCACCGGATGCGGTTGCGTTGGTTGCACAGATTGCGCCTGCGTTTGCGTCGATTGCCCAACAGGCACACATGCATCCTGCGTGGGCGGTGATGGCGCATTTCGATGGGCCAATCGATCCGGGCTACGACGCACTGTTCGTCAATGCCGGCCCGTTACGCTGGGTGGCACGCAACGCCAGCAAGCCTGCGCGCGCAGGCGTCGAGACCTGGCTGCTGCACGCCACTGCCGAGTGGAGCCAAACACACGGCGATGCCACGCCCGCGAACGTCATTGCCAGCCTTTCGCCTGAGCTTGCAGCGCTCGGTTTGCCGATGCCGCAGTCATGCGACGCTTTTTTTTGGACGGTCGCTAGCAGCGCCCCCGCGTTGCAGATCGGCTGTGCCTGGGATGCGCAGTTGGGCCTGGGCATGTGCGGCGATTGGATGGCCGGCGGCAAGGTGGAGGGCGCATGGCAAAGTGGAGTGGCGTTGGCGCGGTGCGTGTCTGCCGACGATGTGCCGCGCAGCGGTTGTAACTGACGCCGTGGCAGGCATCGCAGAGCAACTCATGGCGTGGTGCAAGGCAATGCACAGATCATCGCATTCGCAGATGCGCGTGGCAGTGGGCGCGGGGGCAAGCCAGTCCGGTCGAGTGCGTGTCGAGGCGATGAAGCCAGCATGCGCGCGCCTGTGTATCGAGCCTGATCGAGCGCCACGCTGATGCATGATTCCAGCGCGCCCACAGCGCAGACCACCCAGCAAAGGCCGGCCAATACGCTGCGTCTGATTCTGGGCGACCAGCTCAATCCACAACACAGCTGGTTTGCGACGCGCGATGCGGGCGTGGTCTATGTGTTGATGGAAGTGCGGCAGGAAACCGACTACGTGCTGCATCACGCGCAGAAGGTCCTGGCGATCTTCGCGGCCATGCGTGCCTTCGCTGCAGGTTTGCGGCGGGACGGGCATCGGGTGCGCTATGTGACGATCGACAATGCCAGCAACCGGCAGTCGATCCCGCACAACCTCGAGGCGTTGATGGCGCATTACCGGGCCGACCGGTTGGACTACCAGGCCCCGGACGAGTGGCGGCTGGACGAAGCGCTGCAGCACTGGAGCGCGGCGCAGCCCTTTGCCACGCGCATGGTCGACAGCGAACATTTTCTGACCGCGCGCAATGAAGTCGCCGCCTGTTTTCGCGCCGGCAGCCCGTGGCGCATGGACGTGTTTTATCGGCGCATGCGGCGCCAGCATCGGATCCTGCTCGATGCCGCCGGCGAACCGGAAGGCGGGCGCTGGAACTTCGATCACGACAATCGTGCGCCGTGGCCGGGCGACCCACCTGCGCCACGGGATTGGCGCGCAACGCACGATCACAGCGCGCTGTGGCGCACGATCGAAGCCGCCGGCGTGCGCAGTTTTGGCGCGCCGAATGCGCAAGCTCTGCCATGGCCGGTCGATCGCGAGGAAGCCTTGCAGCATCTGGATGCATTCATCGCAGACGCCTTGCCGGATTTCGGCCGCTACGAAGATGCGATGAGCACGCGCAGCCCGCGCCTGTTTCATTCGCTGCTGTCGTTTGCGCTCAACGTCAAGATGCTGCATCCGCGCGAAGTGATCGCGCGTGCCGAAGCGGCATGGCGGCAAGGGCATGCGCCGTTGGCGGCGGTGGAAGGCTTCATCCGCCAGATTCTGGGGTGGCGCGAATACGTGCGCGGTGTGTACTGGTCGCAGATGCCCGGCTACGCGGATTTGAATCACCTCGATCAGCATGCACCGCTGCCGCACTGGTTCTGGGATGGGCAGATCGGCATGCGCTGCCTGGCCGATGCGGTCGGTAATTCGCTGGCCAACGCGCATGCGCATCACATCCAGCGGCTGATGGTGATCGGCAATTTTGCGCTGCTGGCGGGGCTGGACCCGCAGGCGCTGCATCGCTGGTACTTGGGCGTGTACATCGACGCCTTCGAGTGGGTGGAGCTGCCCAATACGGTCGGCATGAGTCAGTTCGCCGATGGTGGCCTGCTGGGCAGCAAGCCGTATATCAGCGGCGCGGCCTATGTCGATCGCATGAGCGATTACTGCAGTGGCTGCCGGTACCAGCGCAAGCTGCGGGTCGGCGCGAACGCGTGCCCGTACAACGCGTTGTACTGGGATTTCCTGCAGCGCCAGCGTCCGCTGTTGGGCGCCAACGAACGCCTGGCACTGCCGTATCGCCAGCTCGATGGCATGGCCCCCGAGGTGTTGGCTGAGGTGCAGGCCCAGGCCGCGCATTGGCGGTCCCATCTCGAGGCACTGTGAGCCTTCCCGCAGTGGCCGAAAGGACGCGCAGCTGAATGCGCGATCTGACGCTGCCACGCGCATCTGCGACAATGCTGCGCTGCGCCACCAAGGCGCCTGGCCCGGGAGTCCCCAACATGCTTCTGATCGGCGTTGCCGGTACCAAACTCAGCGCACAGGAACGCGACTGGCTACAGCACGATGCGGTTGCCGGCGTGGTGCTGTTCAAGCGTAACTTCGGCTCGCGCAGCCAGGTGGCCGAGCTGTCGGCGGCGATCCGCGCGGCAGCGCCGCGCCCGGTGCTGATCTGCGTGGACCAGGAAGGCGGACGCGTGCAGCGGTTTCGCGAAGGATTCAGCGCGCTGGCGCCGTTGCAAAGTTTCGGGGCGCAGTACGCGCAGGCCCCTGAGGCTGCATTGGCTGCCGCACGCGCACATGCGCAGCTGATGGCCAGCGAGGTCCGCGCCAGTGGTGTGGACCTGAGCTTCGCGCCGGTGGTGGATCTAGGCCGCGGCAATCGCGCCATCGGCGATCGCGCCTTCAGCGACGACCCGCAGATCGTGGCCACCTTCACCCGCGCTTATGTGCAGGCGCTGCACGGCGCCGGCATGGCCGCCACGCTCAAACATTTTCCCGGCCACGGCACCGTGCTGGAAGACACCCATGTCGACCACGCCAGCGACCCGCGGCCGCTGGAGGCGTTGCAGGCCGAAGATCTGGTGCCGTTCGTGGCCGGCATCGAGGCCGGCGCCGACGCGGTGATGATGGCGCACGTGGTTTACCCCCAGGTGGCCCCGGAACCGGCTGGGTATTCGCAGCGCTGGATCGAACAGATCCTGCGCGGCCAGATGGGCTTCCGCGGCGTGGTCTTTTCCGACGATATCGGCATGGCCGCCTCGTTGAGTGCCGGCGGCGTGGCAGGCCGGGTGCATGCGCATCTGGATGCCGGCTGCGATGTGGTGTTGGTCTGCCACCCGGAACTGGTCGCCGAATCGCTGCAGGCCGTGCAGGGCCGTCGCCTCAATACCGCCGCATTGATCGGCCTGATCGGCCGCGGCGCATTGGGCTGGGATGGCCTGCTCGCCGGCACCGACGCCTCATTCACCACTCCTCATTCTGCCCATTTCGGAACAACTGCCTGATGTCCACGCTCACCATTTCCCAGGCCCTGGCCCAAGCCGATCTGCTGGTCGACCGTCCGGCCATCGATGCCGCCGTCGCCACCATCGCCGATGCGATCGCGCGCGACTATGCCGGCGAAGTGCCGGTGTATCTGACCATCATGCACGGCGCGCTGCCATTCTCCGGCCAGCTGGCGCTGGAGCTGGGCGCACGCGGCCAGGACCTGCAATTCGATTACCTGCATGCCACGCGCTACCGCGGCGAGACCACCGGCGGAGAGCTGGTGTGGAAGCACCGCCCGGCCACTGCGCTGTTCGGCCGCCGCGTGATCCTGGTCGACGACATCCTCGACGAGGGTTACACGCTGCAGGGCGTGTGCCAGTGGTGCCTGGAGCAGGGCGCGACCGATGTGCGCGTGGCAGTGCTGACCGTCAAGCGTCACGACCGCTGCGTGCCGGGCGTGACGGCCGATTACGTGGGCGTGGAAGTGGCCGACCGTTACGTGTTCGGCTTCGGCATGGACGTCAACGAGCAACTGCGCGGCATTCCTGCCATCTATGCGATGAAGCAGTAACCCGCCGTTTTCCGCTCGCAGACGTGCGAGCTGCCGAGCGCGCCTTGCTGCGCGCACCGTCGTTGATTTGTTGCAGAGGTCGGTTGTGTCCGCAAATTCCATCGCATTGGCCGTCATCGGCGGCACTGGTGTCTACACGCTCGCGCAGCTGGACGATGTGCAGTCGCACCACGTCCCAACGCCCTATGGCGCGCCGTCCGGGCCGATCCGCGTGGGCGTGCTGCTTGGCCATCGCGTCGCCTTCCTGGCCCGGCATGGCGAAGGGCATTCGCTGCCGCCGCACAAGGTCAATTACCGCGCAAACATCGCTGCACTGCAGCAAATCGGTGCCTCGCGCGTGCTGGCGCTCAACACCGTGGGCGGCATCACCGAACAGTTCGGACCACGCGTGTTAGCCTGCCCGGACCAGCTGATCGACTACACCTGGGGTCGTGTGTCCACCTTCTGCGAAGAGCCAGGCAGCGAGGTGCAGCACGTGGATTTCGGCCATCCGTATTCGCCGATGTTTCGCAGCAAGGTGATTGCGGCAGCCAACGTGACCGGCGTCACGATGGTGGCGGGCGGTTGCTACGGTGCGACACAAGGACCACGGCTGGAAACGATTGCAGAGATCGCACGCATGCGCCGCGATGGCTGCGATCTGGTCGGCATGACCGGCATGCCCGAAGCCGGCCTGTCGCGCGAAAAAGGCCTGGAATATGCGTGTCTGGCGATTGTGGCCAATTGGGCGGCCGGTTGCGGCGACGCCCAGGAAATCACCATGGCCGAGGTGTTGGCCAATGTCGATGCCGCATCGTCCGGCTTGCCCGAGCTGATTGGCGAACTTGCACGCGGGTGATTGTCATCGGGGCATAAGCTTTGCATACTCGGCGCGTACGCACGCCGTACACCACCCATTCATTATTGCAAAGGTCTCGCATCACCATGCCGAACGGTACCGTCAAGTGGTTCAACGACGCCAAGGGATTTGGTTTCATCTCTCCGGAGGACGGCAGCGCCGATGTCTTCGCGCACTTCTCCGCGATCAATTCCAAGGGCTTTCGCAGCCTGCAGGAAGGCCAGCGCGTCAGTTATGACGTGACCCAGGGCCCCAAGGGTGCCCAGGCTTCGAACATCACGCCGGTCGAGTAATCTGACTCGATTGTGCGGTTGAAGAACCCCGCCACGGCGGGGTTTTTTTTGCGCAGGTGAGCGCGGGCAGTGTGAGCCAAGCAGAGCAGGGACGATGCACCGAGCATTACGTATTGCAGTAGTGGGCTACGGCACGGCGGGGCAGGCACTGGCCGTGCTGCTGGGCACCGATGGGCATCAACTGGAAGTCTTCGAGCGCGCGCCTGCGCCTGCGCCTGGGCCAGTGGGCGCAGGTTTTCTACTGCAGCCCAGCGGTTTGCAGGTGCTCTGGAATATGGGCTTGCTGCCACAGGCGCTTGCGCATGGCGCACGCCCTGCGGGCGTGCAGTGATGGACATGCAGTACCGCGATCTGGATGCGCGGCTGATGGGCGTGGGCATGCAGCGCGGCGCCCTGTTTACGTTACTGCGCGAGGCCTGGCCGCAACACGCGCAGCTGCACGTGGATACGCAGATCACCGCGATCGATCACGCGGGCGTGCGCGTGCAGGACCAACGCGGGCACTGGCATGGCCCCTACGATCTGATCATCGCCGCCGATGGCTCGGCCTCCACGGTTGCGCGCGCAGACGCAGGGAACGCAGCTGGATCGCGTGTATCCGTGGGGAGCGCTGTGGTGTCTGTTGCCGCGCGAAGACTGGCCGTTCGTGGACGAATTGCGCCAGCGCTATATCGGCGCACGCAAGATGATCGGTCTGCTGCCGGTGGGCACGCGTCCGGGCGACGACAGCCCGCGGCTAAGTTTTTTCTGGAGCCTGCCGTGCAGCGATTTTGTCGCGTGGGAACAGCGCGGCATTGCCGCCTGGCGCGATGAAGTGGCGCAGATGTGGCCCGAAGCGCACGCGCGTCTGGCCACGGTGCAGGTGCATGGCGCACTGGCACGCGCGAGTTATCGCGATGCGGTGGTGTCGCGCTGGCATCGCGGCCGCTTCGTGCTTGCCGGCGATGCCGCGCATGCGATGAGCCCGCAATTGGGGCAGGGCGTGAACATGGCGCTGCTGGATGCATTGGCGATGCGCGATGCGCTGCGCGCAGGCGCCGATCTGGACGCTGCCTTGCAGCGCTATCAACGCGAGCGCCAGGCGCATGTGGCGATCTATCACCGCTGGAGCCGCTGGCTGACGCCGTTGTTCCAGTCCGAACGCGATCTCTGGGCCCAAGGTCGCGACGTGCTGCTGCGCCCGATGGGACGCGTGCCGGGCGGGCGCGGGCACATGCTGCGTGTGCTCAGCGGTACCCAGCACGGTTGGTTCGGCAAGTTGGCGTTGGCGCCGGAATTCGTCGAGGCCTTATCGCAACCGGTCGTGCGTGTAGCCGACGATAAAACCGAAGCGGTCGCGTAGAGCGCCCGACAAACTGACGCGCGTCTTCCAGGTAGGCGCTGCCGGTGCTCGGAATCGGCATGTCCCACTCGAACACTCCGGTTCCTCTGCGCCGTCCGCAGCCAGCTGACGGCGCTCGCTACGGGTTTTAGCCGCTCTGGGTCGCGGCGTCGGCCGGTGCGTTCGCGGCGCTGGCTAACGTATCGGTAATGCCATCGCATCGCCTTCCACGCAGGCAACCAGGCGCTCGCCTTCGCGCAGCGTCGGCACGATGCCTGCGGTGAACTGCGAGAACGCCGGCAGGATGGTGACGCGTTCGCGCAACCAGAACACCGGCCAGCGCCGCGACACCCCCGGCAGCTTGGCCAATGGATGCAGATGCCCGCACAGTACGTGACGGGTAGGGTGCGGCAATGGGTCGTGGCGCAGTACGAACGGGCCATCTTCCACCTGTTCGCCAGCCGCTTCGATGTGTAGATCCGCGCCGGCGAGTGCACGGTCGTGATTGCCGCGGATGGCGATCACGCGCAACGCGCAATGCTGCTCGCGCCAGGCGCTCCAGCGCCGATGCCAGGCCGCGCGCGGTGCCGGCCCGTGCAGCAGGTCGCCCAGGATCCAGAGCGCCTGGACATCGCGGTGTGCGAGCAACGCATCCAACCGTTCCAGATCGTGCGCGGTGCCCCCGGCCGGCAGGCCGATACCGGCACGCCGGAAGACATCGGCCTTGCCCAGGTGCAGATCGGCGATCAACAACGCACGGTGTGCCGGGCGATACAACGCACGTTCGCCGAGCAATTCCACGGTTTCGCCGGCCAGCTGCAGCTGCACGCTATCGCCCATGCTTGCGCTCCAGTTGTTCGGCAGCGCGCAAGACGCGCGCCTTCCAGTCTTCGGTACTCAGTTGCCCGCGCACGCGTTCGGCCCAGAGCGGAAACGACAACGGAGTGAGGCTGCGCGGTTTGCACAGGCGCAACGCGCGGCGCGCGCAATCTTCCAGCGCATGCGCAAGCCGCGCGAGTTCGAGCTGGCCTTCGAACACCTCGCGTTCGGCTTGCGCAAGCAGCAAGTGATCCGGGTCGAAACGCTGTAACACGTCGTACAGCAAGCCGCTGGAGGCCTGCAGCTGCCGCAGGCTGCGCGGCGCCCGCCCAGGCAACGAGGGCGACAACAGTCCGGCCACGCGCGCGATCTCGCGAAATTGCCGGCGCGCCAGCTCGCCCAGATTGAGGCTGTCGCGCAGGTCGGCGAACAGGTTCACCGGCGACAACAGGGTCTGCAGCACATCGGCATCGATCTCGACATCCTGCGCCGGCGACAGCACAAAGCCATAGTCGTTAGCCGCAAAGCTAAACGTATTGCGCTGGCGTCGGCCCCAACGCGCCGCGAGCAACGCGGCCAGGCCTTCGTTGACCTGCCGGCCGGCGAACGGGTACACGAACACATGCCGGCCATCGCGCGCCTTGATGCTTTCCACCAGCAGATGATCCGGCGCAGGCAACGATGAGAGCGAGGCCTGCAGCTGCAACAATGGCGCCAAGGCCTGCATCTCCGGCGCGTCGCCGGGGTCGGCGAACACCGCTTCCACCTCGCGGCCCAGTGCCGACGACAACGGCATGCGTCCGCCCATCCATTTCGGCACCACGCCACTGCCGCCCTTGGCCACGCGTACGTAGGCGGTCATGTCTTCCAGGCGCACCAGCTCCAGCAAGCGGCCGGCGAACTGGAAGCGATCGCCGCGGCGCAGGCGGCCGATGAATTGTTCTTCCACCGCGCCCAGCTGCCCGCCGCGCAGGAACTGCACGCGCACGCTGCCGTCGCTGGTGATCGTGCCGATGGACAGCCGATGCCGGAGCGCGACGCGCCGGTCGATCACGCGGTACATGCCGTCGTCGTCGCGAACCACCTTATGGAAATCAGGGTAATGCGCCAATGCGCTGCCACCTTGCACGATGAAATCCAGCACCGCGTTCCAGGTCGGTTTTTCCAGCGCAGCGAAGGCATCGGTACCGCGCACTTCGTCGAACAACGCATCGGCATGGAAGCCACCGCCGAGGGCGAGGGTGACGCAATGTTGTGCCAGCACGTCCAGCGATAACCGCGGCGGTGGACGCGCTTCGATATGTCCATGCACCAGCGCGCGGTGTGCCGCGGCATATTCGACCAATTCCAGCGCATGCGAGGGTACGCACACCACGTGGCCGGATTCGCCGGGGCGATGGCGCGCGCGCCCGGCGCGTTGCAGAAGGCGCGCAATGCCTTTCGGGCTGCCGATCTGCAACACCTGATCCACGGCAGGGAAGTCCACGCCCAGATCCAGGCTGGAGGTGGCCACCACGCAGCGCAGGCTGCCATCGGCCAACCCGCGTTCGGCGGCGGCGCGTAGCGATGGATCCAGCGAGCCGTGATGCAGCGCGAGCGTGGCCAGATCGTCCGGCCACACCGCACTCAATGCCTGATGCCACAACTCGGCCTGCGCGCGGGTATTGGTAAATACCAGGCTGGTGCGCTGCTGCATGATCTTCTGCAGCACGCGCGCCAGTTGCGCCAGACCAAGATGGCCCGCCCAGGGAAAGCGCTCGCCACTGTCCGGCAACAAGGTTTCCAGGGTCATCGTGCGCGGTTTGACGCCGGAGACCAGCGCAGCGTTGGGGCGATGCGGCAACAGCACATCGCGTGCCTGCGATAAATTGCCCAGCGTTGCCGACAGCCCCCAGATGCGTAGCTGCGGCGTCCATCGGCGCAAGCGCGCAAGACACAATTGCAGCAGCACACCGCGCTTGTTGCCGAGCAGTTCGTGCCACTCGTCGACGATCACGCAGCGCAGCGCCGACAGCTGCAGCGCGGTATCCGGATACGACAACAGCAAGGCCAGCGATTCGGGCGTGGTGACCAGCACATCGAGCTTGCCGCTGCGTGCCAGGCGCTTGTCGCGCGCGCTGGCATCGCCGGTGCGCAGGCCCACCTGCCAGTCCAGCCCCAAGGCGTCCACCGGCTCGCGCAGTGCGCGTGCGGTGTCGGCGGCCAGTGCGCGCAATGGCGTGATCCACAACACTTGCAGATTGCGTTGTTGCTGGCGGCGCGCAGGTGAGGTGGGTTTGCCCGGTTTGCGCGGGGATTTGCGCCCACGCGCGGCCAATGCCTCCAGTAACGGCCCGCCAAATGCCGCCAGCGTCTTGCCGCTGCCGGTGGGCGTGTGCAGCAGGCCGGATTCGCCATCGAGATAGCGCTTCCACACATCGCGTTGAAACGGCAGCGGCGCCCAGCCACGCTGCGCGAACCAGGCAAGCCATTGCTGTAATGGCGTGCCATGCGGCGGCCGCGTGGCACTCACCGCGCCAGTGCCTGCAGGCTGCTCAGATGATCGGCGTCGGCCATCGGCTTGTCCTGACGCCAGCGCAGGATGCGCGGGAAGCGCACCGCGATGCCGGATTTGTGCCGCGCGCTACGGTTCACCGCTTCAAACCCCAGCTCGAACACATGATGCGCCGTGACCGCGCGCACCGGGCCGAAGCGCTCGGTGGTATTGGCCCGGATCCAACGATCCAGCTGCAGAATTTCGCTGTCGTCCAGACCCGAATACGCCTTGGCGATCGGCACCAGTTGGCCTTCGTGCCACAGCCCGAAGGTGTAATCGGTATAGAGCGTGCTGCGTCGGCCGTGGCCGGCCTGCGCATACAGCAGCACGGCATCGATGGTGAGCGGGTCGATCTTCCATTTCCACCAATCGCCGCGCCGGCGACCGGATTGATACACCGAACCGGCGCGCTTGAGCATCAGTCCTTCCACCCCGCGCTCGCGCGCTTCCACACGTACCTGCGCTGCGGCGTGCCAATCGCTGACCTGCACCAGCGGCGAGGCGACGATGCGCGGATCTGCCAGCGTGGTGAGGACGCCTTCCAGCAATGCGCGCCGCTCCTGCAACGGGCGCCCGCGCAGGTCTGCGCCATCCAGTTCCAGCAGGTCGTAGGCCACCACACGCGCGGGCGCGGCGGTCAAGGTCTTGGGCCCGGGCTTGAGCCGCTGGATGCGCGTCTGCAGTGCAGTAAATGGCATCGGCAGGGACTGCTCCGGTTGCCAGGCCAGCAGCTCGCCATCGATCACGGTGCCGTCGGGTAACTGCAGCGCGGCGTGTTCGATTTCTGGAAAGCGACCGTCCAGGCGCTCTTCGCCGCGCGACCACAAGGCCGCTTCGCCTGCGCGCCGAATCAGTTGCAGGCGGATGCCGTCCCATTTCCATTCCAGCAGCCAGTCGTCGATGGCGCCGAGCGTTTGGACCTCGGCTTCCAGCGGCGATGCCAGAAAGAACGGGTAGGGCTGCTGGCGATCGCCGGGCAGTTCTTCGCTGGTCAACAACTCCGCAAGATAGGTCGGATGCGGCCGCCAACTGCCGAGCATGCGCTGCGCAATCCGCGCGGTATCCATGCCCGACAATTCGGCCAATGCCTGCTGCACGAGCCGCTGCGACACGCCCACGCGTAGCGCGCCGGTGAGCAGCTTGTTGAACACCAGCCGCTCGTCGAAGGCCAGGCTGCGCCATGCTTGCACGATGCAGGCCTTGCGCACTTCCACGTCCTTGTTGGCGATCGGCAGCAGGCGCTGTTCGATCCACTCCGCCAGTGGCAGATCGGCCGCTTCGGTGACCGGATCGTCCAGCAGCAAGGCCAGGGTTTCGGCCAGATCGCCGACGTGGTCGTAGCTGTCGGCCACCAGCCAATCGGCAATCCCGGCGGTGTCGGTGATCCACTCGCGCAATTCGCCGCTGCCGGCGATGCGCATGCGCGCGCTGGCCACCTTGCCACCGGCCAGCAGATACAGCGCCCACGCCGCATCCAGCGCCGGCGCATCGCGGAAATACGCCACCAGCGCGGCGCGCTTGTCGAGCGTGCCGGTGCTGCGATCCAGGGTGCGGTACAACGCCGCGAAACGCTTCACGGCAGCGCCCGCGGCGTTGTGCGCCTGTCGGCTGCGCGCAGCTCCAGTGCGCGTCGGGTAAACGCTGCGAACGCGCGCGTGCGCCGCTGCGGCTGCGGTGGCCCGATGATGGCTGCGGGTGCGTTGCGATGCGCGCAAAACGCCAGCGCGTGCCGGCGCAACGCAAGCGCACCGCTCAGGCCAATACGCAGACGCGCGCGGACATGACGGCGTGCGGGCAACGGGTTCATTCCTCGGCTCCGAAATCGGTGCGGAAGGCTTCCGCTGCGACGCCGCGTTCCCGCAAGTGCTGGATCAAGGCATCGGTATTGCCATGCGTGGCGATCACGCGTCGTGCGCCGGTCTCTTCGATGGTGCGTAACAGATCCGGCCAGTCGGCATGGTCGGAGACGACGAAGCCACGGTCGTAATTGCGCCGCCGCCGGTTGCCGCGGATGCGCATCCAGCCGGAGGCAAAACCTTGTTGCGCGCTGCGGAACCGGCGAATCCAGGCGCTGCCGGCCGCCGATGGCGGCGCGATGACCAATTGCCCGCAGTAGTCGGCGCCGTGCGCCTGCTCGCTGACCGGTTGTGTCTCCAGCATCGGGATGCCGGCCTGGCGATAGACCTCCACGCCCACTGCAACCGCGCCATGCAGGAGTGCCGGCTGCGTTTCCCATGCGCGCAATTCGGCCAGGACGCGTTGCGCCTTGCCCAGCGCATAGCAATACAGAATGGCTGCTTCGCCGCGCTCGGCACATTCGCGGCGCCAGGCAGAGATATCGGCAGCCACATCCGAGGTGTCCGGCCAGCGATACACCGGCAGCCCGAAGGTCGCCTCGGTGATGAAGGTGTCGCAGGGCACCACCTCGAACGGCTTGCAGGTGGGGTCGGGCTGGCGTTTGTAATCGCCGGAGGCGACCCAGACCTCGCCATCCACTTCGATACGCACCTGCGCCGATCCCAGCACGTGTCCGGCTGGATGCAGCGACACGCGCGCACGCCCAAGCGGAAACGCTTCACCGTCGGCATGCGTGTGATAAACCTGCTCGCCCAGGCGCCATTGTAGGATCGACAGGCTTTCGCGCGTGCAGTGGTATTCGCCCATGCCGCTGCGGGCGTGGTCGCCGTGGCCATGCGTGATTACCGCACGCGGCACCGGCCGCCATGGGTCGATATGGAAATCGCCTTGCGGGCAATACAGGCCCTCCGGCCCGAGCACCACCAGATCGCCGCGTGTTTGAAAGGTCTCGTCGTTGCCGTTGCGCATGCGGCAACTCTGGCCAAGCCGGTGTGCAGATCCTGAGAATGGGGCTGCCATCCATCGCCGCGCCAGCCGCAAGCGCGTATACCGCAGAGGCTGATCGGGAAAATGCGCGGTCGACCCGGGATGCGCAGTGCGATCAAGCGCATTGCAGGGCGTCCTGCGACGGACATCCGTCAGGGACGCGACACCTTGTCCGGTTCGCATCGCACGCCGCCAAAGACACGCGATGCGTTGAGATCAGATGCAGACTGTGGAGCGCGTCGTTCGGGCCGCTCTCGCTCCGAACCCCGGCTCCCGCACGCGCAACACGCGACAAACGCCAGTCGTTCCATCGGCAACTTAATGCCGCGTACGCCGCCCGGGCGAACGCACCGTGCTTGCTTCCACTGCCAGGGTGAAGCCGCGTTCCTCGCCGCCGTGCATCGCGCCGACATCGACCACATGGCGGCGGATCTCCTCGCCCTTCCCGTTACGCACCACCACCACGACGGTATATTCCCATGGTTCGCCATCGGCCGGGTGGCGGATGGTGCCGTCGACCTTGAGCGGCACGATCGGCGCCGGCTGCGCGTGTTGCGCAGCCGCTGAATCGAAGCGCAGGTGGTGCTTGCAGGCAGGGCAGACGCTGGCGCTTTCCAGGATCGTCGCCTTGCAATGCGGGCAGCTGCGCGTGGCGCCGGGCGTGCCCGGACGGGGTACACTCATGTGGCGTCGCTGTCGTCGTCGCCACTCGCGTTGCCGGCGCTACTGCCGTTTGTCTTGATGCCACTGGCCGGCTTGCCGCCATCATCGCCCCAGCCGAAATCGGCCTGGCCACGCATGCGTGCACCGGATGCCACGGTGAGACTGCCGGCCTTGACGTCGCCGACCAATACGCCGGAGGCCTGCAGCTCGACCTGCGCGGCGGATTCGATATTGCCTTCGAGCTCGCCGGCGATGATCACCTTGTTGGCGCGCACGCCGCCGTTGAGCTTGGCACCGCGTTCGATGGTCAGATCGCCCTTGACGTTGACATCGCCCTTGAAGCGGCCGGCCAGACGCACATGGCCAGCGCCTTCGATCTTGCCTTCGATGCTGATGTCGGCAGCGATCAGCGACTCTTTCGCCTCGCTGTGACGCTGCTGCGGAGCCGTAGCCGTTGGTGCGACGCTGGGCGTGGCAGTGGCAGTGGCGGTGACCGGCGGCGCTGGGCTGGCCTCGGCAGTGAACAGCCGCCCATCCGCAGCGGGAACCTCGGGGGTGACCGGAACAACGTCTTTCTTGTTGGGACCTTGATCGCGCCACATCGACATCGCACTGCCTCGCTTTAGGGGTCGACGCCGACTATCGCTGCGCAACTGAATCTTTTGTGTGACGAACTACGCAATCCGCGATGGACGGCGTGCGTGCTCAGCCCGCCGTGTCCATGACAGCGCCGTGTCGCTCCACCCGATTGCGCCCGCGGTGCTTGGCGCGATACAGCGCTGCATCGGCTTTCTGGATCAGGCTCGCACCTTGTTCGCCATCGGCCGGAAAGCTGGCCACGCCGATCGAGGCAGTCACCTTCGGCAACGCGCGCGCTTCGTCGCTGACCGCCAGCGCGGCGATGTAGCCGCGGATCTGCTCAGCCACGCGCAGGGCTTCCTCGCCATCGGCCTCGGGCAGAAGTACGGTGAATTCCTCGCCGCCGTAGCGGCAGGCCACATCTTCGGTGCGCAGGCGGGTGAGCAACAATTCGCCCACTGCCGCCAGCAGCAGGTCGCCGCCGGCATGGCCCTGGCTGTCGTTGAACTGTTTGAAATGGTCCACGTCCAGCATCAAGACCGACAACGGCAGGCCACGCCGCGCGCACCGCGCCAGTTCGTGGCTGAGCGATTCTTCCAGATAGCGGCGGTTGTACAGCCCGGTCAGCGCATCGCGGATCGATTGCCGGCGCAGCGATTCGCGCAGGCGCAGGTTGCTCAGCGCCAACGACAACTGCTCGGCCGCCGCCTCGGCGATTTCCAGTCGCGGCATCGGGCCCGGGCCGGCCGCGGACAGGAACAGAAAGCCGAGCTGGGTGCCTTGCGCCGACATCGGCAGGCACGCGGTGGTGACCGACGCATCGCTGGGGAGTTCGTCGATGTGCGCGCAGAGCGCATCCCGGCCCAGGTATTCGATGATGTGCGGCTGTCCGCGGCGCAGCGCCCAGCATTGTTCCGGCAACAGATGCGGCGCGCTGCATACCAGCGGCTCGCCCCAGTGACTGATCGCCTCGGCACGGTCTTGCGAAGCGCGCAGCAGGTACACGCTTCCCGCCACGCCCGGCAGCAGGCTGGCCAGGGTGCGGCTGCTGACCATCAGCGCTTCTTCGGCGCTGATGCAGCTCTGCAGCAGGCCGGTGTAACGGCTGAGCAGATTGAGATCGGCAGTACTACGCTGCAGTGCGTCGATGCTCTCGCCCAGCTCGCGATTTGCCTGCGCGGCCAGTTGTTCGGCCTGCGCACGGTGGCGCAGTTCGCGCATCAACAGCGCATAGACCATGCCGACCACCATCAGCCCGAATGGAATGCCGGCCAAGCCCAGCGCAAGCAACAGGTGTGCGCTTTGGCCGCTGCTTTCGGCGCGCTGCGCCAGCAGCTCCTGCTCGCGCTGCACCATCGTCAATGCCTGCTCGCGGATCGCGCTGGTGGTGCGGAAGGCGCTCTGCCGAATGTCGGCGCGTGCCGGCTCCAGCCCACCTTGCGCATAGACGTCGAGCACATGCTGAAGTTGCCGCAGGCGCGTTTCCACCAGCCGTTGCAATTGCGTCAGGTGCTGTTCCTGTGCAGGGTTGTTGACGATCAGGCGGCGCAGCTTGTCGAGCAGGATCGGCAGACGTTCGACGCTGGTCTGGTAGTCCAGCAGGTAGGCGTCGTTGCCGGTGAGCAGGAAGCCGCGCTGCGCGGATTCGGCATCGAGCACGCGGGCCTGGATCTCGTCGACACGGCCGATCACCTCGTGGGTGTGCGACACCAGCGCGGCATCGGCCAGCGAACGACGGGCACCGACGAAGATGCCGATTCCGATGACGACAAAGATCAGCGCAGAGAACATCAGCGCCAGCTGGTTGCGCCGGCGCACTGTAAAAGAACAGGACATATGCAGATGCTAGCCTGCCGGCCTCGACAACACGAGCCACCTGTCGGCGGAGACAAGCGCGCCGGCACATGGCCGGCGCGTTGCGGGTGCTGCGGAAGGGTGACGGACTCAGTGCTGCGCGTGATCGGCGTCGTGCTTGTCGGCGTTCTGTTCGGCCTTGTTGGCCATTTCGCGCGTCTTTTCTGCGGTGGCAGCGGCCGCATTGGCGGTGGCGCGGCTGGCGTCTGCGGCCAATTCGCGCGCAGCGACGCGTGCATCGGCAGTTGCGGCCTTCGCTTCCACGGCGGCGCGGTCGGCGGCTTGTTCGGTCGCGGCGGCGGCGTGCTTGGCGGCAGAAGCGGCATCGCGGCGTGCCTGCTCGGCATCCGGGCCCTGGCAGGCAGCAAGGGTGAGTGCGGCGATGGCGCTCAACGACAGCATGCGGATCGTCTTCATGTGTGGTCCTGTTCCTGTTCCGGTGGTGGAAGCCGGAGCTTAGGCAGGGGCCGATGCAGCCTGCGTCAATACGCGGCCGGCCATTCAGCCGCCGGGTAGAGAGGTGCAGTTTTCCGTGTGGCCAGTGTTCTGGTCGGCGGGTGCGGCGTCCGACGTTTGAATGACAGGCAAAGAAAAAGCCGCTGGAAACCAGCGGCTTTTTCCGAACTCGCTTGGAGTCAAGAAGTGATTACTTCTTGCCTGCTTCTGCGGTGTCCTTAGCGGCCTTGGCGGTGTCTTCAGCCGTCTTGGCAGCGTCAGCAGCCTGGTCGGCAGCAGCGTCGGTCGCGGCGCCGGAAGCGGCCTGGGCAGCGTTAGCAGCGGTGTCGGCCGAAGCAGCGGCGGTGTTGGCAGCAGCCTGAGCGGCGTCAGCCGACTGCGAGCCCGAGGCAGCAGCCTGGTCAGCAGCGGTCTGAGCGTCGGCAGCAGCTTCGTTAGCCGAAGCTGCAGCGTCCTGAGCCTGTTCCGGCGGCTTCGAGCAAGCGGTCAGGGCCAGACCCAGAGCCATTGCGATCAGCAGCTTGTTAATGGTCATTGTTTCAATCCTCGTCGTTAGATTAGGCAACGCGCTGTTGCGCGCCCCCGACATGATGACGGCCATAAGACGGGTGTCAAGCGCACGCGCATTCAGTTTTGCAAAGTCGCCGTTAAATATAATTAAATCAATTCGATGGCGATGGCAGTCGCTTCGCCGCCACCGATGCACAGCGTCGCGATTCCGCGCGTGCCTCCGCGGCTGCGCAACGCGTTCACCAATGTCACCACCAAGCGCGCGCCCGATGCACCGATCGGATGACCCAATGCACAGGCGCCCCCATGTACGTTGACCTTGTCGTGCGCGATGCCGAGTTGCTTGATCGGCGTCATCGCCACGACGGCGAATGCTTCGTTGATTTCGAATAGATCGACCTCGTCCAATTGCCAGCCGATCTTGCCAACCAGCGATTGGATCGCAGCGACCGGTGCGGTGGTGAACCATTCGGGTTCCTGAGAATGGGTGACATGGCCGACGATGCGCGCCAGCGGCGTCACGCCGCGGCGTCGCGCGTCGTCCGCGCTCATCAGCACCGTGATCGCCGCGCCATCGGAAATACTGGAGGAGCTTGCCGCGGTCACGCTTCCGTCTTTCTTGAACGCCGGCTTCAAGGTCAGAATCTTGGCCACGTCGGATTTGCCCGGCTGCTCATCGCTGTCGACGACGACCTTGCCCTTGCGCGTGGCCACCGTTACCGGAACGATTTCGTCGGCAAATGCGCCGCTGCGCTGCGCGGCCTGTGCGCGTTCCACCGAGGCGATGGCGAATGCATCCTGATCGGCGCGGCTGAAGCCGAATTTTTCGGCAGTGGCCTCGCCGAATACGCCCATGGCCTGGCCATCGTACGGGTTGGTCAGACCGTCCCAGGCCATGTGATCGACCGCCTGGAAATTGCCGTAGCGATTGCCGGTGCGCGAGTTGGGCAGCAGATGCGGCGCATTGCTCATCGACTCCATGCCGCCGGCCACCACGATGCTGGCCGAGCCGGCCTTGATCAGGTCGTGTCCGAACATGATCGCTTTCATGCCCGAGCCGCAGACCTTGTTGACGGTGGTAGCGCCGGTCGAGGTGGGAATGCCTGCCGCGATCGCGGCCTGACGCGCCGGTGCCTGGCCGAGATTGGCCGGCAGCACGCAGCCGACGATGACTTCGGAGACATCGGCCGGCGCGATGCCCGACTGCGCGAGCGCGCCCTGGATGGCAGCGGCGGCGAGTGTCGGTGCCGGCACTCCGTTGAATTGGCCGAGGAACGAGCCGATGGCAGTGCGTTTGGCAGCAACGATGACGATGTCGGACATGAGCGGATACCGTTTAACGTGAAACGATTATCTGCCTCACGGCCGCGCCGCGCCAGCACACGCGCCCCGCGCGCGCGCTTTCCGATTACAGTAAGCAAAGCGTTATTCAGGGCCGATCGGGCCCCATCCATGGAACGGGTTCAGGGAGAACACCAATGAAGAAGAAAGACGTCGCCAGGACTGTACTGGCCTCGGCGCTGGCTGTTGCGTTGACCGCGTGCGGCGGCGGCGGTGGGGGCATTGCCCGTCAAAGCACGCCGGCCGCACCGCCGCCGACCTCGCCACCCCCGCCTCCGCCGACGTCGCCGCCGCCGCCGGTGACACCCACGACGCCAGAGCCGGCGATCGATGCGCACCTCGTATTGACCAACGCGCGTGCAGCGCAAGCGCTCGGCTTTACCGGTGCCGGGTATCGCATCGGTGTCATCGATACCGGCATCAATGCCAATCATCCGGCGTTGCAGGGGCGCGTGAGCGACAGCTTCATCTATGTGGATCCGCGTACCAACAACACCGCGGTAGGCGATGTGGTCGGGCACGGCACCGTGGTGGCCGAGCTGGCAGCCGGACGTGCGGTCGGTCAGTGGCCCGGCGGTATCGCGCCCGGTGCCGGTCTGCTATCTGCACGCATCATCAGCGACCGCGCACCGGTGGATGACGGTAGCGGCAATGGCAACGAGATCGATGGCCCACTTGGTCTGGGGCCGGTGCATGCCGATCTGATCAGTGCAGGCGTGCGCATCATGAACAACTCGTGGGGCGGCCTGTATTGGAACGACCCGACGGTGACCAATCAGATCGCGCAGGAATATCGCCCTTTCATCCTCAGCAATAATGGGCTGGTGGTGTTCGCGTCGGGCAATGAGTCGCGCTCGCAGCCGTCGGATACTGCGGCGCTGCCCAGTCAGCCTGGCCCCAATGGCACGCTGCCGGCGGCCGATCTGGAGCGTGGCTGGTTGGTGGTTGGCGCGGTGGATACCGCCAATCCGACGCAGCTGGCGTCGTACTCCAATGCCTGTGGTGTGGCGATGCGCTATTGCCTGGTTGCGCCAGGGACCTCGCTGTTCATCGATCCCGACGCCACCGCCGGCAACATCCGCTATTTCTACGGAAGCGGCACCTCGTTTGCAGCACCGCTGGTCTCCGGTGCGGCTGCGTTGGTGTGGCAGGCATTTCCGTATTTCAACAACGATCTGGTGCGGCAGACCTTGCTGGGAACCGCCACCGATCTGGGGGCTGCGGGCGTGGACCCGGTGTTCGGCTATGGATTGCTCAATGTCGGCAAGGCAGTGCTCGGGCCGGCACGCTTCGATTGGGGCACGGTGGATGTCAACGTCACGACCTTGCGTTCGACCTGGGCAAACGACATCAGTGGCACCGGTGGCCTGACCAAGCGCGGTACCGGCACGTTGGTATTGAGCAGCACGGCCAATACCTTCGCCGGCGATACCCAGGTACTCGCTGGCACCTTGCAGACCGCCAGTTTGCAGAGCGCGCGCGTGAGTATCGCCAACGGTGCCAGCCTGGTCGGCGCGGGCAGGATCGGTGGGCAGGTTGATAACGCCGGCACGTTGCAGGTCAATGGCGCGACCGCGTCCATTACCGGCAATTACACCCAGGCCAGCAACGGGCGCCTGGCAGTAAACGTGGGTGATCGTTTGAATGTTGCGGGCACGGCGACCATCGCAGGCGACCTGCAACTGCTCGGCCGGCGCGATTACGTCGTCAACAACACAACCTATCCGGTGCTGCAAGCCACCAGTGGCTTGCAAGGCACGTTCGATACGCTGAGCAGCGGGCCGGCCGTGACCTTCCTGACCGCGACGCGCAGCTACGACGCCAATACCGCGTATATCTCGCTGCAGCGCATGGATGTCACTGCGGTCGCCGCATCGCTTGGCGCGATAGGTACCGCGTCGATGGATTCGGCCATGCGCGTCGAGCAAGCGTTCCAGAAGGTGGATGCGCAGCAGTTCCAGGGCAATGGTGCACTCGGCGGCGACTTCATTCGCGCTGCAGCGGCATTGCAGCAATCGCCAACCGCCAAGGCCGCTGCAGACTCGCTACGCAGTCTGTCTGGTCGTGCGCACGCAGCATCCGCCGCGATGACGTTCGACACCATCGATTTGGGCCGCCGCGCATTGGCATCGCATTTCGATGGCCTGTCGCAACAGCCGCGCTTGTTGGGCAGCTGGCAGCGCGCACTTGGCGGGCCGGGCGAGGGCGGGGCGACCACCTCGGGCTTTGCCACGTCCGGCTGGATGATGGGCAACGATCTACGTCTGGCGTCTGGCGCGGTCACTGGTTTTGCATTCGGCGAAACGCGCTCCAGCAGCCTGGGCGATCTGGACGGTGCACGCGGGCGCGATCGTCAGGTGCAGGCGCAGTTGTACTGGGGCACGATGCTGGGTGCTGCGTACACGCTGGGCCAGATGGGTTTTGGCAACGTCAATCGGCAGATCGAACGCAGCCTGCAACTGGGCGAAGACCGCAGTAGTGCCTTCAGCGACTACAGCGGCAGTTATCTCAGCAGCAATCTGGAAACCGGGTACCGCTGGGGCGGTGCGCAGGCAAGCCTGACCCCGTATATGGGTCTGGATTACGTGCGTTTGCGCAGCGATGGCTTCCGCGAAAGCGGCGGCGATGGTTTCGGCTTGCGTGCCAACGCGAGTACGTCCTCGCGCACGCAGGCGCTTGCCGGTGTGCGCTCGGCGTATCGCTGGCGCGGTATCCAGTTGGGCGGTTACGCCGAATGGCAGCAAGCGCTGAGCAGCGACGGCCTGATGCTGGATGCCAGCTTCGTCGGTGTGGATGCGTGGGCGCCGTTGCGTGGCATGCAGCCGGCACGCTCGGGTGGTCTATTCGGGATCACTGCAGCAGCGCCGTTGGGTCAGCAGAGCCAGCTGCGTTTCGGTTACGACCAGCGAGTGGGCGAGCGCGGCGACGATCGCGCGTTGAGCCTGCGTTATAGCGCCGATTTCTGATCGGCGCTTCATCCGTCTGACCCATGTATTCCCTGTCCAGGCAGCTGCCTGGACAGGGCTTCACTCGCCGCGCAGCTTGTGCAGAAAGCGCGGTGCGGTGCGGCCCAGCGGCAGTTTGAGCTTGCTGATGGCCTCGATGCGCGCTTCGGCAATCTGATCGGCCGCCCGCTGCGGCGAAACGTCCAACTGTCTGGATAGATCGAAGACCTTTTCCAGATTGTGATAAATGCTGCGGATCAGCCGCATCGCACGTTCGCGGTTATAGCCGTCGATCTCCAGCGACACATTCATCGCACCGCCCGCATTCACCACGTAATCGGGCGCATGCAGAATACCGCGTCGGTGCAGCTCTTCGCCGATGGCGGCGCTGGCCAGCTGGTTGTTGGCCGTGCCGCAAACGATCTTGGCCTTGAGCTGCGGCAGCGTGTCTTCGTTGATCGCGCCTTCCAGTGCGCAAGGGGCAAACACGTCGGCTGATACCTGATGGATCTCATCCGGGCGCACCGCTTCTGCGCCGTACTCGGCCACCGCGTGGTCCACCAGCGCCTGATTCAGATCGGCCACATAGAGTTTTGCGCCGCGCTCCTTGAGCAGCTTCACCAGCTCCATGCCGATGTGGCCCAGTCCCTGGATCGCGATGCTGGCCTTGCCGACTTCTTCGTGGCCGAGTTTGCGATTGAGCGAGGCCATCAGCGCCTGCAGCGCACCGTAGGCAGTGAACGGGGCGGGGTCGCCGGAGCCGCGGTGCACCTGGTGCACGCCGGTGACGTATTCGCTTTCCAGGTAGATCTGTTCCATGTCGTTGACGTCGGTGCCGACATCCTCGGAGGTGATGTAGCGCCCGCCCAGGGTGTCGACAAACCGGCCGAAGGCGCGGAACAGCACTTCGGTCTTGTCGGTCCTGGGGTCGCCGATGATCACCGCCTTCCCGCCGCCGACGTTCAGGCCGGCCAGGGCGTTCTTGTAGGTCATGGTGCGGCTCAGCCGCAGCGCATCGCTGAGCGCCGCCTCGCTATTGGGATAGGGGCGCATGCGCACGCCGCCCAACGCTGGCCCAAGGCGCGTACTGTGCAAGGCGATGATCGCCTTGAGTCCAGCGTCGCGGTTGTGACAGAAAATCACCTGCTCGTGGCCGGTGGTGTCGAGGGTTTCGAAAAGCATCGAAGGCTCCGCGGGGCTGCGTGATGTGCCTTCCCTGAAGCCGGGTCTGCACCCGTGCAGTGGGAAACAAAAAACGCGACGTTTACAGATCCTGTCCGATCACGTCGCGCTGCAACATTTTAAACCACGTCGGCAGGGGGGGGGTGTATGAATTTGTTCACCAATCTCGGTGGCGCTGCTGCCGGAACCACAGTGTTCACCACCATTTGCTGCCTGCTGTGACTTCCAAGAACGGCTGACAACACGTCGCGAGCAGCGGTCAGGTGGGCGCGGACGGTGCGCTCACAACCGCAGTGGACGCGTGGTCCATGCCGATTCCGAGCACCCGCCGCGCCCGCCTTGCGGTGAGCGCAGTCGTTTTGTTAGCCGCTCTAAGCCGGAGGGTGCTCGCGTTAGAAGGCGGGTTGACGTCTGTAAACGAGGAGGGCTGCATGCGCGCATCCTAAGCCCTGCACGTGCACTGCGCGATCAGCTACCGGCAGACAGGGCCAACTGCGTCAGGTACAGGCGCAGGTCGAACTCCAGCTGGTGATAGTCCGGGGTCATGTGGTTGCAGAGCTGGTAGAAGGCCTTGTTGTGATCGGCTTCCTTCAGATGCGCCAGTTCGTGCGCCACGATCATCTGCAAGAACGGTTCCGGCGCATCGCGAAACACAGAGGCGATGCGGATCTCGCGGCTGGCCTTCAAGCGGCCACCGTGCACGCGCGAAATTGCCGTATGCGTGCCCAGGGCATGCTTCACCACCTGCAGATGGTTGTCGTACATCGCCTTGTGCAAGGTGGGCGATGAACGCATGTAGCGCTCCTTCATCGCCTTGACGTACTCATAGAGATGGCGATCGGTGCGAATCGCGTGCCGGTCCGGATAGCGCCGCGCCAGCACGGTGGCGAGTTTGTCGTGTGCGATCAGCTCGCGTACCTGATCCAGGACGGCAGGCGGATAGCCGGTGAGGTAGCGAAGAGTATCCATGGCGATCGATCGCGGCGAAGCACGCATGATCGCCGATGCGGCAGCTACTGGCGAATTCACCGATGCAAGTCAGTGACTACGAACGGGCAGAGCATGCTCGTCGAGTATTAATGCTTGGCAGGAGCGGGCATCTGCTGCGATCGGGTGTAGAGGTGAGCATTGACCAAAAAATGCCGCGCGAAATGAGGTGGCCGCTTCGGTGTGTGCTGCGCGGCATGGTGTACAGATGTGATGAAATTTACACGACGCATGTGCGCCACATCTCAGCGGCGAGCGTCCTCTGAACGTCACCGACATAGTGCAGCGTGTGTCAAGCGTATTCACGAATGCGGCACATTCGAATCGGTAGCGTGCGGTGCATGTTGTGCGGCACTGCGCCGCAAGCACACGATCGAACAACGGCACGGTGCCGATGAGGAGCTAACATCATGATCAAGTGGGCCATCATTTTCGCAATTATCGGCTTGATTGCCGGTGCGCTGGGCTTCGGCGGCATGGCAGGCGCTGCGATGGGTATCGCCAAGTTCCTGTTCTGGGCGGGCATTATCATTGCCATCGTGCTCTTCGTGCTGGGTATGACGATTGCCAAGAAGGTGATCTGACGCAGGGCGCGCCGCCGGGCACGCGCTTCGCTGCCTGGCTGCATTACCCAGTATCAAAAAGAGCGGCCAATGGCCGCTCTTTTTTGTTCTGCAAATCAGCCGGCACATATGTCGGTGGCAGGCGATCTCAAGCGTGGCTCGCACATGCAGGCGCAGTTGCTCAAACGCCGGTGTTGTCTGCCGTCGTATGGAGAGCGATATTGAGCTGATCGATGGTGCCGATCCAGTCGGCATCGTCGCGGCGTTCTTCACGCAATAGCTGGGATTGCGCAGGCGTCCAGAACGGCGCCTCTTCCAGGCGCATATCGCCCGGCAGCGGCGAGTGCTCGGCAATGAAGTTGCGAATGCTGGCTTCGTCGGAAGGCAGTCCCAGCTGGGCGAATAGTTCGGAAAACGGGTGGACCGGCTGTTCCATGGCAATTCCTTGAGGGTGCGGATGACTGAGTGCCTGGCTACTTGCCGCGCATGTCGGCAGATGGCGTTGATTTGAATGCTAGATCACCCAGCTTGAGCATGCTGTGCACGCGCGGCTTGGATTTGCCTGCGCGAATGAACACATAGGTGTCCTGACCAATGAGGTGTAGCGATCATGGCGACCGGATGGGCGAGTGATGGAGCGGTACAGGACCAGATCGATGCCACAGTCGACGATGCGATCAAGCGTGCGCGCAGCCAGCTGCATCAGGGCCCGAGTTCGACGCACTGCGAAGACTGCGAGGCACCGATTCCCGAGGGGCGCCGCAAGGCGGTGCCCGGCGTGCACCTGTGCGTGAACTGCCAGGAAGCAAACGATCTGGAGCAGGCGGCGCAAGGCGGCTACAACCGTCGTGGGAGCAAAGATAGTCAGCTGCGCTGAGTGGGTGATGTTTATTTCCCAACGCTGCAAGCAGTGCGGCTCCTTTCCCCGTCAACGCGGCGCGCCGTCACAAGCGGGCGCGGCAATATCGCCCGCTGTATCCGCAGGGCCCACGGCTTGCTTGCGTTGTCGTGATTGGCGTTTACCAGCGGCGAGCTGGCCGCTGCAAACAGCGACTTGGCGCCTGCGTCTAGGGAACCTCTGAACAACGCACCACAAATGCGAGACACTATTTGTTCGGAATGAGGAGGCATCCATGCAACTGACGTTCGGTGACGCCGAGGGCCTGGGCAAGCGCAAGCAGACCCGGCGCGAGATCTTCCTTGCGGAGATGGAGCGCATCGTGCCGTGGAAGCGACTGCTTTCCCTGATCGAGCCGCACTATCCGGTGTCAGGACGACCGGGTCGGCAGCCGTACGCGCTGGCGACGATGTTGCGGATTCATCTGTTGCAGCAGTGGTATGCGTTGAGCGATCCGGCGATGGAAGAGGCATTGCACGAGATCCCGCCCCTGCGGCGTTTTGCCCAGCTCGGCGGCTTGGATAACGTTCCAGACGAGACAACGATTCTCAACTTTCGCCGTTTGCTGGAAACCCACGGCATTGCCGCTCGGATGCTGGAAGCGGTCAACGCCCATTTGTCGCGCAAGGGGCAGAGCCTGCGGTCGGGCACGATCGTCGATGCGACGCTGATCGCTGCGCCCAGTTCGACCAAGAATGCCGATCGTGCGCGCGACCCTGAGATGCATCAGACCAAGAAGGGCAACCAGTGGTATTTCGGGATGAAGGCGCACATTGGGGTGGATGAATTTTCCGGGCTGGTACACCACGTGCAGTGCACCGCAGCCAACGTGGCCGATGTCACGGTGACGCACGCATTGCTGCACGGCAAGGAAGACAGCGTGTTCGGCGACAGCGGCTACACCGGTGCGGAAAAACGCGACGAGTTGCAGAGCTGCGAGGCTGCATTTTTCATTGCCGCCAAGCGCTCCACGATTCAAGCCATTGGCAACAAGCGCGCGCGTGCTTGGGCAGAACGTTGGGAACACTTCAAGGCAAGCGTGCGCGCGAAGGTGGAGCACCCATTCCGGGTGATCAAGCGGCAGTTCGGCTACACCAAGGTGCGCTATCGCGGCCTGGCCAAGAACACCGCACAGGTGCAGACGTTATTTGCGCTGTCGAATCTGTGGATGGTGCGCCGGCACTTGCTGCCGGCCAGGGGATAATGCTGCCTGGCGGCAGCCAAAACCGCCAGAACGTTGCAAAAATCGCACCCGACTCAGCATTTTTCCAGTCATTGAAATGCAAGAAGCTGGAATTTTAGAGGTTTGATGGGTTATTCAGACCTTCCTTAGTTCTACTGTGTTACTAAATCCGAATCCGTTGGTACGGTGAGACCCCGCAACACGGGCAGTGTGGGAGGCTTCTGGCGACCAGCGTGGCAATCGAGTTGGGATGGTGACGTTGCATTGGGGCCAGACCCGCGCGGGCGGACACTTTTGGATAATGCAGGCATCTTGAATGCGACGGAGTTTTTTTTACTGCGCAGGCGCTCGCGCATCAAGAACCCGTATGCGGCGATGCACAGACTGGCGTGATGGTGAAAACCACGCCAGTTGCGCCCTTCATAGTGATGCAGGCCCAACTCCGACTTCAGCTCCTGATAATCGCGTTCAATCCGCCATCGGCCTTGTGCCGTGGCAACCAGTGTCTTGACCGGCGTTTGCTTTGGTCGCGTCGAGAACCAGTAGTGGCGGGGCTCGGACTCTCCCGGCGGCCACTCGATCAGCAGCCACTGCTCGTCATGTGCCTGGCGATTGTGTGCGGCACGAACCCGCACCGCCGCGAACCGCGAACTGAGCGTTGCGTCGCTGCCCTGGCGCCAGCTGACCTGCCGATACGTCCTTGCGGGCAAGCGCTGCGCGACTTCATGTACCGAGATCGGCGCATGTGCGCTATCGCGCATCGGTCGTGTGCGGGGCCGACCGCCCTTAGGGCTGGCTGGCGGCATGGGCGCAGGTTGGTGCGATCCCCACCAGACCTTCGTGTTGCTGCGGACGCCGACCATGTACAGCAGGCCGCGTTCGCTGAGCTGGTCTCGCCAGTGGGTCTCGGTGCCGTAGGCCGCATCGGCTAGCACGACGCCTGCCGCAATCCCTGTCGCCAGCGCGCTGTCGATCTGATCCATGGCCAGCGCTGTCTTGGTCTGAAACACGACCTGATCCGGAACGCCTGCCTTCTTGCGCCGCACAGTGTCCTGAGCCCACTGCTCGGGAAGATACAGCCGATAGCCCACTGGCAGGCTGCCGTGTTCGTTGGCGATCGACAAACTCACGGCAACCTGGCAATTGTCCGTCTTGCCAAGGCGGCCGCAGTACTGGCGTGCAACACCGACCGAATGCACCCCCTTCTTTGAAAATCCCGTGTCGTCCACGATCCAGTAACACGCTGCGCTCTTCCTGCTCAGGGTCGGCAGCACCTGTGCCGCCACCGCCGCCAGCAGCGCTTGATCGCTCCAGTCGGCATCGGCCACCAGATGGTGCATCGATTGATGGGCTGAGCGCACGTTCTGCGGGTGCACCCGCGCGGCCATGGGCTCCACGCTCTTGCGCCCTCCAGGCAGTAGCAACCCCTTCAGGTACCAGTGTGCGGGTTGTTTGCGATCCGCATGGGACAGGGCGGCAGCAACTACTTCCCCGTACTGTTCAAAACGCACTTCCAGTGACCTATTCAACACAGCTCTCCCACGCGGCCTGAAGGTCTTCCAATAGTGGCACAAAGATACGATTATTTGTAACACAGTGGAACTAAGAACCTGTTCACAATCTTATTCAAACCGTGCAAACTCCACGAATGCGCGAGAAGAACGATCCAAGTGACGTGAGCCGTGAGCGGTTCGAGCAAATCCGCCCGATTCTGGAGCAAGCCCGCAAGCGCACCAAGCCTGTGACAGTGGATATGTATGAGGTGTGGTGCGCAGTGCTGTATCTGCTACGGACAGGTTGCCCGTGGCGTGCGTTGCCCAGTGACTTTCCGAAGTGGCGCACGGTGCATTCCTACTTTGCCAAGTGGAGCGAAGTGGACGATGAAGGAATGAGCCTGCTGGAGCGGGCGCTTAAAAAATCAGGTTGGCGCGGCCCGCGAGAAACAGGGGCGCAAGGCCTGCAGTACGTTCTTGATCGTGGACGCGCAGAGCGTGAAGAACAGTGATACAGCCGGCCAGAAAGGCTATGACGCGGGCAAGAAGGTATCGGGGATCAAGCGCCACATCGCGGTGGATACGCAAGGCTTTCCACATGCCGTTGCGGTGACCACGGCGGAAGTCACCGATCGTCAAGGTGCGCTGGAGGCATTGAAACGCTGCCGATCGGGTTTAGGTCGGGTGAAACGCCTGCTGTGCGACAGCGGCTACACCGGAGATCCCTTCGCCGAGGGCGTACAGGACATTCTGGGCAAGCATGTCACCGTACAGATTGCCAAGCGCAGCGAGCTGCATACCTTCAAGGTCATGCCCAAGCGCTGGAGTGTCGAACGCAGCTTTGCCTGGCTGGAGAAGAACCGGAGGCTATGGAAGAACTGCGAGCGAAGGCTCAATACCAGCTTGCAGTTCATCCACCTGGCGTTCCTGGCACTGCTGCTCAGGAGATCGTGAACAGGTTCTAAGGGCGGTCGGCCCCGCACACGACCGATGCGCGATAGCGCACATGCGCCGATCTCGGTACATGAAGTCGCGCAGAGCTTGCCCGCAAGGACGTATCGGCAGGTCAGCTGGCGCCAGGGCAGCGACGCAACGCTCAGTTCGCGGTTCGCGGCGGTGCGGGTTCGTGCCGCACACAATCGCCAGGCACATGACGAGCAGTGGCTGCTGATCGAGTGGCCGCCGGGAGAGTCCGAGCCCCGCCACTACTGGTTCTCGACGCGACCAAAGCAAACGCCGGTCAAGACACTGGTTGCCACGGCACAAGGCCGATGGCGGATTGAACGCGATTATCAGGAGCTGAAGTCGGAGTTGGGCCTGCATCACTATGAAGGGCGCAACTGGCGTGGTTTTCACCATCACGCCAGTCTGTGCATCGCCGCATACGGGTTCTTGATGCGCGAGCGCCTGCGCAGTAAAAAAAACTCCGTCGCATTCAAGATGCCTGCAGTATCCAAAAGCGTCCGCCCGCGCGGGTCTGGCCCCAATGCAACGTCACCATCCCAACTCGATTGCCACGCTGGCCTTCGGACTGGCTAGGCTGATCGCCAGAAGCCTCCCACACTGCCCGTGTTGCGGGGTCTCACCGTACCAACGGATTTGGATTTAGTAACACAGTAGAAATAACAAAACGACTGCGCTCACCGCCAGGCGGGCGCGGCCGGTGCTCGGAATCGGCATGTAGCACGCGTCCACCGCGGTTCCGGGCGCGCGGTCCGCGCCCACCTGACAGCTGCTCGCTCCGTGTTGTTAGCCGCTCCAAGTCGGAAAACAAACGTGCCACCTTGCGGTGGCACGTTGGTACAACAATCCAGCTCTGCAGCAACACTCAACGGCGGCGCACGACACGACGCCGCGATGCCCGCGTACGCGGCAGAGGTTGGTAATCCCCCCCCCCTCCCTGACGGCCATTGGCAGCGTGTCGTTCGTTGCTTAAGCGATCTTGTCGCCGTCGTCGCGTGCCGGACCGAAGTTGGTGGCTAGCACTTCGATCCGGCCGCCGGTCTTGTGGAACGTGGCGATGTCGGCAGCGATACGCTCACGACTGAGCGGCTGCGACTTACCTTCGCTGCGAGCGATGCTGGGCTGGGATTTCTGCTTGGTCGCGGGACGTGCCATGTGGCCTCCTGTAGCGGGGAAGTGCGGTGACACCGCGTGCTGCTAGGGTGGCGCGCGCGGAAGCGGTGTCGAGAGTGCGACGGCGTTCGGTACGCAATCGCGGTGGCACAGCGGACGTGCCATTGCCGACAAGACGGCAGTGCGTCAGGCAACAACCCCCCATTATACGATGGCTGGTCCCTGGGGATGTTAACCGTCCGACAGACGGGCGTCCTGCGCGGCGGCCCAGGCCAGGCCCTGGACCACGCCGAAGGACGGGTCGCCATGCACCAGGCGCGATTCCGGGAATGCGGCAGCTACGGTGTCGCGGATATAACCGGCGCGCGACATGCCGCCGGTGAGGAACACCGTCGCCGGTGCGGTGGCCATCTCGGTGCGCACCTGTGCCAGCAGGCCTTCCAGTTCGTCGAGATAGTTAGAAGCGGACGCAACCAGCGCGCCGGCCTGCACGTCCACGCCGAGCCCGCGCTCGATGAAGTCCAGTGCGTCTTGGTGCCGGTCGAGCTCGCTGAGCGCGATCTTGCAGGCCTCCACGCCGCGATACAGACGCGCGGTATTGCCGGTGTCCTGCAAGGCTTGCAAGCGCTTGTCGAAGGGGGCGGGAACGTCCTGGTATTTGTGCAGACGGAATTCCCGCTGGCGGGTCATGTCCTGCACCATCGCGGCCTCCACGTAATGGTGTGTCGGCACGCGGGTGATGCCGCGGCCGAACAACGGCATGTAGGCAGCCAGGCTCAAGGCAAGATCGATATCGGTACCGCCGCGCGCGATACCCCAGGCACGGTGGACCTGCGGCGCAGCGCTGCCGCCGACGCTGGCATGCGCAACGTCGGTGGTGCCGCCACCGATATCCACCACCACGGTATCGTGGCGGCTGTCGTGGCTGACGTGGTAATGCATCGCGGCCGCTGCGGGTTCTTCAAGAAAATCCACGCTATCGAAACCAGCGGCGATCGCGGCGGTCTGCAGGATTTCCAGCGCCTGCGCGTTGCCGGCCTCGCCGATCGAACTGCGAAATTGCACCGGGCGGCCCAGGGTGGCGTGACGGATATTGATGTCGAACTGGCGCGAGGCAGTCAGCCGGATGTGTTCCAGTACATGCGTGGCGATGCCGGTCATGGTCTGGCGCGCGCGCGGATGCAGGTTGTAGCCGAGCATCGACTTGGGACTCTGCACCAGGCTGCCTTCGCCTTCGAGAAAATACGCATCCAGCGCTTCGTCGCCGTAGACCGCGTTCTGCAGCAGGGCGGCGGAGCTGCGTGGCTCGCGCACCTGCTCTTCCATCCATTGCCGCCGCACGATACGGATCGCGTCGCGGCGCAGGCTGTCGTTATTGGGAGTGCGGCCGGCGGCCAATGCATCGCGCCGGCCCGAGTCAATGAGCCGTTCCACCTCGTACTCCAGCGCTGGCGTCAGGCTGAAATCGTCCGGGTCGCGCATGGTCTCCGGAAAGTACACCGTGGTGCGGAACTGCAAGGCCTGGCCGAAACGCACCGGCACGACCTGCCCATCGACAATCGCCGCGGCGGCGGAGTTGCTGGTACCGAAGTCGATGCCGAGTTTCATGCAGACGGGCCTGGAGAGCGGGCCGCGCACTTTACTACGGCGACCGCACCTGCTGTCGAGACCGGCAACGAGACGCGCATTGATGCCAAAGCACGGCGTATGCGCGCCGTACCCACGCAGCCGTGCGGCGCGTGGTGGATCAAGCCGCCAGGTCGGCCACGTGCCCGTCGTTCAGTTCCTGAGTGGTGGCCTCGCGCACTGCCACGACTTCCACCGCAAAGTGCAGGGTTTGCCCCGCCAGCGGGTGATTGCCGTCCACGGTGACCTGGTCCGGGCCGACCTCGGTCACGGTGACCAACACTGGGCCTTGCTGCGTGGGCGCTTCGAACTGCACGCCGGGCACCACCTCGACATCGGTTGGGAACGCATCACGCGGCACATGCTGGATGAGCTGCTCGTGGCGCGGGCCGTAGCCCTGTTCGGGTATCACGTCGGCGGTAAGGGTGTCGCCCAGCCGCTTGCCTTCCAGCGCCTGTTCCAGACCGGGCACGATGTTGCCGGCGCCATGCAGATAGCTCAGCGGCGTGTCTGGCGTGGAGCGATCAATGACCTGGCCGCTGTCGTCGGAAAGGATGTAGTGAATGGTCGCAACGCGACCCTGGCTGATTTCCATTGGAAACCTCCGTGACGGGTGATCGAGGGGAATGCATCGGCTGATTCACGATGCGACCAGATGCTGCACGCTCACCGTAGGCAATCGCACAGGATCATGCAACCGCAGTGGGGATTGCGGTTGAGGTGGGGATCAGTTTGGTGGAGTTGCTGTCACAAACGGGCTCTCTTGAATTTCAAGTGGGTTGCCGGGCATGCGGGTTGAACGTTTGGAAGTCCAGCTTGCCGGCAATCAGGAAGATGACGGTCTTGATGGTGGACAGGCGTTTGAAGCCGCGAGCTCTGCGCTTGGCGGACTGGAACAGGCCATTGATGGCTTCAAGGAAGCCGTTGGTCTGACGGGTCTGCGCCCAGGCGACGATGCCGTCCATGTGGCGGCGCACGAGGGCTGCGACTTCCTTCATCGCCTCGACCTTGGATCGCATCACGCAGACGCACCAGTGCTTGAGCATCTCGCGCATCACGTTGATCTGCTTTCGGTCAAGCGCCTCGCGCAACTGCTCCTTGTAGAGCCACGCGCGGGCCGTCCGTGTGAGCTTGGGTGCCGTGATCAGCCCGTGCAACGCTGCGCCGGCCGTCGGTTTGAGGCTGAAGACATCCTTGAGCAGCGTCCAGCGCATGCCCTTGAGGGACTTCTCGGTGCGCTGCTCGATGCGCCTGGTTTTGTCCACGGCCGCGTTCGCATGTCCGACAACGTGGAACTTGTCGAAGGTGATCTGCGCGTTGGGCAACTGCTCGCTTACGCCCTTGATGAACGCGGGCGACATGTCGATGCTCACCGAGGTGATCTGTTCGGGAGGGCAGCCATGAGATGCCAGATCGGCAGCCAGCGCCTTCACGGCTTTGGCGTCCCGCCCCTCAGTCACGAAGATCACGCGTCGCGCCTGGGCGTCGGCAGCCAAGGTCACATAGTCGTGGCCGCGAGCGCGCGACGTCTCGTCGATGGCCAGCGACGTGACGTCGCTGAAGTCGGCCTGCTCCAGGGCCATCTCGACATAGCGGTTGCACACCTGCATGCACCGGTACGCCGACTCGCCCACGATGCGCGCAACGGCCGCGAACGGCATCTGCTGCGACAACATCAGCACCAGCGCCTCGAACAACAGCGTGAAGCCCGACAACCGCCCAGCGAAGTCCGGCTCGACCAGGCGAACCGATCCGTCCCCAAGCTTCACACGCGGCGTGCGAACCTTCAGGTAGCACTCGTGCTGGAAAAAGTTCAGGTGCCGGTAGGTCTTGACCACGGTGTCATGAACCGGATGCAGCCCCTTTTGGCCCGATACCTTGAACCTCGTGCCCGGCTTGAAGTCCACCGGCACCGTCAACACCTTGGTCGCTTCGTCGAACTCGACCGCGCCTACCGACCACGGCGCGCCGATCCCCAGCGCCGCTTCAAACACCTTGGCCGTCATCCCAATCCCCGCGTCAGTGGTAAACCAGACGAAATCCTACCCACTCAAATTTTCAGAGAGCCCACAAACGCATCCATTATGTGGGCACTGCAGGCCACGAAGCAGTAGGCGGAATGTGGGCGCGGCTAGCGAATCGCAGCCATATCGACCACCCGCGGCAGCATGGCTGCCTGGCCACGCCGCGCCTGATGCGTGAAATAATGCGTGTGCATACGACACATGGCCGCCGCAGACGCCGTTGCGGCGTTCATTCCGTCTTCGCTCCGCTCTTGATCTGTGCACGTCGTGCACGCCATGTTTCCGGGGTTTGCGGCTTGATGAAAAGGGCGGTGAGTTCCGGGTGTTGTTGCGTGGCAGCTGCTTCGATCCGCCCGACGCAGGCTTCGATCTGCGGCGTGGTGCGGCTGTCTTCGAACTCGGCGCTCAAGGCGGCCACCACCTGGTTGGGGCCCATTTGCATGGTGAGCACGCCATTGGCAGCACACACGTCCGGATCGCTGGCGGCGATGCGCAGCAGCGAGTCGGTGAGGTGCGCATGCGCCGGTTCGCCGATCAGCAGACCCTTGGTTTCGCGCGCCAGCAAGAAGGCGGTAAATGCCAGCACACCGGCAATGCCGATCGAAGCGATGCCGTCGAGTTCGGGCATGTCCAACAACTGGGCACCGGCCACGCCCAGCAGCGCCATCAGCAAACCGATCAACGCAGCGCTGTCTTCCAGCAACACGGTGAAGGTGCTGGGGTCCTTGCTTTGACGAAACGCCTGGAAATAGCCCATGCGGCCCTTTCTGGAGCGAAATTCGCGTAACGCCACCACCCACGAGATGCCTTCGAACACGATCGACACGCCAAGCACGATGTAGGCGAGCAGATGGCTCTTGGCCGGCTCCGGGTTGCGCAGATGCACGATGCCTTCGTACAGCGACACGCCAGCACCCATCGCGAACACCAACAGCGCGACGATGAAGCTCCAGAAGTACAGCTCGCGCCCGTAGCCGAATGGATGGGTGGGTGTGAGCGGCTGCGCGGCGCGGCGCAAGCCGTACAACAGCAGCACTTCGTTGACGGTATCCACCAGCGAATGCACGCCTTCGCTGAGCATTGCCGAGCTGCCGGAAATGCCGGCGGCGATGAACTTGGCGACGGCAATGGCCAGATTGCCGGCCAGCGCCACGTAGACCACCAGATGCGAGCCTTTGGGCTTGCCCGGGCTCTCTCCGCTTGCGGCTGCGGCGGCATCTTGGGCATTACCGGAATCTGCGGTTGTTCGCGGGGGAGGGGGTGCTGGCTGATTGGACACGCGCGACCTGCGAGGCGTTCAACAAGCGGCGCACTATCGCGCTATCGCCGTGCCGGATGCGTGATCGCACGGCCGGGCGGCTACAATCCACGCCTGCTTCGATCAAGGTATTGCATGTCCACCGTCCCTGCGTGTCCGAAATGCGGCCTGGAGAACACCTATCTCGACGGTGCGCTGTCGATCTGCGCCGACTGCGGCTTCGAATGGAGTGCCGGTGCTGCCGCGGCAAACACGACGGTGGTGCGCGACAGCAACGGCAACGTGCTGCAGGCCGGCGATACGGTGACCGTGATCAAGGATCTCAAGGTCAAAGGCTCCTCGATTCCGCTCAAACAGGGCACGGTGATCCGCAATATCCGCCTGGTCGAAGACGATGCCGAGCACATCGAAGGCAACTCGGAAAAGATCAAGGGCCTGGTGTTGAAGACCTGTTTCCTGCGGAAGGCGTGATTGCGTCTGAGTATTGCGCTTGCCGTCAGGCAGGCGCAGTCGGTGCGCGGTACGGCATGTTTCACTCGTACGTTGCGCCCCCGGACGCTGTCCATGCTGCGCTGACGACTGCCTTATCCATACGGGTAGCTGCCTCAAGCGGCGATGCGCGATTTGCCAGTGTATGAGCGCGCATGCGCGCGATGCAGTCGTCTCGGTAACGCTGCATCCAGAATCGGCTCGCGGCCAACATGCGATGCCGCTCCGAAGGGCGCGCGCTCGCGGATGGAGCGCTGAAAGCCGGTTGCGCTAATCGCGCGGATACACTGCCGCCACCATGCAGCTCTGCCGCATGCGCGAGAACATGCCGCCGCGCACGCTGCTGAGATAGCCTTCCGCGCCAGCGCCCACACGTGCGCCGGCGATGCCGATTGCGTCGAGCACATCGACCTTGTCGCCCGGATTGCCGCAGATCGCATTCAAGCCCATCACGGACACGAAGCGGATGGGCGGGGCGCCGCTGAGTTCGCGGCAGCTGTCCATCAATTCGACCCGGTAATGACGGTGAGTGTCGGGATGACGTGGCGACACTTCCACCACCAGGCCCTGAGCGTCTTCGGACCAGGAGCGCAGCATGCTGGGGTTGAAACAGTCGCTGGAGGAGCCGGCGAAATTGTGGCGACGCGCCTCGCGCACGCTGATGCCGTCCAGCAGCGGCACGCCGTCGTGGTCGCGTGCTTTGAGTGTGGCGAGCTGATCGATCGCGCAACGCTGCTGACCGGTGTTGACAGACGCCTGTGCGCCGTTGCAGACCCAGCCGTTTGCAGCCACCAGGCTGGCATCCGGCTGCGCTGCCAGGTGCGGGCAGTCCTGCGACAACTGCAGGCGAAATAGCCGTCCATCGCGCTCGGCAACCGCCAGGGTACGTGCGCCGGCCCGATGCAATTCAGCAACCTGGCGTGCATCCAGGCAATCGGTACCGGGTGCCGCCGGACGCTGCGCCTGTGCCAATGCAGCAGGCACGCCATAGCCAACAATCGTGCTACCGAGCAGAACCGCAGCGAGCAGGCGCATCACGCACATCCTTGGCAACGAGGTTGCTGCAGCATCCGCCAGCGCTGAGGTGCTGGCAATCGCGACGGCAGCGCGCATGCATTGCGACGAACTGCATGTGGTGATGTGGTGCTTTGCGGTAAAGATCGAACGCGCAGTGGCGACGAGTGTCAGTCGCACATGGCAAGTCGCACAAGCGAAAGAGCCGGAAGCGCAACGTCAAAGATGCGATGCGGCATGCGCGATGCCAAGCGCATTCCACTTGGCGATCGCTGGGGAGGATGTCGTGGTGCCAGTTTGCAAGGCGTTGCGAGCGGCCTGCGTGCAACGCAAGCAACCGCGTATCCTGCAGCAGCAAGCAGTGCATCTGCCTTATCCCACAACGACCGCACCGTGCCAGTCAGGTGCGGTCGCGTGGTCAGCGGCTGATCAGGCGATTACTCCGGCAATGCGGGGTAGTCGGTGTATCCCTTGGCACCGCCGCCGTACATCGTTGCCTGGTCGAGTTCGGCCAGTGGTGCGTTCTCGCGCAGGCGGCGCACCAGATCCGGGTTGGCGATGAAAGGGCGCCCGTAGGCGATCGCATCGGCGTAGTCGCTGCTGATAGCGTGTTCGGACATGCCGCGGTCGTAGCCGTTGTTGGCGATCCAGGCGCCGTCGAACTTGGCGCGCAGCGCGGCGTAGTCGAAGGCGATGTTGTCGCGCGGGCCGCCGGTGGCGCCTTCGATCACGTGCACGAAGGCCAGCCCGCCGATCAGGTTCAGGCGCTCGACCGCACGCTCGAACAGCGGCTGCGGGTTGGAGTCGTGCGCGCCGTACACCGGGGTTACCGGCGACAAACGCACGCCGGTGCGCTCGGCAGCGATTTCATCGGCAATCGCCTGCACCACTTCGGCAAGCAGGCGGGTACGGTTTTCGATATCGCCACCGTAGGCGTCGGTGCGCTGGTTGGAGCTGTCGCGCAGGAACTGGTCGAGCAGGTAGCCGTTGGCCGCATGCACTTCGACACCGTCGAAGCCGGCATCGATGGCGTTGCGTGCCGCGATGCGATAGTCCTCGATCAAGCCGGGTATTTCGTCCAATGCCAGTGCGCGCGGCTCAGACACGTCCTCGAATCCGTTCTTGGTGAAGGTCTTGCCTTCTGCGCGGATGGCGCTGGGCGCAACCGGCACTTCGCCCGGCGGCAGCACGCTGGTATGCGAGACGCGGCCCACATGCCACAGCTGCAGCACGATCTTGCCGCCGCGGCGATGCACTTCGTCAGTGACGGCGCGCCAGCCCTGGATCTGTTCCTTGGTGTAGATGCCGGGCGTATCGAGGTAGCCCTGGCCCAGCGGACTGATCTGGGTGCCCTCGGCCACGATCAGGCCGGCGGTGGCGCGCTGGCCGTAATACTCAGCGGCCAGCGGCGAGGGCACCTGGCCGGCGATGGCGCGGTTGCGCGTCAGCGGGGCCATGACCACGCGGTTGGCAAGATCCAGTGCGCCCAGGCGCACCGGCGAGAACAACGGGGATTGAGTGGATTTGGACATCAGCAACCAGTCGAAAGTGATCACGCGCCAAGCGCGACGCCGCGCCGATCGCGGTGCCCCATAGCAATGGTGGCGGACTCGAGCAGATTCGAGCGATGCGGATAGGACACAGCGTCTCCATCCCGTTGAAGGCAATGTAACTGCGATGGCTGAGGCGTTGGTGCTGAACCGACTCCGGTGTCGCACTTTCCTGCTCTGTTGCATTGCACAATAATAGGCCGCCCCGCCATCACTGGAGTCGGGCATGACCGATACCGATCTTTCTTCGCCACGCGTGTCCCGGCGCGATTACGTGCTGATTCTGCTTGCGCTGGCGATGGGCGGCTTTGCGATCGGCATCAGCGAATTCTCCACCATGGGCCTGATGACGCAGATTGCGCAGGGCTTGCAGATCAGCGAGCCGCAGGTCGGCCACGTCATCAGCGCGTATGCCCTGGGCGTTGTGGTCGGTGCGCCCTTGCTGGCGATTCTGGGGGCGCGCTGGCCGCGGCGCACCTTGTTGCTGCTGTTGATGGTGTTCTATGCGCTGGGCAATGTGGCCAGCGCATTGGCACCGAGCTACTACACCATGCTGCTGTGCCGCTTTATCGCCGGGCTGCCGCATGGCGCGTACTTCGGCGTTGCGTCGCTGGTAGCCGCATCGATCAGCCCACCCAATCAACGTGCCACTGCAGTGGGGCGGGTCTTGTTGGGGTTGAGCGTCGCGTTGCTGGTGGGCAATCCGCTGGCGACCTGGCTGGGGCAAATCGTGAGCTGGCGCTGGGCCTATGCATCGGTCTCGGTGATTGCGCTGGGCACGGTCGCCGCTGTGGCGATTCTGCTGCCTCCGCAGCCCGACGAGCCGCGTCAGCAGCCGCTGCGCGAATTGCGTGCGTTCAATCAGCCGCAGGTGTGGCTGGCATTGGCGATCGGCGCGGTGGGTTTTTCCGGCATGTTCTGCGTCTTCAGTTACCTTGCGCCGACGTTGACTGCGGTGACCGGCGTGACCGCAGCGCGCATTCCGCTGGCGATGGTGGCGTTTGGTGTGGGCGGGGTGCTGGGAAGCATCCTGGGCGGTTGGTTGTTCGACCGCATGCAGTTCTGCGCGGTGCCGGTGTTGCTGGTGTGGTCGGTGATGGTGATGTTGACGTTTCCGCTGGCCGCGCAGTCAGACATATGGGTGTTCGTTTCCATCGTGGCGGTCGGCACCATGGGCGCCTTGGCGCCTGCCTTGCAGACACGTTTGATGGACGTGGCGGCAGAAGCGCAGACCCTGGCTGCAGCCTCCAACCATGCAGCATTCAATACGGCCAATGCATTGGGTCCATGGCTGGGTGGCATGGCGATCACGGCAGGCTGGGGCTGGACCTCCACCGGCTACGTTGGCGCGGCCACCGCGCTCGGCGGGTTGCTGGTCTACGCACTGGCGGTGTGGCAGGAGCGTCGCCAGCAGCGCTCGGTCTTGGCGAATTGCTGAGGCAGCGCATACCGATGTGGTGTGCGCATCTGGCGCGGCAGTGTGGCGCTAAGTGCCCGCAAATTCGCATCGCTGCGCGGTTGTATAGAAGATACGCGTGGTGCATCACCACAGCCATCTGACAGCCTGCCGGCGAGACTGCGCGCTCATTAAGCTGACCGAACAGTGCCATGACTGAATTCACTCCACCGCCGTGGAAGCGCCCCAATCCGAAAGGTAAGGCAAAGTCGACACCGTTGACCGACGCACAGAAAGCGGCTGCCAGACAGCGTGCTGAAGAAGCGGGTCGACCCTATCCGAATTCGGTCGACAACATGTGGGCCAGCCGTCAGCCGAAGGGATCTTGACCCGCTGTTGGCATGGATGAATGGCGTTCATCACCTGCAAGATGGCGTGAGGACGATGCCCCTATCGCTCACATATCGATTATGCAAGCGACGCGAGGATAAGGCCGTACACAACGCGACGGCAATGCGATCAACCCATCGATCGACTCACCTCCCGCCGCAAGCGCAGTCATTGCACAGCGCAGCGTCGGTCCATTCCAGCAAAGGAGCCGCACATGAGCATTCAGCGCAAAACCGAACATAGCCTCAACGACCTTATCGCCATCTCGCGCGACGGCAAGGACTTCTACGAAGAAGCCGCAGCCAAGGTGGGCGATGCAGAGCTTGCGACGCTGTTCCGTCGCATTGCCGGCGTCAAGTCCGACATCGTCAGCAGCCTGAGCAGTGTGGTCAGCGCCGCTGGCGGCACGCCGGAACAGCACGGCACCATGGTGGGCAGCATGCAGCAGTTCTACGGAAAGGTGCGCGCCACGCTGGGCGATACCAAGTACGGTTACGTGGCCGAGCTGGAGCAGTCGGAAGACCGCCTGCTGAAGGCGTTCGACGAGACCATCGCCGACAAGGACACACCGGCTGCCGCACGCGAAGCCGCGCTGCGCCTGCTGCCGGAGGTGCGTGCTTGCCATGACGTCATGCGTAACCGCAAGTACGCAATGAAGAGCGCCGCATAACCTGCGCGCTTGACCGAAGTGCATCGTCACCGATCCGATGCAGCTCCGGGGTAAAACGATAAAGGCGGAGACGGGCAGCGCAAGCTGCCCGTTTCTTTATTGTGTTGTGACAACGCGTAAGAACGCGGCCTAATGCAGCAACCGCAGTTCCACGCATGGCAACAGGTTCTACGTCGACGGCGCCCGCGCCGGCGTATTCGGCATATGGCGGGTCTGCTAGTATCCGCCGCTATTCTCAAGCAGGCCCGCGTTGCGTGGTCGTGGCATCCACCCATGAAGCAACAGTTCCTGTACCTATCGTCGGCCCAAGCGCAGTTGTCGCTTGGGCTGGGGGATGAGAAGACCACTGAACGCCTGTTTTTTGCGGTGATGGCCGATGCGCCCACGGCCGAGCAGGCGGCGCGGATTGCCGACAGCCTGCTGCAAGGCGGGCACGCGGAAGGCAAGCCACTTGCGCGCGAACGGCTGCATGTGACCTTGCATCATTTGGGCGATTACGCCGGTGGTTTGCCGCCATCGTTGGTAAGCCGCGCCACTCAGGCCGCGGCGCGCGTCGCAATGGATGCGTTCGCAGTGGAATTCGACCGCGTCGGCACCTTCGGTGGCAGGCGCTCGCAACTTCCCTGCGTGTTGCGTGGCGAAGAGCAGGTACGTGGGCTCTACGCGCTGCAAGGCGCATTGGGAACGCAGCTTGCGCATGTCGGTATTGCCGGCGATGCGCAGTACACGCCACACATGACGCTGCTGTACTGCAATCAGGCGGTGCCGCAACGACGCTGCGATGCGCTTGCCTGGACGGTGCGCGACTTTGCGCTGGTGCGCAGCTTTCTTGGCCAGTCGCGTTATCAGATCGAAGGCCGCTGGTCGCTGCGCTGATGTGCACAGCCGCGCGCACGCGGTAGCCTGCGCGCATGGACATCCCCACGCCCTTGCCGTTGCACGCCGATCACCTGGCCGCACTCGAACAGGCCTATGCCACACCGCCGCGCGCCTATCACCACTTCGGCCACGTGCGCGCTGTGCTGCAGCACTATGCGCAGGTCGCCGCGGGGCCAGGCTGGCGGCACCCGGCAGAGGCCTGGCTGGCGGTGCTGTTCCACGATGCGATCTATCGGCCCGGACGCAGCGATAACGAGGCGCAATCGGCACTGATGGCGGCCGAATGCATTCCACGCTGGTGGCCGCAGGCGCAGCTGGGTGTCGCGCGGGTAAAGGCGCTGATCCTGCTCACCGCCCGGCATGGACGACTGCAGCCGCAGGATGTGGATGAAGAAGCCGCGCTGTTCCTGGACTGCGACATGGCGATCCTGGCCGCGCCTGCGGCGGTGTTCGACGCCTACGATGCGGCCATCGCCGAGGAATATCGGGGGCACGTGCCCAGCCTGCTGTTCAAGCTCAATCGCCGCCGCTTCCTGGCCGGCGTGCTCCAGCAACCGCGCATCTTCCTGAGCGACTACTTCCATACCCAGCACGACGCTGCGGCGCGCGCCAATCTGCGCCGGCGGCTGGGCGCTGAGTGAATCCGTGCCGTCCGGGCGATGCGTCCGGATGAGGCCGATGCGCACGCTACAATGGCCGCATGCACGACAGCGCTGCTTCCAGCCCCGACCCACGCCCGATCGCCCCACAGCCGCCTGCGCCCAACGAATGCTGCGAGAGCGGCTGTCCGCTGTGCGTCCACGATCTGTATGCCGAGGAGCTCACGCGTTACCGCCAAGCCCTGGCAGCATGGGAAGCACGCCAGCCGGTTGTCAGCGGGCCAAAGGCGCAATGAGCGAAGTCCTGCACTTCGCGTTGCCGCCTAGAACGATTATCTTTGAACCACTTTTACCGATGGTGCGACATGCGACGACTTGAAATGTGGAGCGCGCTCTGCGGCGCGGCGATGTTGACGCTGTCGGGCATGGCCGCCGCGCAGGCGCCGGAACCGCTCAGCCATGGCCGGTTCGAGCAGGTGCCGGTGCTGATGCCCAAGGGCGAGCCGCAACGGGTGGTGATCTGGCTGGCCGGTGCCGGCAATGCCGCCGGGCGCCAGGCCCAGGCGGAAAGCCTGCGGGCCGACGGTGCGATGGTTGCGGTGGTGGATACCGCGCACCTGTACGCGGTGCTGCGAAAGGCCGGCGGTACCTGCACGTTCTCGGTTGGCGATGTGGAAAACTTCTCACGCTACATGCAGGCCTTCTATCACATCCCCACCTACCGCCTGCCGCTGCTGGTGGGCGATGGCGAGGGCGCGGCGCTGGCCTACGCGATCGCTGCGCAATCCAGACCGCATGTGCTGGCCGGTGTGCTGACCGACGGGCTGTGCCCAGCCAACGTGTCCAACCAGGCGATCTGCCAACCGGGTGTCAGCCCGGGCACCAACACGCTGTTGCCGGTGCCGTTGCAGATTCCCTGGGTGCTTGCCGCCAGCCAGGACAAACACTGCCCCGCAGCTGCCGAAGAGGGTTTCCTCAAGCAGGTGCCGCAGGCGCGCACCTTCCGACGGTCTGCAAGAGGCGACATCCTGCCCGGCCTGCGCGCCGCGGCCCGCTCGCTGGGCGAGCAGAAAGGCGTGGCATTGCCGCCGCCGCCGGGCGGTCTGGCCGACCTGCCGGTGGTGGAACTGCCGGCCAAGCCTGACGGCGACAGCGACGACGACACCTTCGTGATCTTCGTCTCCGGCGATGGCGGTTGGGCCGGCCTTGACGAAGAAGTCGCCGACGCAATCGCGGCGCAAGGCATTCCGGTGGTCGGCCTGGATTCGCTGCGTTACTTCTGGACCGAGCGCACGCCGCAAGGTTTTGCCGACGACCTGGATCGCATTGCCCGCATCTATGCGCAGCGATGGGATCGTCGGCGCGTGGTGCTGATCGGCTTCTCGCAGGGCGCGGATGTGCTGCCGGCCGCCATCAACAAACTGCCCGCTGCGACCAAGCAGAACCTGCGCATGACGGCACTGTTGTCGGTCGGCAAGCTGGCCGACTACGAGTTCCACGTCAGCAACTGGCTGGGCTCGGACGACGAAGGTCTGCCGATCGCGCCGGAAGTACAGCGTTTGCCGGCGGGTACCACGGTGTGCATCTACGGCCAGGACGACGACGACGCGCTCTGCCAGAGCCTGCCTGCAAATGTGGCCAAGCGGGTCGCACTGCCAGGCGATCACCATTTCAAGGGCGACTACGCGACCGTGGCCAAGACCATCATGGACCAGATGCACGCGCTGTCGAAGTAAGGCGCGCAACGCCGGTTGTTCTGATGCGCGCGCCGACGTGTCGATGTCGGCGTCTCGACTCTGTACGTCGCTGCCGAGGGCGATATACAGAAGTCCGATCATTCAATCCCGATGCCGTTCTTTCAGCCTTAGAGCGGCTGACAAAGCGACTGCGCTCACCGCCAGGCAGGCGCGGCCGGTACTCGGAATCGGCATGTGCCACGCGTCCACTGCGGTTCTGAGTGCGCCATCCGCGCCCACCTGACAGCTGCTCGCGACGTTTTGTCAGCCGCTCTTAGCTCTTCCTTCTAGCCGCCGACGATGGCATGCGTGCAAGCGCCCGCAGCGACATGATGCGGGCGCTCAGGATCTGCAGTTATCAGACCTAAGCGTTGGTCAGCGGGCGGTACCGCATCCGGTGTCGGAACGCGGGTGAATCCATCCATGGAAGCTCGCTGGCGGGATCCAGGCCGCCGCACGGTCCCGCCCTCGAATGCGGCACCGCGCTTTCACGATTCGCGACCGTTGCTTGGCAAGCCAGCATTTCAGCAACTGAGTGCGTCTGCGATTTCGACAGCCGCGTTGGTGAACAGCTACCCAGTGCCGCCAGCCCCGCAGGTCTGGCGCCAGCGTCCTGCCGGGCCTTACTCCTGCCGTCTCGGGTCCGCCGAGATCAGGCGGGTGACGTCCAGCAACGCGGCCGGCAGATGCATGCCGCCTGGGGCGACCAGATAGCGCGGGCGCCAGGTCGGATCGAACTTCGACTTGAAGCGGCGCAGACCACTGAAACCATAGAAACGCTCGCCGTGGCGCGCGACCAGGCTGGCGAAGCGGTTCCAGCGTCCGGCCAGGCGATGCTCGGCCAGGCCCGACAACGGCGCCATGCCCAGCGAGAACCGCGTATAGCCGTTGGCCTGGCCCCACAGGAACAGTTCGATGAACAGGAAATCCATGGTGCCCTTCGGTGCCTCTGCGCTGTGCCGCATCAAGTCCACCGACAGCTCGCCGCCGGCCGGCGCCCACCACACGTTGGCGAACGCCACGATCTGGCCTTCTGCTTCGGCCACCGCCACCGGGAAGCGCCGCAGGTAGTCCGCATCGAAGCTGCCCAGCGAAAAGCCTTTCTCTTCGCCGGACTTTTCTTCCATCCATTGGTCCGAGACCTCGGCCAGACGCGGCAACACCTCGTCCACCTGCTCGGGCTGCAGCATGCGGAAGCTCAGGCCGCCGCGCTTGCCGCGGTTCCAGGCCTGACGCAGGTCGGCGCGGTCGCGGCCTTCCAGGGTGAAGCCTTCCAGCGGCACGATCGCCTCTTCGCCCAGCTTGACCAGGGTCAGTCCCATGTCGAGATAGGTCTGCCAGTGCTTTTCGCCGACCTGGTAGAACACCGTGCGCAACCCCATGTGGTCGGCTTCTTCGCGGAAGCGCCAGATCAGCGCACGCGCCACCTCCGGGGAGCCGACGGGGTCGCCCATCGAGATCAGCGAGCCGCCGTAGCGTTGCATCATCACAAAGCCGCTGCTCTGCTCATCCAGGAGGAACGCTTTGTCGCCGGTCAGCGCCAGGCAGGCCTGAGTATCGGTGCTGGTGGCCAGAATCGGCGCCAGCGTCCGCAGTGTGGGTGCATCGGCTGCGGGCATCGGGCGGCGCCCGCCACGCAGCAGGCGCGCCATGCCGAACACGATCACGCCCACGCACAGGATCAGCGCGGCCCGTAACGCACGCGGCGCATTGGCCGAGGTGGCGAACTGCCACCACAGGTCGTTGCTGTATTCGACATGGCTGTAGACGAAGAACAGCAGCCAGAAAGTGGCCACCAGCACCAGGCCCAGGTTGCTCAGCCAGCGCCACGACCAGGCTTCGTCCAGCAGCGCGCCCTGTCGATAGAACTCGCGCCGCGCTGCCCATAGCGCAACCGCCGCCAGTGCCGCCGACAGCGACACCGAGATATGGCTGCCGCGCAGCAGTGCGAACGGCGGCACCAGCAAGCACACGCCCAAGGCCAGCATCCAGGCCGAATGGCTGCGGCGCTGCAGGCCCTGGCCGATCAGCAGCAGCATCATGCCGCCCAGGCTGACCAGCAGATGCGAGGTTTCGATCAGCGGCAATGGCGCCACTTCCTGGCGCGCGGCCGGCGTCGGCAGGGTGCCGTCGATCACCAGCGCCGCTCCTACCGCGAACACCGCCAGCGCCAGAATCTGCGGCAGCCATGGACGCAAGGCCTTCCACACACTGCGCGCGGTACTGGCGCCGACGCGTACCGGCACGCGCAGCCCGGAGGCCGCCGCCATCGCCACCGAGATCAGCAACGGCACAATGTAATACGTCACCCGGTAGACCAGCGCCGCCGCCAGCACTGCAGCCGGGGTGACATGCGGCAGCAGTTCGAGCAGGCTCCACTCGAACACGCCGAGGCCGGCCGGCACGGTAGAGATCAGCCCGGCCACCACGGCCACCAGCCAGATGCCGATGAAGCCGAAGTAGCCGGTGCCCGGATCCGGCGGCAGCAGCACATAGAATGCGGCTGCGGCCAGGCCCAGTTCGACCACGCTGAGCGCGGTGACGCCCACCACGGTGGTGCGGTCCGGTAACCAGAACCGATGGCTGCGGATGCCGAACTCGCGGCCCTGTCGACCGACCAGCATCAGCATGGCGACATAACCGACCAGCAGGGCGATGCCGGCGATGCGGATGGCTTGCGCAGTAATTGGCAAGGCGCGCGCAGCGGCTTCCGGTTCCAGCATCAAGGCCAGGCCGAGCAGCACCCAGGCCCCGAAAATGAAGCCAAGCGTGCTCATCAGCACTACCTGGCCGATCTCGGCCAGGGTCAGGCCCACGCTGCCATAACCGCGCAGACGCACGGCGCCGCCGGTGAGTGCGGCAAAACCCAAGGTCTGCCCGACCGCATGCGCCATGAAGGCGGTAATGCCCACCCGCGCCGGATGCAGCTGCTTGCCGGTGCGCTTGAGCCCCACCCAGTCGAAGCCCACCAGGCACACATAGCTGCTCAAGCCGAGCAACAGCGTCAGCGTGATCTGCCCGGCACCCAGCGCACGGAAGGCATGCCGGATCTGGCGGTAGCCGTGGTCGGTGAACTGCGAAGACAGCGCATGCAGGGCCATCGCCAGAATCGCCAGGCTGACGATCACCGGCAGGGCGCGGCGCCAACCGCTGGCGGAGGTTTCGGAAGAGGCGGGGGTATCCGTCATGAGGGCAACGGGATCTGCTGAAAGGGAAGGAGGGTGCATGCACGAGGCGTGCCGCGCGCGCATCGGCAGTGCATGGGCCGGTCGGGTCGAAGGTACATGCAGCGTGGTTGCGAAAGTGCCGACATCCAGTGAACGCGTGGTTCGATCCTACCGACATAGTGCCTGTGCGGGCCGGCCGCGCGCATCATAGGGCAAAGCCGCACCCACGTGCCGCACGGACACGACAGGACCGCCATGACAGTTGGAGCGCAGGCAGGCTGCTGATGCGCAATCCCCCCGATTGCCCGAGGTCTGCGTCCCTGGCGCAGACGCTGCCGCCGCGCTGGAGCGGCCACGCCGGCAGCATCGCCGCCATGGCCGGCCTGGCCTTCATCGGGCTGGTGCTGGCGCTGCAATGGCTGCGCAGCGACCTGTGCTGGGTGGATGCGAACTGAGCGCCTATCTGCACGGCTCGCAGGGTGTGTTCTTGCGCACCGCCTACTGCCTGTTGGCCGCCACGATGGCATGGCTGGCGCCTGGCCTGTATGCAGCATGGGCGCCGGCCGCGCGCAGCCGCACCGTGCCGGGTCTGTTCTGGATGGTGGGGGTGGGCGTGTGCATGATGTCGACCGGCGACAGCTGGATGCCCGAACTGGCGCCAGAGGCGGCCAAGCTGGTGCACGTGCTGTCGGCGGACATGACGTTTCTGTGCGTGATTGCGGCGGTGTTGCTGCAATCGTGGTATTTCCGCCGCGATACGCTGTGGCGCGCGCACTTTCCCGCGGCCTTCCTGCTGGGCTGGGCCGCGTTTGCGGCGTTGCTGTTCCATGTCACCGTGACCAGCGCGCCCTTGGGCATCAGCCAGAAGATCGCCATCGTGCTGATCGTGGTCTGGATGGCACGGGCGGGCACCGTGTTGGCGCGCTGCGTGCGCAACGGGGCTGCATGCGTGCCGCATTCGCGGGACAATGCGGGCGTCAATCAACCGTAGGAAGTCAGAAATGGTGCAGCGATTCGATGCGGGTCCGCGGATGTCCGAAATGACCGTCCATGCTGGCGTGTGCTATCTGGCCGGCCAGATTGCCGATGACACCAGCCAAGACATCACCGGTCAGACCCGCCAGGTGCTGGGCGAGATCGACAAGCTGCTGGCGCTGGCGGCCAGCGACAAGACCAAGATTCTGCGGGCAGAAATCTTTCTCGCCGACATCGCCGATTTCGATGGCATGAACAAGGCCTGGGACGCGTGGGTGCCGCACGGCTTCACGCCTGCCCGCGCCACCGTCGAAGCCACGTTGGCGCGACCGGAGTGGAAGGTGGAAATCGTTGTCACCGCTGCGGCGGGCTGATCGCACTACCGAGAAAGCGATCAGCATGCGGTGCGCGCGATTGCACGCACCGGCATCATGGCGACCGAGTGACTGCTGCGCAGCTGTCACGGCTGGCGCATGCACGTGTGTTGCCCGGGTAGCCGCCAGTCGTCTTTGCAACGAATGCTGTCGGCGGTGCGGTCAGCGTTTGACGAAACGGTAATGCGCCACGCCCCACTCGCGGCCTTTGTCGTAGCCGAACAGTTCCGCGCAGGCCAGCCAGAACATGCGCCAGCGCTGCCACCACCGCTGTGCGTCGTCGCCGTAGGTCTGCTTCAACAACGGCATGATCTGATCGCGGTGGCGGTCCTGGTTTTCCAGCCAGGCGTTGGCGGTTTTTTCGTAATGTTCGCCCGACAGCACCCAGCGTTGTTCGATCACCACGTCCTGCTGGAAATGCAGCAAGGTATCGGCCGCCGGCATCAGCCCGCCGGTGAAGAAATGCCGGCCCATCCAGTTGTCTTCGCCGGCCACTTCGAACGGGTAAGCCAGGTCGCGGTGGCAAAAAATGTGCACGAACAACTTGCCGCCCGGCGCCATCCAGTTGCCGACGCGTGCGAGCAACTCGCGGTAATTGCGCATGTGCTCGAACATCTCCACCGACACCACGCGATCGAAGCTGCCCGGCGGCAATGCCAGCGCGTTGACGTCGGCAGTGATCACCTGCACGTTGCTCAGCCCACGCACGCGGCACTGCTCCAGGATGTGCGCGCGCTGCGGGCGTGAGTTGGAGACCGCCGTGATGCTGGCACCCGGATGGCGCTCGGCCATCCACAGGGTCAGCGAGCCCCAGCCGCAGCCCAGCTCCAGAATGCGCTGGCCATCGGCCAGTTCGGCGCGCTCGCCGTACAGCGCCAGCATGCGTTCTTCGGCGGCATCCAGATTCGGCGTGCTGGCGTCCCAATAGCAACTGCTGTACTTGAGCCGGCGGCCCAGGCACAGGGTGAAGAACTGCGGCGGCAATTCGTAATGCTGGCGATTGGCCGCATCGGTTTCGATCGCGATCGCGCTGGCGCGCAGGCTGTCGATGAAGGCGCGCTGGCGTTCGCCGTTGGCATCGGCATCGTTGCCGCGCTCATCGCGCAGGCGTTGCGCGCACAGGCGGCGGATGCCGTAGCGCAATGCGGCGTCGGGCAACACACCGGATTCGGCGAGCCGGGTGACGAAGGCTTCTTCAGGCTGCGTGGAGGGCGGGACGGTAACGGTGGACATGCAACTCTCCAGGCAACTCAGGACGAAGGGGGAAGCGGAAAGAACGCGCTGGTGCTGCGCTGGTAGCGGGCGTAATCCTCGCCACGCGAGCGCAGCGCCTGCTGCTCGGTGTAGGGGATGCCAGTGAAGCGATACAGAAACACGAACATCACCACCGGGCCAAGCGCGCACAGCGCCACCGGCCACGGGCCAGCACCCACGGCCAGCGCCAGGTAGGCAAACCAGTGCACGAACTCAAAAAAGTAATTGGGGTGGCGCGAGTACCGCCATAGACCGGTGCGGCAGGTCTTGCCGCCATTGGCAGGGTTGGCCTTATGCGCCGACAACTGCCGGTCGGCCAATGCCTCGCCACCGACCGCGATCAACCACACCGCAATGGCAATGCTGGTCCACACGCTCCAGCCGGTGCGCGGGTTGCTGGCAGCGGCCAGAAACGGCACCGCGAACAGCACCACCATCATCGCCTGGGCCAGGAAGAACCCGAGGAATTTGCGCTGGCTGCCATTCCAATGCGCGCGTAGCGCGCGGTAACGGCCATCTTCGTGCGGGTCGCCGAACACGCGTACGCCCAGATGCAGCGCCAGCCGCGCCCCCCACACACCGCCAAGCACCGCCACCAGCACCCGCGGCAGCACGGCGCCCTCGGACATCCATGCGCAATACGGCGCCGCCAGCGCCAGGCAGCCCGCCCACAACACATCGACCGGGCCGGCGTTGCCGCTGCGGCGTTGCCATCGCCAGCCGATCACCATCACCACGCTTGCGAACACGCCCACATGCAGCAGCGGCCAGGCATTCATTGCAGTTCTCCGGTGATGTGCTCAGGCAATGGTCGCGCCAGCCGGCGTGCATACAGCGACAACACACCGCAGGCCACGCCCCAGCCGATGCCCACGGCTAGCACGGCATGCAGGTAGGGCGATTGAAATTCCACTGCGTGCCAGCTGCGTTCCGCCAGCCAATACGAAAACGGCCCGAAGATGGTGCCGAGCAACACCGCCAGCCACGGCCGCTGCATCACCGCGGCCAGCGAATGATTGAGGGTGAGCGCAAATCCCAGCCACAACGCCAGGATCCATGGCGGTGCCAGCAGGCTGCCTGACCACGGCGCGGCGTAGCGCACCCAATTGGCGGCGGCAAGCGTGGTGTCCAGCAGCAATCCCAGCGACAACGCCGCGATCATCAATTGCACATCGCCCGGCGCCCGGCGCGATGGCCACAGCTGGTACAGCGCGAACACGGCCAGCGCCAGCAGCGTTGGCCAAGTGCGTGCATGCGCGGCAGCGCTGACCGCCACCAGCCACAGCACCTGCAGGCCGAGGTAGTTGCCGAGCTGCTTCATGCGTCGGCGGCAAGGCCGGGCACGAACTGCGGCGGGCGTGCGCCGGGCTTGCTCAGCCACAGATGCACATCGCCGATCGAGCGTTCCAAGAAACCGGCTTCGCAATAGGCCAGATAGAACTCCCACATGCGGATGAAGCGCTCGTCGTAGCCCAGCGCACGCACCTGCGGCAATTGCGCCATGAAGCGCTTGCGCCACGCGCGCAAGGTCAGCGCATAGCTCGGGCCGATGTCTTCCAGATTGAACAGGCGCAAATCGCTGGCGCGCGCGACCGCCCCGGTCATAGCCGCCACCGAAGGAATGAAGCTGCCCGGGAAAATATGCCGCTTGATGAAATCCACCGAGTGCAGCGCCTGTTTGTAGCGGTGATCTTCGATGGTGATGGCCTGGATCAGCGCCTCGCCATCGTCGGCCAGCAGGCTGCCGACCTTGGCGAAATACGTGTCCAGATACTGATGGCCAATCGCTTCGATCATCTCGATCGACACCACGCGGTCGAAGCGGCCTTCCAGATCGCGATAGTCACGCAACAACACCGTCACCCAATCGCTCAAGCCGGCTGCGGCGATGCGTTGCGTGGCCAGATCGAACTGTTCGCGTGAAATGGTGGTGGTGGTGACGCGGCAGCCATGCGTGCGTGCGGCATACAGCGCAAATCCGCCCCAGCCGGTGCCGATCTCCACGACATGATGCTGCGGGCCCAGGCGCAATTTCCGGCAGATGCGTTCGAGCTTGCGGGTGGCTGCACGCTCCAGTGCTGCTTCGCCTTGCGCTTCTTCGCCATCGACGAATATCGCCGACGAGTACATCAGGTTTTCATCCAGAAATAGCTTGAACAGCGGGTTGCCCAGATCGTAGTGCGCAGCGATATTGCGCCGGCTGCCGCTGCGGGTATTGCGCGCAAACGCGTGCAGGCTGCGCATGGCCCAGCCGCCCAGGCGTGCGGTACCGGTCTCCATCGCGTCCAATCGCTCGCGGTTGCGCAGCAGCAGCCGCATCAACGCCACCAGGTCGTCGCACTGCCACTGCCCATCCATATACGACTCGCCCGCACCGACGCTGCCGTTGAGCGCAGCCTGGCGATAAAAACCGGGATCGATCACGCGCAATTGCGTCTGCAAGGACTCCGCGCCAGTCGCCGTGCCCAGCGTGGTGACCGTGCCGCCTTCATGCAACTGCAGCTGCCCGTCGCGCAATTGCCCAAGCGTGGCCAGCAGGCGCTTGCGCAGCAGACGGTCTGACCAGGAAGCCGCGCGTGGCTCAGCGTGATCGGGCAGGGACGTGGCGTTCATCGGGGTTCTCGCACAGGCGGGTGAGGGTGGTCGTGGACAGGGTTGCCGCGCAGCCACAGGCGCAAGGCTTGCCAGTGAATGGCGATCACCACCCAGACCGTCATCAACGGATAAGCCAGCAAGGTGCGCGCCAGAGTGCGCCCGGTGATCGGTTGACGTTGCAGCACCAAGGTGGCGTCGAAGCGGCGCGTGCCGCGGTTGTCGATGGCGCCGCCGGCATCGTCGCCGATGGCATCCAATACATCCATATGCACGCGCAACTGCGCATCCGGCACGCTGAAGCGCCAGTCGTAGCGGTGCTGCATGCCCATGAACGGCGAAACGTGGAAGCGCTTGTCGAAGCGCCACGCATGCACATCGCGATGCGTGCGCGCCTGCGCTACCGGCAGCACATAGGTATGACGCTGCTGCCAGGGCGTGTTGGTGATTTCGGCCACGATCCAGCGCAGGGCGTCGTGGCGATCGAAGCAGTAGTAGAAGCTGACCGGGTTGAACACGTGGCCGAAATAGCGCAAGTGCGTCAGCAGCCGAATCGCGCCTTCGGGGCGCTCGCCGGTGTGTGCCTGCACGCAGTCGCGTACCGCCTGGTCCAGTGGCATATTCGCATCGCCCAGATAATCGCTGCGCCGGAACTGCGCCAGGTTGGCGCGCCCCACCGACCATAACCAGCGCCGCGCAAACACCTGGTCCAGTTCGGACAGATCCACATACATCAGGAACAGGCGATAGCGGAATTGCAGTGCTCTGGGCATGAAGCGGCGATGCCGCACCCAGCCGGTGTAGATCGCGCTGCGCAATGGACCCGCCACGCAACCGGCGCCGCTGCCCTCTGCGGGGGGCAAGGGTGCCGCGTCGGTGTGGGCTTCGCGCAGCAGCTGCATCACCACCGCACTCCCAGGCCCTGCGCGACATCCACGCCGCTGCGCAGGCCGTCTTCGTGGAAACCGAAGCCCCATGCCGCGCCGGCAAACCAGGTGTTCTGCACGCCCTGAATCTCCGCCTTGCGCGTCTGCGCTGCCAGTGCGGCTGCGTTCTGCACCGGGTGGCGATAGCGCATGCGCCGCAGCACCTTGCTCGGGTCGATCGCGTCATTGCGATTGAGGCTGACGATGAACTGTTGCGGGGAGCTGATCGACTGCAGCGCATTCATCCAATAGCTCACCGTGCAGGCGGCATTCGGGTCGGCCGGCACGTGCGCATTCCATGCCGCCCAGGCGCGCCGGTCGCGCGGCAGCACGCTGGCATCGGTGTGCAGCACGGTGTCGTTGTCCTGGTAGGTGATGCCGCCCAGGATCTGCTGCTCGGCTGGCGTGGCATCGCTGAGCAAGGCCAGCGCATCATCGGCATGACAGGCCAGCACCACGTGGTTGAAATGTTCCTCGCAACGTGAGGCATTCACCACCACGCCATTGGGCGTGCGTCGGATCGCCCGGACCGGCGTGGACAAGCGTTCGATCACCTGCCAGCGCCGACGCAATGCACGCACATAGCTGTTGGAGCCGCCACGTACCACCTGCCACTGCGGACGCCCGCTGAGTTGCAGCATGTGGTGATTGGCCATGAAGCCGATCAGTTGGCCCATGGGAAATTCGAGAATGGTCTGCGAGGGCGAAGACCACAGCGCCGATGCCATCGGCACCAAGTGCTGGTCGCGAAATGCATCCGAATAGCCGTGCCGCTGCAGATACGCGCCCAGCGTGCTGAAACGCTCGTCGCTGTGCAGCACCGCCGGTGCCTGGCGATAGAAACGGCGTAGGTCCGCCAGCATGCGCCAGAAGCGTGGGCTGAGCAGATTGCGGCGCTGGCAGAACAACCCGCCGAGGCTGCCGGCGTTATATTCAAGCCCGCTGCGCGCATCGTGTACCGAAAAGCTCATCGTGGTCGGCTGCGCGGCCACGTCCAGCTCGGCGAACATGCGTGTGAGCAGCGGGTAATGCTGCGGATTGAACACGATGAAGCCGCTGTCCACTGCATAACGCTGACCTTCCAACTGGATGTCGTGCGTGTGCGTATGCCCGCCCAGATAATCGGCGGCCTCGAACAAGGTCACTTCGTAGCGCCGCGACAACAGCCACGCCGCGCCGAGGCCGGCAATGCCGCTGCCGACCACGGCAATCCTGCCCTCGCTCATTGCCTCACCCGTTCGGCCCGCTGAGTGAGCCGCTTCGGCATCGGCTTGAGGTCCCACACCAGCCCCACCCACGACATCGCGGTAAGCCCGTACCAGGTCACATCGTATTCCCACCACCGCAAGCCCTGGCGCACGGAGCCGGGGAAGAAGTGGTGGTTGTTGTGCCAGCCTTCGCCAAAGGTAAGCAATGCCAGCAGCCAGTTGTTGCGGCTATCGTCGCGCGTGTCGAAACGCTGGCTGCCGAAGCGATGCGCCAGGGAGTTGATGGTGAAGGTGGCATGGAACAGCGCCACGGTGGAGATCGCAAAGCCCCACGCCAGCAATTGCGCACCGTTGGTCTTCAGCGCGGGCGCCGCAACCGCCAGCCAGTCGCCGAGCAGGTAGAGGCCGAGCGCCAGCAGCGCCGGCATCACGATGTCGAAGCGGTCCAGAAAGCGCAGTTCGGCAAAGCGGCGCAGGTCGGGAATCACGTCCCAATCGGTGCGGAAATTGCGTGGGGTCAGGAACCAGCCGGTGTGGCTCCACCAGAAGCCGTGCTGCGCCGGCGAATGCGGGTCGCGGCCGGTATCGGTATGCCGATGATGGTTGCGATGATGCGCCGCCCACCACAGCGGTCCGCGCTGCACGCAGGTGGCACCGATGGCGGCGAAGACGAATTGCAGCACCCGTGAGGTCTTGAACGCACGGTGCGAGAAGTAGCGGTGATAAAACCCGGTGAGCGTGAACATGCGCAATGCGTACAGCGCCACCGCCATGCCCACCGCAAACCACGACGCGCCTACCCAGAACACCGCCAAGCAAGCCAGATGCAGTGCAATGAAGGGCAGTGCACGCAGCCAGTCGATGCGATCGGCGCGGGCTTCGTCCAGGGGCTCGTCGGTCTGCGAATCCACCCAGCGACGCAGGCTGCCGATGCGCGCGGCCAACCCGCTACGCGGTGGCGTGGGTGTGGGCTGCGGTGCTGCGGCGTGAGGGTCCAAGCCAGTACTCGACACGCGTGATTCTCCATAGGTAATCGTGACCCGATACGGATGCTGCCGGCAAACAGATGCACCGGGCCGCTTGATGGTCGCATGCATGGGTGAGGTTCGCTTGGCGTCGCCAATGAATCGCGCAGCTGCGCACACATTGCCCCCAGCAGACACTGCTGGCGCGGACGAGGCGGTTTTCGATGAAATCCCGCTTGCGAAGCGCTCGCAAGCGGGGTCAGGCGTGCCGAATCAGGGCGCCATTGCCAGCGTGCTGATGCCGCCCTTTGCGACCACAGTGCCAGTGGCAACGCCACCCGGGGCGCCGCCCGGCGGTTCCAGCGTGACGGCCAGGAGCGCCTCGTTGCTGAGCATGGGCATCAGCTTATCCGGGATTTGCGCACGACGTGCACGTTGATCGTCGAACGTGCCCATTGAATGCGCCTTGCCATCGGGGGTGATCAGCCACAACTCCGGTACCTTGCCGACGGTGGCGGTGCGGTCCAGCGGTGTCACCGTGATGGTGTGCTTGTCGGCATCCATCAACGCCACGTAACCGGGGCGACCGTCTTGGGTGGCCAGGGTCGAGGTCATGGCGATCCCGGTCGTGGCAGGCGGATGGGTGGCAGGCGGGGTGACCGGAGTTTGCACGACCTCGCCGGTCGGCGGCGGCTGTACTGCTTCCGGCGGCGTGCGCACGTTGAGCAGAGCGAGCACGCACACCGCTGCAGTAGCCAGGCCGCCGACGCTGGCCCAGCGCCAGAACCGCACGTTGTTCCACAAGGGCACTGCCGGCGTATTGGGGCTGACCGGCGCCGCAGACGGCACCGCGCGCAAGGGCGTATCGAAGCCCAGCGTCTGGCGCACACGTGCCCACACGTGATCCGGTGGGGTCTCGGTAACGATTTCTTCCAGCAGCGGCGCCAGCAGTTCCTGCCACTGCCCCACGGCCTGGGCGAACTGGCCGTCGGTGGCAACGCGTTGTGCGGCCGCCAGGCGTTCTTCTACGCTCAACGGGCCGAGCACGTATTCGCCGGCAAGCACGTCGCGCGGCGTTTCCTGGTCGATGGGCAAGGGCGTGCTCATCGTTCCAGACATGCCTTGAGTTTGGCCAGACCACGACGGATCCAGCTTTTGATCGTGCCGATCGGTGTGTCGGTGCGCGCGGCGAGTTCTTCGTAAGTGATGCCTTCGAAGAACGCAGTGCGGATCAATTCGCTGCGCGGCGGCTCCAGTTCGGCCAGACAATGATCGATGCGCCGCCGCGTGCTGGCGCGCTCGGTGCGCTCCAGCGGCGAGGCATCGTTGGCACGTAGCTCGCCGGCATCGTCCAGCGCCACGTTGCGGCGCTGCGGCGCGTTGGCGCGCAGATGGTCGATCGCCTTGTTGCGCGCGATCATCGCCAGCCAGGTCAGCCCGCGTGCGCGGCTCGGGTCGAACTGCCCGGCCTTGTGCCAGATCAGCGTAAACACATCCTGCAGCACCTCTTCGGCTTCGGCACGTTGCGGGATCATGCGCAGGCATACCCCGAACAGCTTGGGCGAGGTCTGCCGGTACAGCGCTTCGAAAGCATGCCGGTCGCCGCCCGCGGTTGCGGTCAGCAGGCGTCCGGTCTCATCGTCGTCGTGGCCAGGAATGGCACTCATGCGGTCGGGCGTTGGGTTAGGTAGCGGCGATGCTACCGGACTGCGCCGAGTGTGTCTTTCACTTGCGTTGGAACCACAGCAATACTGCAGCGAGCAGCAACAGGATCTCCACACCGGCAAGCGCAACCGTGGGTGCAGAGACCGGCCACAAGCGCGCGAGCGCGACGTTGCGGAACAGTACGATTGGAACGTAGAACGCCAGTGCGACCACCAGCCCAGTGCGGGCTTGATCGGTCCATGCGAAGTAGCTGAACAGGAATGCCATGCCCAACTGCAGGCCACCGTAGATGACCAGGTATTCGGATTGGCCGGCAGGCGAAAGCTGGGTATAGCCCACCGCCGTTGCGGTCTTGGCCGGAGAGAGCGTGCACCACACTGCCAGGGCGAAGTAGAGCACTGCATTGATCCAGAGATAGGCTTTTGCCACGGCGGTGCTCCTGTGCGGGGAATGGGTGCCCGGGCCGTTGTACGCAACGGCGCGTGGGCGAGCGTGAAGATGGCGCGGGCCCGGCTCACAGGGCGCTGCACGACGTGGTCAGCGGCTGCTCGCGTGCCTGGCGTAATTCCTCGGCACTGGCCGCGCGCGCAGCGGTGTCAGGGAATACGATGCGCACGTGCGGATAGCGGCCATTCGCATCGCGCAGATTACCGACGCCCCGGAATTCGAGCAGGCGTTTGTCGGCGATCGAATAACGCACCTCCAGCGACGGCACTGCCGCGGCGTACCAGGCATCCAGACTGATGCGAAAACGCCGCTGGCCGGCAGCATCGCCCATGCGTTCGACCCGGAAGCGCAGTTGCCGCTGCAGGCTGGGCAACACGAAATCCACCTTCTGCGGTGCGCTTGCAATGGCGTCCCACTGCGCGCGCAAATAGGTGTCGAACCCGGCGTCGATCACCCGCGCGCCGGCGCCAGGCGGCAGCGTGGTGCGGCGTTCGGGTTTGCCTGGAGCGAGCTGAAACATCTCGCGCACGCCATCGCGGTGGCGTACACCTTCGCGATAGCCATCGCGCCCGTCGATCAGGCTGAAGTCGGGCGAGGTGCCGCCGCCGTCAACCTGCTTGCGCGCGAACGGTCTCCCGTCCGGGCAGCGGTACAGCACCAGCCGCGCGCCATCGTCGAGCAACCAGTGCGACTCGCGATACCGCAACGCGCCGCTGTCGCCATCGAAGGCATCGCCGTCCACCCGCCTCACTGCTGCTGCACTGAGTGGCAGGCTGCATAGCACCAGCAGCAGCGGAATCGGCCGGCAACGGATAGCAAGGGTGGCGAGGGCAGCGGCAAGTGGACGCATCGGCAGATCCTCGATGGGAGTGCATACCCATACGGGCGCGGCCGCAGCACGGATGCGCCAGCTGCGTCAGGACGTTCCTGACGGCGAGGTGGTTGGACGCTGGCGCGGCTGGCTGGCAGTGGTGGGTGATGGCGCTGACGGTGCTGCAGCGGCACGGCGTCGTATGGCAACCGGTGGTCTTGCCGCAAGGGGCGAGCGAGCGTGACAACAATGGTGGCGGCACATGCCGGGGCAAGCGCGCATGGTGCACCGTTTCGAACGGTGGGCGCATGCGCGCAGCGCGATCAGGTGGGCTGCGCAGTCTGCGGTGGCTCGCTGCCACCGGTGCGCAGCGCGGCGCATCGACATGTCGGTGGCGCACGTCTGCATGCGCATGCGACTGGCGCGCAGCCAAACGCCGTTGTAACCCGGAGATTCGGACCAATGCCAACGCGCTTGCGGCGGTGTCGATGTTTTTGGTGCCTGCCTTCCAACCTGGATGCGGCAGATCACTGATCGATCGAGGCATCGCCTGCATGTCGCGCTAGCGCGAATCCGCCTTCGCAGCAGGTGGGACTGCGCGCCAATCCATGACCACGCAGGCATCGACTGGGCGCGGCATCGCGCTGAGCGCCGCGCTCAACCGGCTGGATGCAATTCGATACAATCCACCGGGCAGGCCGGCAGACACAGCTCGCAGCCGGTGCACAGCGGCGCGATCACCGTATGCATGTGCTTGGCGCCGCCGACGATGGCATCCACGGGGCAGGCATGGATGCACTTGGTGCAGCCGATGCAGTCGGCTTCCACGATCCAGGCCACCTGCGGCAATTTGTGCGCGCCGCGACTGCGGTCGTAGGGACGTGCCGGCACGCCCAGCGCCTGCGCCAATGCGCGTGCACCCGCATCGCCGCCGGGTGGGCAGTGATCGATCGTCGCTTGGCCCTCGGCCATCGCCTGCGCATACGGACGACAGCCGTCATACCCGCATTGCCCGCATTGGGTCTGCGGCAGCAGGCGGTCGAGGCGTTCGACCAGGTCGGGGCCAGGGGCGGGCATGGTGGCCATCTCAGCGCAGCAAATTGCCGCGATACCAGCGTTGTTGCGCAAGCGCGAGCATTGGTTTGTCTTCGCGGCTGTCGCCATAGGCGTGTACGCAGTCGTACCGATGCAAGTCGTAGTGACTGCGAATCCGCGCGACCTTGTGCGGCCCACAATCGCCTTCGGCATAGCGCCCGGTCAGCACGCCTGCAGCATGTTCCAGCCGGTTGCAGACCAGCGATAGCCCATGCTCTGTGCACCACGGCTGCAGATACAGATCCAGATCCAGCGAACCCGACACCAGCACCACTTCATGTCCCTTCGCCTGATGCCAGTCGATGCGTTGCATCATCTCGCCGCGCAGCATGCCCGGCAGCGCGGTGCGCGCGTACTCGGCGCCATGCGCGGTCATCTCATCGAGCGGGTGGCCGGTGAACACCAGTCGCGTCACCCGCGCGCGCAGTGCGGCTGCAGACACCACGCCCATCCGGGACCCCAGCACCCATGGCCCCGCCTGCCATCTCGCCGCCGCCAGCTGCGCCGGCGTTGCCACCTTGCGCAGGAAACGCCCATCGGTGTCGCAGGTGGTGATGGTGTGGTCGAAATCGAACAGGGCCAGGTGCATGGGCAGGGATTGGGAAATTGGGATTGGGGATTCGTTGAAGCCGTTTCTTCTCCCATCGGGACATTGTCCTCCTTCATGGGGGAGAAGGTGCCCCGCAGGGGCGGGTGAGGGTACGGGCGAAGTACTCGCGTCAGGTCTTCCTCAACAATCAGGTCTTGCTTCTACGATTTCCCGATTCCCGATTCCCGATTCCCGATTCCGCCTCACCGAACCGGCATGCCCGGCTGCGCGCCGCTGTCGGCATCCAGCAGCGCCAGGGCGCCGCCGTCGAAGCCGGCCGATAGAATCATGCCGTCGCTGATGCCGAAGCGCATTTTGCGCGGAGCCAGGTTGGCGATGAACACCACGCTGCGGCCGACCAGCGCTTCCGGCTCGCCGTAGCTGGCGCGGATGCCCGAGAAGATCTGCCGCTTGCCCAGCTCGCCGGCGTCCAGTTCGAAGCGCAGCAGCTTGTCCGAGCCTTCCACGCATTCGCAGACCAGCACCTTGCCGATGCGCAGATCGAGCTTGGCGAAGTCATCCATGCCGATGAAGCTGGGATTGGAGATTGGGGATTGGGGATTCGCAGCTGCAGCGGGCTTTGTGTCAGGCTTGGCCGGTGCAGCTTTGGAGGTGGTAGCCGGAGCTGCAGGTGCGGCGAGGGTGTCCTTGGAAGCGTCGGTCATGGCGTCGATCAGTTTGGGGTCGATACGGGTGAACAGGGCGGTGTAGGGCTGGATCGTGTGCGAGGTCAGCGGGCGGATCACATCCTCCCAACTGGTCATCGGCGCCGACAGGAACGCTTCGGCTTCGGCACAGGTACGCGGCAGGATCGGCTTGAGCGCGGCCACCAGAACCCGGAACAGGTTCAGGCCCTGCGTGCACACCGATTGCAGCTGCGCGTCTGCACTGTCCTGCTTGGCGATCACCCACGGTTTGGTGTCGTCGATGTACTTGTTGGCCTCGTCGGCCAGCGCCATGGTCTGGCGGATCGCGCTGGCGGCATCGTTGCGTTCGTAGGCCTCGCGGATCGGCGCCAGGGCGGCGACGAAACGGTCGTACTGCGCAGCATCGGGCAGCGCCTCGGCCAGCTTGCCGTCGAAGCGCTTGCCGATGAAGCCGGCGCAGCGGCTGGCCAGGTTGACGAACTTGCCGACCAGGTCCGCATTCACCCGCGCGATGAAATCGCCCAGGTTGAGGTCCAGATCGTCCACGCCGCCGGAGGACTTGGCCGCGAAGTAGTAACGCAGCGCTTCCGGTTCCAGGCCGACATCCAGGAAGGTCCGCGCCATCACGAAGGTGCCGCGCGACTTGGACATCTTGGCGCCGTCCACGGTCAGGTAGCCATTGACGTGCAGGCGTGTCGGCGCGCGATGGCCGGTGCCGTGCAGTACCGCCGGCCAGAACAGGCCGTGGAAATTGACGATGTCCTTGCCGATGAAGTGATGCAGTTCGGTCTGCGTGCCGTCGACCAGATGCGCTGCGAAATCCTCGCCCATCTGCGCGCACAGCGTCTTGAAGCTGCACAGGTAGCCGATCGGCGCATCCAGCCACACGTAGAAATACTTGCCCGGCTGGCCGGGCATCTGGAAACCGAAATACGGCGCGTCGCGCGAGATGTCCCAGGCGCGCAGGCCGCCTTCGGCGTCCAGCCACTCCTTGAGCTTGGCCTTGACGCCGGGCAGCGCCACATCGCCAGCGAGCCATTCGTGCAGGAAACCGTCGAACTGCCCCACTTCGAAGAAGAAATGCTCCGAATCGCGCAACTCCGGGGTGGCGCCGGAGATCACCGACCTGGGCTCCTTCAACTCGGTGGGCGCATAGGTCGCGCCGCAGACCTCGCAGTTGTCGCCGTATTGATCGGCGCTGCCGCAGTTGGGGCAGATGCCCTTGATGTAACGGTCCGGCAGGAACATGCCCTTGGCGGGGTCGTAGAACTGCGCCACCGAGCGCCGGCTGATGTGGCCGGCGGCTTCGAGCTTGGTGTAGAAGGCTTCGGTAAGCTCGCGATTGACCGGCGAATTGGTCGAATCGTAATGATCGAAGGTCACCCCGAACGCGGCGAAATCGCGCTCATGGCTGGCCTGGATGCTGGCGATGAAGGCTTCCGGGGTCACCCCGGCCTTCTCGGCGGCCAGCATGATCGGCGTGCCGTGGGTGTCGTCGGCGCAGACGAACCAGGTCTTGTCGCCGCGCAACCGGCGCGCGCGCACCCAGATATCGGCCTGGATATAGCCGACCAGATGGCCAAGATGCAGCGGGCCGTTGGCGTAGGGCAGGGCAGTAGTGACGAGTGCGGTGCGGGTCATGGCGGGCGTGATGCGGGGGAGGCGCGATTATCGCATTAGTGGGAATGGGGAATCGGTTGAAGCGGCCGCTTGCCGTGCTGTCGACGCGCGCTTTCGCCTTGCCGGCGTCTGCATGCGCGATGGCCACCAGCGTCACTGCCTTCTCTCTCGCAGGGATCTTGGTCCGGCCAGCACAAAAAAGGCGCCCCGAAGGACGCCCGCTCTTAACGATTCGCGATTCCCGATTACTCACGCACCCAGGTCTGGGTACGGCCCAGCGCTTCGATGCCGACGTAGCCGCGCATCTGCAGCTTCTTGCCGCCGTCGGTGAGGGTGATCTTGGACTTGTAGGTCTTGCCTTTGGCCGGGTCGAGTACCGAGCCGCCGCTCCAGACCGCGGTGCCGTCGGGCTTGAGGCCCCACAGGATGGTCATGCCCTTGATCGGCTTGCCCTTGAGCGCGCCCTCGCATTTGTTGCAGGTCGGGTTGGGCCCATGGTTGGACTGCAGGATCTCGACCACCTTGCCGCTCAGGGTGCCGTTGGCGGCCTGTTCGATCTGCACCACCGACTTGGGCTTGCCGGTTTCATCGTCGATGGTCGTCCAGCGGCCCACCGGCGAATCGGCGGCCTGGGCCAGCAGCGAGGCGGCCGCCAGCGGCAATGCCAGCATCAGGGTCTTGAAGGTCTTGCGCATGATTCCCCTCCCAGGGATTGCTGGGGCCACCCGTCGGCGGCCTGACGGAGAATGTATACCGTGGAGTATGGTCGCGGAAAGACGTATTGCGGGATGCGTTCATGGGGCCCGCGGTGGCTGACCTTCGACAGTCCTGGCAGCTGGGGAGTGTCCGCGTTCAGCGCCAAGGATGTGACGCGGTGTCTGACGAAGTGCGATGCCCGCCCGGCACGCGTGAGAGTGCCGCAGCACAGCGCAGGTGTTGTACGCCAGCTCAGCCGACCTCGTACAACTCCAGCGGCAAGTCATCCGGGTCGGCGAAGAAGGTGAAGCGGCGGCCGGTGTATTGGTCGACACGAATGTCTTCGGCCGCCACGCCGTGTGCGTTGAGATGCGCGACGGCGGCATCCAGGTCGTCGACGCGAAAGGCGAGGTGGCGCAAGCCGCGTGCTTCCGGGCGGCTGGGCCGCAGTGGCGCGTTGGGAAACGAGAACAGCTCATCTGCCCACCATCGGGCAGGGTTGGATCCAGCTTCCACGAGTCGCGCGTCTGCCGGTAATGCTCATCGAGCACGCGCAGGCCCAGGATCTGGCAATAGAACTGTTTGGACGTTGCATAGTCGCCAGCGATGATTGCCACGTGGTGGAGTCCGGCGAGCATCATGCGGCGCTCCCAAGCAGTGCTGGCGGCAAAGCGGCTGATGGTGAGGTATGCGATCCCGCGCTGCGCGCATAGCGCTTGCGCGTGCCTGCGATTACTCATAAGTCAGTAAATTAGGGAACAAATGCCGGTGTCTGCTGTCCAACCATCCATGAAGAAGAGAGACGGACGTTTGGTATCGCGGGCGGCGCTGGAAGAAATGCGCCTGATGGCGTTGCAACGGATGGGCGAAGGCGAATCGCCGGCCGAAGTGGCCGCGTCGTTCGGATTGCATCGCGGCTGGGCGTACAAAGTGCTGGCGCGAGCACAGGAGGGCGGCGCTGGCGCATTGATGACGCGTAATGGCAGCGGTCGCCCGCGGACGTTGACGCCGGCGCAGGAGCGCCAGGTGTTCGGCTGGGTCAATGGCAAGAACCCTCGCCAGCATGGCTTCGACTTCGGTTTGTGGACGCGGCAGGTCGTGCGTGAACTGATCGAGAATAAATGTGCCGCACGGTTGAGTCTGGCCAGCGTCGGGACGTTGCTGGCGCGGCTGGGGCTGAGCCTACAGAAGCCGCTGCAACACGCCTATCAGCGCGATCCACTGGCGGTAGCACAGTGGCAGGAGCAGACGTCCCCGGCGATCGTGACGCACGCCAAGCGGGAAAAGGCCGAGATTGACTTCTGGGACGAGTCTGGCTTCCGTGCCGATGCGGTGCAAGGACGGACGTGGGCCGTCAAGGGCGTCACGCCGGTTGTCGCGGTGCCGGGGCAGCGCCAGAGCATCAGTGCGGCCTCGGCGGTGAACAGCAAGGGCGGGTTCTGGTTCGCCGTGTACAGCGGCGGCATGAACGGTGAATTGTTCGTGGCCCTGCTCAAGCGAATGATGAAGGGCCGTCGCCGTCCAATCCATCTGGTGCTCGATGGTTTGCCTGCCCACAAGACCCGTGGCGTGCGCGATGACGTGGACAGCCTGAAGGGCAGGCTGACGCTGCATTTCCTGCCGGGTGACGCGCAGGACTTGAATCCCGACGAGTTGGTGTGGAGCTACACCAAGCGCACGGGCGTGGCGCGCCGCCCGCTGCGCAGTGGCGAGAAGCTGGCCGATCGGGTGCATGATCAGTTGTCCGACATTGCAGCTCGACCAGAATTGGTGCGCTCGTTCTTCAGGCATCCAAGTGTCGCCTATATTTCTGACTTATGAGTAAAAGCGCAGCATGTTCAGCACTGCCTGCGCACATTGCGCTCATGGCAGTGGGCAAGCGCCTAGGCAGGCCGGCGGTAGCGACGCAGGGCAATGATGTGTGCAGGGCAGTAAGACAAGGGGGGGCATGGGGAAGGGCCAGCAGAAACCAATCGGCAGCATAACTGCCCGCCACGGAGCAGCAGGCCCTGCGTCACAGCTCGGGTGTAAACGGCTGTGCCCGTCTGCGTGCGCGTGGCAGGATGGAGCGCCCCCGATCGGACGCGCCCATGCCAGAACCATCGTCCACCACCGCCCCGCAGTTCCGGCGCAGCATGCAGGTGCGCCATCTGGTGATGCTGTCGCTGGGCGGCGTGATCGGTACCGGCTTGTTCTTCAATACCGGGTACATCATTGCCAGCACCGGCGCGCTGGGCACGGTGCTCGCATATCTGATCGGCGCGTTGGTGGTGTACCTGGTGATGCAATGCCTGGGCGAGTTGGCGGTGGCGATGCCGCAGACCGGCGCATTCCACGTGTATGCCGCGCGTTATCTGGGGCCGGCGACCGGCTACGTGGTTGCGTGGTTGTACTGGCTGACCTGGACGGTGGCATTGGGCTCGAGCCTAACCGCAGCGGCGTTCTGCATGCAGTACTGGTTTCCGCATAGCCCGGCGTGGCCGTGGTGTCTGCTGTTCTGCGCGCTGATCTTCGGTTTGAACACGGTCTCGGCGCGCTGGTTTGCAGAAGGCGAGTTCTGGTTTTCGTTGATCAAGGTCATCACCATCCTGGTGTTCATCGTGCTTGGCGGTGCGGCGGTGATCGGTCTGCTGCCACTGGCCGATGGTTCGCCTGCACCCGGGCTGCGTCATCTACGTGCCGATGGCTGGTTTGCGCATGGAACGCTGCCGATCCTGATGACGATGGTGGCAGTGAATTTTGCATTTTCCGGCACCGAGTTGATTGGTGTGGCCGCCGGCGAAACCGAGCAGCCAGCGCGCGCGATTCCGCTGGCGATCCGCACAACGCTGATGCGGCTGGTGGTGTTCTTCGTCGGCACGGTGCTGGTGCTGGCAGCGCTGCTGCCTGCCGAACAAGCGGCAGTGGAGACGAGCCCGTTCGTGCGCGCCTTCGAGCTGTTGGGCATTCCGTATGCGGCCGACCTCTTGAATGTGGTGATCCTCACCGCGATCCTGTCGGCGGCCAATTCCGGCCTGTATGCGGCCGCGCGCATGCTGTGGTCGTTGGCCAACGAAGGCACGTTGCCTTCGGGCCTGACGCGGTTGACCGGCCGCGGCATTCCGTTGCGCGCCGTGTCGTTGAGCATGTTGGGTGGCTTGCTGGCGCTGCTCACGGGCGTGTATGCGGCCGACACCGTGTTCGTTGCGATCTCGGCGGTTTCGGGGTTTGCGGTGGTGGTGGTGTGGCTGAGCATCTGCGCGTCGCACTATGTGTTTCGTCGCCAGCTGCTGCGCGATGGCGTTGCGCCAGAGACGCTGGCGTACCGCGCGCCGTGGTATCCATGGACACCGATCCTCGGCTTTTCGCTGTGTCTGCTGGCCTGTATCGGGCTGGCATTCGATCCGCAGCAGCGCATCGCGTTGTGGTGCGGCGTTCCGTTCGTTGCGCTGTGCTACGGCGCTTACGCACTTACCCAACGGCTTGCGGCCCGGAGACTGCACGCATGACGATTGCTTTCCGCCAACCGCGCGCAGATGCGCCTTTCAGCCAGCTCTTGCAGCACGACGGCTGCGTGCTGCTGGATGGCGCCCTGGCCACCGAGCTGGAACACCGCGGCTGCGATCTCAACGATGCGCTGTGGTCGGCGCGTGTGCTGATAGAGCAGCCGGAATTGATCTATCAGGTGCATCGCGATTATTTCGCCGCCGGTGCGCAATGCGCGATCACTGCCAGTTACCAGGCCACGCCGCTGGGCTTTGCCGCACGCGGGCTGGATGTTGCGCAATCGCAAGCGTTGATCGCACGCAGCGTGGAACTGGCGGTGCAGGCACGCGCCGATCATCTGCACGCCCAACCGCAGGCTGCGCCGTTGTGGGTGGCAGGCTCGGTGGGGCCATATGGCGCGTATCTGGCCGATGGCTCGGAATATCGCGGCGACTACGTACTGCCGATCGCCCAATTGATGGACTTCCATCGCCCGCGCATCGCTGCGCTGGCGGATGCTGGCGTGGATGTGTTGGCCTGCGAAACGCTGCCATCGGCAAGCGAAATCGTGGCGTTGCGGCAATTGCTGCAAAGCGAATTTCCGCAGCTGCATGCGTGGTTTTCCTTCACCTTGCGCGATGCTGCGCACTTGAGCGATGGAACCCCGTTGGCGCAGGTGGTGCCGGCTCTGGATGCGTGTACGCAGGTGATCGCGGTGGGTATCAACTGCATTGCGCTGGATCAGGTGACGGCTGCACTGCACAGCCTGTCGGCGCTAACCGCACTGCCGCTGGTGGTGTATCCGAACTCGGGCGAGCACTACGACGCCAGCGACAAGCGCTGGCATGCCGGTCACGCGTCTGCGCTCACGTTGGCCGACCAGCATGCGCACTGGCTGGCTGCCGGCGCGCGACTGATCGGTGGCTGCTGCCGCACCACGCCACGCGATATCGCCGCATTGGCGGCGGCGCGTTTGGCGGACTCACCGGGCCTATGAACGCGCTCACAATGCATCTGGCGACCAGCCTGCAAAGCTGGGACGGTGCCCGTCGCCAGCGGCTGGCGAGGCGGTGCCGGCGTTGCGCGGAGCCAAAACGCAAATTCCGCCTCAACGCCAAAGCCAGCGCCAACCAGCGCCTGCCGGCATTAGCGCCGTTTGCCCGCCGCGATCGCTCGCCTCAGCCCTTCTGCGTCGCGATCCAGCGTTGGATCTTGTCCTGCAAGATGTCCAGCGGCACCGAACCGTCCTTGAGCACTTCGCTATGGAAGGCGCGCACATCGAAGCGCGGGCCCAGCTCGCGCTGCGCCTGCTCGCGCAACTGCGCAATCTTCATCTCGCCCACCTTGTACGCAAGCGCCTGACCGGGGATGGCCATGTAGCGGTCCACCTCGGCTTCGGCATCGGCACGCGTCATGGCCGAGTTGTCCACCATGTAGTCGATGGCCTGGGTACGCGTCCAGCCCTTGCTGTGCAGGCCGGTATCGGTGACCAGGCGGACCGAGCGCCACAACGCATTCTGCAGATAGCCGTAATAGCTGTAGGGATCCTGATACAGGCCCAGCTCGCGGCCCAACGATTCCGCGTACAAGCCCCAGCCTTCGATGTAGGCTGTCTCGCCGCCCAGGCGGCGGAACTTGGGCAGATCGGTCAGCTGCTGCTGCAGCCCGAGCTGATAGTGGTGGCCGGGCACGGCTTCGTGCAGGTACAGGCTTTCGGCCTCCCAGGTTTTGCGCGAGGGGAGGTCGGAGGTGTTGACGTAGAAGATGCCCGGTGTGCTGCCGTTGCCGCTTGGGCGCATGTACGAACCGCTGGCAGCCGATTGCGTACGCTGCGGTTCCACCGCGCGCACTTCCAGCGCCGGCATGCCCTGGGTGTTGAACAGCCGTGGCACGGCCAGCTGCACGCGGCCCTGCAGGCTGCGGTAAGTGTCCAGCAACTCGGTGTCGCTGCGGTAGCTGAAGCGCCGGTCGGTCTGCATGAACTTGTAGAACTTGGGCAGGCTGCCGCGGAATTTGACCTGTTTGGCCACTGTCTGGATTTCGCCCTGCAAGCGAGCGACTTCATCCAGGCCGATCTGATGCACCTGCTCCGGTGTCAGGTCTGAGGTGGTGCTCTGGCGCACGTCGTAGGCGTACCACGCTGCGCCGTTCGGCAATTCGGCCAGCCCATCGCTGTCGCGGCAGGCGGGCAGGTATTCGGTGGCGATGAAGCCGCGCAACGCGCGGTAGGCCGGCATGATGCGCAGTTCGATCATGCGTTTGTACTCGGCCGTGATGCGCTGCTTGTCGGCATCGGGCATGTCGGCCGGCAGGTTGCGCACCGGGCCCCAGAACAGGCTGTCTTCGGCGTTGCGCGCGATGATCGCGTCCAGCTGCGGCAACACCTTCTGCATCAGCACCTTGGGCTGCACCACGCCGGCCTGCATGCCGGCACGCATGTTGGCGATGGCCTGCTCGAACAGGTCGGGGATGCCGAGCGCACGCCGCGACCAGTTATCGTAATCCTTGACCGTCTTGAACGGCTGCGCGCCGGTGCCCGAGCCCAACACCACCGCAATGCTGGCGATGTTGTAGAACTGGTTGATCGGCAGCATCCAGCTCGGGAACTGCTCGGCGGCCAGCGCGCTGCGCGCATCGCGCACGAAGATCTGGTAGCTGAGCAGGTCCTGCCCGCTGAGGCCATCGGGCCCCAGTGCCTCGGCCTTGCCCAGCCACAGCACGGTGAAATCGTGCGACTGCTGGCGGAACGCCGGCGATAGGAAGTTCGGCAACTGGTCGTTGTAGCGGCTCTCGCCCTGGAAGGTGGCCTGCAGCGGGTTGAGCTTGAGCGAGGCGTCCCAGTATTGGTCGTACAGCAGGTTGAGCTGCTGCGCCTTGGTCAGCACCACCGGCGCGGCAACCGCGCGTGGCCTGACCGTGGCGGCCTTGCTGCGCTTGCCCCTGGTGCTCTTGGCTGCCGGCTTGGCGGTCTTCTTGCCTTTGCTCGCCTTCGCGCGCGTTTGCGTGGTCTGTGCCTTGGCGGTTTTCTTCTTGGCCGCCTCGGCCGGCGCCGCCAGCGACAGGCTCACGAGGGCGGCCATGGCAAGGGACAGCAGGCGGGAAAAGCGAAGGGGCATTACCGGCTCCGGAAACAAGCGAGCGGGGAGCTTGCCCGATCCGCACGGTTACGGCCACCCATTGGGGTCATACCGCCTATCGGCAATTCATGCGACGCACGGGCGCGGTGCTGCGCCTGCTTGGTGTGGTGCGCCGCGGCATGTGGAGAAATGCCGCGTCTAGGCCAGAGCGCACGGTGCGCTCGCCTGCCACGCGATGATGCGGACCACTGTCGGTCAGGTGTCGTCATCGCAACACATTGCGGCGCGATGACCTTGACCGGAGCAGTCTGGCTTGGAGCGGCGAACAGAACGTCGCGAGCAGCTGTCAGGTGGGCGCGCACGGCGCGCTCAGAACCGCAGTGGACGCGTGGTACATGCCGATTCCGAGCACCGGCCGCGCCCGCCTGGCGGTGAGCGCAGTCGGTTTATCAGCTGCTCTTAGAACCTGTTCACAATCTTATTCAAACCGTGCAAACTCCACGAATGCGCGAGAAGAACTATCCAAGTGACGTGAGCCGTGAGCGGTTCGAGCAAATCCGCCCGATTCTGGAGCAAGCCCGCAAGCGCACCAAGCCTGTGACAGTGGATATGTATGAGGTGTGGTGCGCAGTGCTGTATCTGCTACGGACAGGTTGCCCGTGGCGTGCGTTGCCCAGTGATTTTCCGAAGTGGCGCACGGTGCATTCCTACTTTGCCAAGTGGAGCGAAGTGGACGATGGAGGAATAAGCCTGCTGGAGCGGGCGCTTAAAAAATCAGGTTGGCGCGGCCCGCGAGAAACAGGGGCGCAAGGCCTGCAGCACGTTCTTGATCGTGGACGCGCAGAGCGTGAAGAACAGTGATACAGCCGGTCAGAAAGGCTATGACGCGGGCAAGAAGGTATCGGGGATCAAGCGCCACATCGCGGTGGATACGCAAGGCTTTCCACATGCCGTTGCGGTGACCACGGCGGAAGTCACCGATCGTCAAGGTGCGCTGGAGGCATTGAAACGCTGCCGATCGGGTTTAGGTCGGGTGAAACGCCTGCTGTGCGACAGCGGCTACACCGGAGATCCCTTCGCCGAGGGCGTACAGGACATTCTGGGCAAGCATGTCACCGTACAGATTGCCAAGCGCAGCGAGCTGCATACCTTCAAGGTCATGCCCAAGCGCTAGAGTGTCGAACGCAGCTTTGCCTGGCTGGAGAAGAACCGGAGGCTATGGAAGAACTGCGAGCGAAGGCTCAATACCAGCTTGCAGTTCATCCACCTGGCGTTCCTGGCACTGCTGCTCAGGAGATCGTGAACAGGTTCTTAGTCGGCGGCGGCCTCTTCGCGTAGCTGTTCAGCACGCTCGGCGCCCAGGTATGCGGTGATGCCGCGGCGCGCCAGATACAGCAGCGGGATCAGCAACACCGCAAAGCCCATCTTGTAGAGGTAGTTGAGCGTGCTCACCGCCAGGAACTGGTCGATGGACCAATGCTGCGGGCCGAGCACGAAGGCGATGTAGATCACTACGAAGCTGTCCACCACTTGCGAGACCGCGGTGGAGCCGGTGGCACGCAGCCAGACGTGTTTTTCGCCCGTGACGCGGCGGATGCGGTGGAACACCGAGACATCGATCAACTGGCTCAACAGGAACGCCACCAGCGAGCCGCCGATGGTCCACAGACCTTGCCCAAACACGGCCGCAAACGCGGCCTGGTAATCCGGCACGCCCTGGCTCTGCGCCGCGGTGACCCACCAGCCAGCTGGCGCCAGTGCGATGGCCGCGAAGGCGAACACGAAGCCGTAGCCGATCAGGATGACGGCCACCCACGAGATGAAGCGCACCCCGCGACTGCCGAAGAACTCGTTGATGGTGTCGGTCATGATGAACACCACCGGCCACAGCAAGGTGCCGGCAGTGAAGCTGAGCGAGCCACTCTGGCCGAACAGGTTCCAGTTCAACGGCGCAATGCCGAGCGTGTCTTCCAGTGCGAAGATCTTCACGCCAATGAACTCGGCCAGCGCCGCGTTGACGCAGAAGAACGCCGCCAGTGCAATGAACAGGCGTACCGCACGATCGTCGAGGGTCCGCACCTGTGTCATGGTCTTAGCGATCCGCAGTCCGGGTGAAGGGAACCGAGTCGGGTGCCACTGCGCCGCCGGAAATGATGAAGCTCATTGCCTGATCCACGCTCCAGTCGGTGGGCGTGAGCAGTTCCACCGGCACGATTTCCAGATAGCCGGAGGTGGGATTGGGCGTGGTCGGCACGTACACCGCCGCCAGTTCGCGGCCGGTGCCCTGTTCCTTGATCACGCGGGTGACCAGGCCCACCGACTTCATATCCCGATGCGGGAAGTCGATCAGTACCACGCGCTGGGTGCTACCGGGCTGGGTCTGCAAAATATCGAGCAGCTTGCGCGCGCTGTCGTAGACCACGCTGGCCAGCGGGATGCGCCGCATGATCGCCTCGAACCAGCGCAGCAGACGCTGGCCGATCACGCGCCGGCTCAGGATGCCGACGAACAGAATGACGGCCACCGTGGCGATCAGTGCGATGGTGTTCTGCACCCACAGCGCCTTGAACCATCCCAGATAATCGGGGAACGAGGCCGCGATGCGTTCGGACATCGGCACCACCCACGGGCTGCTGATGCCGGAGAGCAGCGAGAAAACGAACTTCACCACCACCCAGGTCAACCAGACCGGCAGCAAGGTGAGCAGCCCGGTCAGAAAGACTCGTTGCAGGGAAGGACGTGCGTGCGGAGTTGGGGATTCGGACATCAGCATAGTGTAGGCATTCGGCCGCGATCGGTGGGGATGTCGCGCGGATTTGGCTGCGGGCATTCGGGATTGGCAAAAATGCTTCGCGTTGGTTGAAACGCTGCAACCCCTTCTGGGTGCGGATATGCATGTATGCCCCGAGCGCGCGATGTCCATGCGGCGACACGGTTGCGTCTGCCCGTCGCAGGCCTGTTCTGAGGGCACGAAGATGCGCAACTCCCAGGGAAGGATATATGCACGTTATTGCCAAGTTTTTCAAAGCTTCCTTGCTCGGTGTCTGCATCCTGCTCGCGGCCGCGGTGGCGCTGTATGCGGTCTCCAGGCATTGGCCGATTCCCGAGGCGCAGCCTCAGGCGCTGGCGCAGCTGCGTCAGCCGCTGCCGCCGTTGCGCGGCGCCAATATGTTCCAAGCGCTGTGGTCGCTGTCCTACGCGATCCCGGAAGCGCAGCGCGAGACAGTGCTGGCCCAGGACGTGGAACGATTCAATCGGCTGCCGGATCGCATGCCATTTCAAAGTACCGCAGCGGGCTATCGGCGCTTGCCACGTTGGCCATCCACCGCGCCCGCGCGATGCACAGCCAGCACCGGTGGCTGCTTGCAGCGCGTGCGCGAACAGCCGCAGGCCTATGCCGATGCATTGGTGACACAGGCTGCGCTGTTGGCCAGGATGCGGGCATTGGCGGACTACGCCGACTACCGCAGTCCGTTACGGCCACGGGTCGATACCCCGTTGCCCGAATTGCCGCGGATGCCGTTGTCGATGACGGCCAGCGGCCTGGATTTCGTCCAGGGGCGCACCACCCAAGCCTTGTCCGGCGTCTGCACCGATGCGCAGGTTGGCCGTGTGCTGATGCGGAGCAGCGACAATCTGGCGATCACGATGATTGGCGCAGCGATGCTGCGTGGCAATGCGCAACTGTTTGCCGACATGCTGGCCGAGCTACCGGCGCAGCAGTCGCTGCCTGCGCATTGCGCCGCAGCGTTCGCACCGGCGACGACGCAGGAGATCTCGCTCTGTCAGGCGCTGCATGGCGAATCGCGGATGGTGTTCTCGCTGCTGCAGGACGTGCGCCCTCCACACGATGATCGTGGCTGGCTGGAGCGCGTCGCGCCACAGTTGCTGGACCGCGAGCGCACCCAGGCGTTGCTTGCGCCGACCTTGACCTGGGCTTGCAGCGCGCCGTTGCTGGCAGTGCTGGCGCAGGATCGGGCGTTACCGCAGGACAGCGTTCCAGTGCCCGAGACCACATCGGTGGCCTGCGTGGCCAATGCCAGCGGTTGCCTGTTGGCCAGCGTGTCGCGTCCGGACTACGCCAATTACCAACACAAGCTGCAGGACACTGCCGCTGCATTGCGCGCGATTTCGACGATGCTGTGGTTGCGCGATCACCCCGCCGACGCAACGCCCTTGGCGCAGCGACTTGCCGCGCTACCGCCTGTGCTGCGTGGACAGGCGCGCCCACTGCAGGTCGATGGCGATGGCAAGCATCTGATCCTGGTTCAGTAGTCGCCCCTGAAAAACCCCCAGACCCTGAGGTTTCCCCACATTTCTTCCTGCGAGATCAAGCACTTGGTGGGCCATGCGGTGGAAGAAGGTGCGCGCATGGGGCACGCTTCAAGGTGACTAAGCCAGAGAAGAGTGCCAACCATGCGCGCCAGCGAAGTATTGCAGAAGTGCCTGTCTAACTCACTCTCCGGCATGCATGCATTACGGCAGCGCGCCTTGCTGCGCGTGGTCGAAGCGCTGTTGCACGGAGGTCGGCTGACCCTGATCGACCTTGCACGTGCCTGGCCCGGCGCGAGGCGGGTACGTGCGCCCCTCAAGGCATGCGACCGCCTGCTGTGCAATCGCGCGTTGCAGGTCGAGCGATCAGCCATCGAGCGGGACATGGCGCATTGGCTACTGCGCGGCGACCAGCCGGTGATCGTCATCGACTGGAGCGATTTGAAGCCGGACAAGTCGTGGTGTCTGCTGCGCGCAGCCGTGCCGGTCGGTGGACGCACGCTCACCTTGCTGGATATGGTGGTTTCCGGGAAACAGCAGGGATCGCCAGGCGCGGAGAAACGCTTTTTGCAGCAGCTCAGGGCACTGATTCCAGACGATGTGCGTCCGATCCTGGTCACGGATGCCGGATTCCGCACGCCATGGTTTCGCGCGGTGTCGGCGATGGGCTGGGATTGGGTCGGACGTCTGCGCGGACGTACGCAGGTCAAACCGCAAGACGTGCCCGATGATGCAGTGCAATGGATCGATAGCCGTCGCCTGCATGCGCTGGCGTCCAACCGTGCGCGCGAATTGCCGCCGATGCAGGCCAATCGCAGCGATCCGCTCGATTGCCGTCTGGTGCTCTATGCCAAGACACGCCAGGGACGTCAGCAACGCAACCGGCGCTCACCCGCCAAGGTCTCGCGTGCATCATCCAGTTTGAAAGCCGCAGCGCGTGAGCGCGAGCCGTGGTTGATCGTTGCCTCCCCACAGCTACACGCACCCAGCGCAAAGCAATTGGTCAACCTGTACGCACGACGGATGCAGATCGAGCTGGCATTTCGTGATCTGAAGTCGCACCGCTACGGTCAGGCGATGGAAGACAGCCTGACCCGTCGCGGCGAGCGGTTGCAGATCCTGTTGTTGCTCAACACGCTGGCCACCTTCGCCAGTTGGCTGGCAGGACTGGGATGCGAAGCCACCGGTATCGCCCAGTGGCTATCTCCACGCAGCAGCACACGCAAACTCTACTCGACGCTGCGCGTCGGCCGCGAGGCGCTGGTCAGGTGCTGGCCGATGGAACCAGTCTCACGCTGGCTAGAACGCTTGCGCGCGCTGCCCGACGCAGTGCGCGAGCAGATGACATTGGTGCTTTAAAAACGTGGGGATATCTAAGCCCCAGACCGCATCCATTGCAAGGCCTCATCTGTGTTTCCGGTGTGCTGGAATTGCCAGTTTTCGTTACGCTACGTCCTGGTTTCTGTCAGTTTTCGCCCATGCGGACACGCCGTCCTGCTGCCGAGCAATTGCATGCCGATGAGCTGTTTCGTTCGCGTCTGGAGAACCAGATCGACGTGCGCCATCCGCTGGTCCAGCTGAGCCATCGGCTGCCGTGGAGTGCGTTGGAACAGGCGCTGTCGCCGCAGTTGCCGGCCACCACCAGTACAGGCGGTCGGCCCGCATTGCCGATGCGTCTGATCGCCGGGCTGCTTTACCTCAATCACGCCTACGACCTGTCCGACGAGGCGGTCTGCGCACGCTTGCTGGAAAATCCGTACTGGCAGTTCTTCACCGGCGAGGTGGTGTTCCAGACCTGCGTGCCGTGCGATCCCAGCTCCCTGACCCGTTGGCGACAGCGTCTGGGCGAAGCCGGTATGGAAGCGCTGTTGGCGCATACGATCAACACCGCTCACGCGATGAAGGCGGTGGACGCACGCGAGTTGTCGCGGGTGATCGTGGATACCACCGTGCAGGAAAAAGCGATCGCCCATCCCACCGACAGCCGTTTGCTGGAGGTGGCGCGCAAGAAGCTGGTGCTGCTGGCCAAGCGACACGGCATCGTCTTGCGGCAGACCTATGTGAGGCAAGGTCCGGGGTTGCGCCGCAAGGCCGGGCGCCATGCGCATGCGCGCCAGTTCAAGCGCATGCGCAAGGTGCTGCGACGCCAACGCACGATCCTGGGACGGGTATCACGCGATCTGCAACGCAAGCTGGACCAGCTGGAACCGTCGGTACGTGAGCGCATCGGTGTCTGGTTGGAGCGCGCACAACGGTTGTTGGCACAGCGCCCCAAGGACAAACAAAAACTCTACGCGTTGCACGCACCGGAAGTGGAATGCATGAGCAAGGGCAAGGCAAGCAGCCCCTACGAATGTGGCGTCAAGGTCGGCATTGCGGTGAGTGCGCGCAAGGGCTTGATCGTGGGCGCACGCAGTTTTCCCGGTCATCCCTACGACGGCGATACGTTGGCCGAGCAACTGGAACAGGCGCGCGGGCTGCTGCAGGATGTGAATGTGATCCCGCAGGTGGCGATCGTGGACTTGGGGTATCGCGGGCGGGACGTGGAGGGTGTGCAGATCCTGCATCGGGGCAAAGCCAAGACGCTGACACGACGGCAATGGAGCTGGATCAAACGACGGCAAGCGGTAGAGCCGGTGATCGGACATCTGAAACAGGACTGCCGCTTGAATCGTTGCCATCTCAACGGCGCCCAAGGCGATGCACTGCACGTGCTCGGCTGCGCCGCTGGCTACAACCTGCGGTGGCTGCTGCGCTGGATCGCCTTTTTGCGTGCCTGGTTGCAGGTGGCGCGGGCGCGTTCCTCAACGCCCTCAAGCACCATGTGGCCCGCAAACATGGCACTGGAGGTTTGAGAGGGGTTTTTCAGGGGCGACGCATTACTCACTCGCGAGCTAATCCTCCGCCACTGTCACCACCAGCTCGCCATTACGCGCAGTGATCTGCAGCTTGCACCCAACCGCAAACCCCAACTGCTCCAGCCACAGCCCGCGCAAGCGCACGTTCGGGATGCGCTGGCTGTCCGGCCGGCCGGGTTCTGCATCGTAAAACGCATAGCCCACCGTGCAGCGGGTGGGCGTGCGTGCCTTGCGCGGTGGCCGCGGCGGCAGATCGTCCGCGCGAGGCCTGTGGCGACGGTCGAAGTCCAGGTTGTCCACATCGAACGTGGGCGAGGGCACCAGCCGCATGGGCTGTGCGTCCTTTACCGGCGTGGCGGCCCGCTTGGCGGTAGCGGCGCGCTTGGTGTTCGGTTTGGACCGCTTGGCGGTTGGAGACTTCGCCGGGCTCATCGCCTCACCTCCGCCAGCACCACGGAGTCGCCCCTGCAAAATTCACCAAACACACCAAGCCAACCGATGTGGGCGTGTGTTCCTCGCTCGCAATGACATTGCGAGCACTGTGGCCAGCATGATGAGTCTCGCAACCATAGGCGCAAAAAGACCCTTCAGTCCCAGACGCACCATGGCCCGCAGCAACCGGCGGATGTTGTCCCCCGCCGCGCACAGCACTGCGTGCAGCGCATCGCCGTTTGCTCCTTGCAACCAGCACCGATCCATGCCGTTGTCGTGCTTCAAGTGTCCGATGGCCGGCTCCACCGCCTGGCGTCGCTTCAGCCAGCGGCGCTGCTCATCTGTCAGGCGTTTGAACTTGCCCCGGTGGATGATCTTAACGCCGGGATTGGCCGCATCCACACCGCGAAAGCCCAGGTCCACCACCACCTGTTTAGGTGCGCCTGCTGTGTCCTCGCTCAGGATCCGGGCCTGCTCCAGTTGCTCGTGCAACGTGTGGCCGTCATAGGGGGTGCCGGTGAAGCTGCGCGCGCCGACCATCAGGCCCTGTTTGTGCGTGATGGCCACGCTGACCTTCACCCCGAACTCGTAGGGCTTGCGCGCCTTGCCCTTGCCGATGCACTCCACTTCCGGCGCGTGCAGGGCATAGAGTTTGTTCTTGCCATTGGGTTGCTGAGCATGGATGCGCTCGGCGCGCTGCATCAGCGTGTGCAGATTCTCCAGCGCCGGCGCCGTGGCCTGGCTGGCTTGCCCGATCTTGCGCTGCACCTCGCGCAGTACGATGCCCAGGAGCGTGCGCTGGCGTTTGAGGACCTTGCGCAGGCGCTTGAACTGCCTGGCATGGGCGTAGCCGCCGGCTTTGCGCCGCAGCGTCTTGGTTTCTTTGGCGAAGGTCTGCTTGAGCGCGATGCCCGCGCGCTTGGCCGCCGCCACCAGCTTGTGCCCGCGCGTTCTCCATCAGGCGCCAATCCACCGGATGAGCAATGGCCTTCTCCTGCACGGTGGTGTCCACGATCAGCCGTTCGAACTCGGCGGGCACGATGGCCTTGGAGGACACCGCGGTGTCGATGGTGGCCTTGAGCAGTTCCTCGACCCCGGCCTCACCGATGGCCGCGCGAAAACGCCCGACCTGCGTGGCATCGCAGGGCAGGCGCGGCTCATAGAACGCCATGCCGCTGAAGTGCTGCCAGACCACGTTCTCGGCCCAGCGCTCCACCAGTTCCTCGTCGCTGAGCTTGTAAGCGTGCTTCAGGTCCAACAGGCTGGCCATCAAGCGAATGGGAAGGCGTGGGCGGCCGGCAGCGGCAATACCGGCACCGGCCACTTGCACCGAGTGGCCGAACAGATCGTGTTGCGCCACCGCGCGACCTGCGCGCACCTTGCGAGCGAAATGCGGCGCCAACACCGCCTCGATCTGCGCCCAGGGCAGCCGACGGGCCAGCACCGCCAGCGGGTGGCGCGGATCGATCATCTCGGCCAAGGGCTGCCGGAAGAAGTCGGCGTTCTGGGTGTGGGCCATCGGTAAAACTCCCAGGAATCAGATGCTGATAGACCAATTGTGAGGGATCGGCGCCCCTGCTGTAACGCCGCAAACCCTGTGTTCATGCGGGGTCGCGGGGTTTTGCAGGGGCGACTAAATAGTCGGCCCTGCAAAATCCCCCCCAACCAACCAAGCCTACCGATTCTCGTCGGCTTTTCTGACTCCCAGGGCTGCGGCGAGCGCTGCCGCCCATGTGGCGAGCCTCCCCACCATAGGCGCAAAAAACCCTTCAGGCCCAAGCGCACCATGGCCCGCAGCAACCAGCGGATGTTGTACCCCGCCGTGCGCAGCACCGCCTGGCCAGCACCGCCAGCGGGTGGCGTGGATCGATCATCTCGGCCAATGGCTGGCGGAAGAGGTCCGCGTTCCGGGGGGGGCATCGGCAAAACTCCCAGGAATCAGATGCTGATATACCAATTGTGGGGGATCGGCGCCCCTGCTGTAACGCCGCAATCCCTGTGTTCATGCGGGGTGGCGGGGTTTTGCATGGGCGACTATGCAAGCGGTGAAGGCGTGAACTGTACAGGTGAGGTGGGCGGACGCTTACGTTCCAGCGTCTGATATGGTGTCTTCCAGCCGCGGCAATGCGATTGCACCTGGAAACCGTGACAGCAAGTGCGGCGCAATGTTTTGTGATAATTTCCGCAAATCACCTCTAAAAACTCACTTTGCGGTAGACGCAACGCCAAGCCGTCCAATCATAATCACCGACGTACTCCATTGGCGTACGATCAAAACAGTTGAAAAGCAGCCCCATTAAATCGGAAGCACTCATCGTGACAACACATTCCGCTACTCGTCATTTCCGCAAATCCGCGCTGTCCATCCTCTTCGCACTGGCAACGGGCGCCTCCACCTCGGCCAGTGCGCAGGCCATCAAGGTTTATGTAAAAAACTACAACTCCAACGTGAAAGGCCTTTGGATACAAAACGAAGAAAATCCCAATGGATGGGCGTGCTTCCCTGTGACCGCACCACTTAGGACAAGCAGCGGCCGAATCACCCCCGGCACAGCCAATGCACCGGCGCTATTATATGGACTGTATTACAGCGCGTACGCCCTGATCTCGACTGACTGCAACGCAGGTGGCCAGCGCATAAACAACCTGTCTACGCATTATTACAAAGCCCCCAATAATCAGGCCAGTACGACTATTTATATTACAAACACGATGCTGAACATCAGTCCGTAAAGCACCTGCACTCTCAATCCCGCGCCTCCAGCCAGGCCAGCACCTGCTCCGCCAGCACGGACACCTCTTCGTGATCGGCACGCAGGTGCAGGTCCGGCTGCGTCGGCGGCTCGTAGGGCGAGTCGATCCCGGTGAAATTGGGAATCTTCCCGGCACGCGCCTTGGCATAGCAGGCTGCTGAAATACTGTTTCAGCAACCCGAAATTTCCAGTTTTTCGCTTTCGTCGGCCGAATGGGCGACCAGCTATCAATCACTTGCATCCTGCTTTCGGTCTTGGCACGTCACTTTTCGAGGGTGTCAACCAGTATTTCAGCAGCCTGATAGAGCCCTTTGACGTCGCGCGCCTCGGCTACCTGTAGCGGCACATCGACGAACACTTCGACGAACTCGCCGGGCGCGAAGCATGCCCGCGCCATTTCGCGCTCGGCACGAAACGGGGAAATGAAACTGACCAGCACGATCAGCCCGGCGTCGGTCATCAACCGCGCCACCTCGGCGACACGACGAATGTTCTCCACACGACCCTCGTCGGTGAAGCCCAGATCGCGATTGAGCCCATGACGTACGTTGTCGCCATCGAGCAGAAACGTATGCCGGCCCTGCGCATGCAAGTGTTTTTCGACCAGATTGGCGATCGTGGATTTGCCCGCACCGGACAGGTCGGTGAACCACAGCACCCGCGGCGTCTGCCCCTTGATCCGCGCACGCGCCGCCTTGTCCACGTCCAGATGGTGCCAGTGCAGGTTGCCGGCGCGACGTAGCGCAAAGTCCAGTGTGCCAGCGGCGACGGTGGCATGGCTGTGCCGGTCGATCAGGATGAAGCCGCCGAGCGTGCGATTGCGCGCATACGGCACGAACGCGACCGGTTGATCCAACGCCAGATTGCAGTAGCCGACCTCATTGAGCTCCAGGCGCTTGGCGGCGAGCCGCTCCTGCGTGTTCACATCGACCCGGTATTTGATCTCACTGACGCTGGCCACCACCGTACGCGTGCCGATCTTCAGCCAGTATGGGCGACCCGGCAGCAAGGCGGCATCGTCCATCCACAGCACATGCGCGGCGAATTGATCGGCCACCTCCGGCGGATCGGCGGCCGCGGCGATGACGTCACCGCGACTGATATCGATCTCCTCGGCAAGGGTCAGCGTGACTGCCTGACCGACCACCGCCCGCGCCACCTCGGTCGCGCCGATCAACACCTGCGCGACATGCGAACGCCGCCCCGACGGCAGCACCACCACCGCATCGCCCGGCTTCACCTCGCCCGCCGCCACGGTGCCGGCGAAGCCACGGAGTCGCCCCTGCAAAATTCACCAAACACACCAAGCCAACCGATGTGGGCGTGTGTTCCTCGCTCGCAATGACATTGCGAGCACTGTGGCCAGCATGATGAGTCTCGCAACCATAGGCGCAAAAAGACCCTTCAGTCCCAGACGCACCATGGCCCGCAGCAACCAGCGGATGTTGTCCCCCGCCGCGCACAGCACTGCGTGCAGCGCATCGCCGTTCGCTCCTTGCAACCAGCACCGATCCATGCCGTTGTCGTGCTTCAAGTGTCCGATGGCCGGCTCCACCGCCTGGCGTCGCTTCAGCCAGCGGCGCTGCTCATCTGTCAGGCGTTTGAACGTGCCCCGGTGGATGATCTCAACGCCGGGATTGGCCGCATCCACACCGCGAAAGCCCAGGTCCACCACCACCTGTTTAGGTGCGCCTGCTGTGTCCTCGCTCAGGATCCGGGCCTGCTCCAGTTGCTCGTGCAACGTGTGGTCGTCATAGAGGGTGCCGGTGAAGCTGCGCGCGCCGACCATCAGGCCCTGTTTGTGCGTGATGGCCACGCTGACCTTCACCCCGAACTCGTAGGGCTTGCGCGCCTTGCCCTTGCCGATGCACTCCACTTCGGGCGCGTGCAGGGCATAGAGTTTGTTCTTGCCATTGGGTTGCTGAGCATGGATGCGCTCGGCGCGCTGCATCAGCGTGTGCAGATTCTCCAGCGCCGGCGCCGGCGCCGTGGCCTGGCTGGCTTGCCCGATCTTGCGCTGCACCTCGCGCAGTACGATGCCCAGGAGCGTGCGCTGGCGTTTGAGGACCTTGCGCAGGCGCTTGAACTGCCTGGCATGGGCGTAGCCGCCGGCTTTGCGCCGCAGCGTCTTGGTTTCTTTGGCGAAGGTCTGCTTGAGCGCGATGCCCGCGCGCTTGGCCGCCGCCACCAGCTTGTGCCGCGCGTTCTCCATCAGGCGCCAATCCACCGGATGAGCAATGGCCTTCTCCTGCACGGTGGTGTCCACGATCAGCCGTTCGAACTCGGCGGGCACGATGGCCTTGGAGGACACCGCGGTGTCGATGGTGGCCTTGAGCAGTCCTGATTAGCACGATCTTTCAGCACAGTCGCAGCCAGTGAGAGCCGACCGGTCGATGCTAGGACCGTCGCTCCACCGAGACCAGATCATGGCCATGAATCGTGTGCAGTTCCAAGCCGGGCTGTCGTTGCCGGCGTTCCTCAAGCGCTATGGCAACGCGCAGCAGTGCGAGCAGGCGTTGGAGATCTCGCGCTGGCCACAGGGCTTTGTTTGTCCGCGTTGCGCCGCTACCGCGCACAGTCGATTCCAGCGTCACGGCACCACGTACTGGCAGTGCACGGCCTGCTATCGCCAGACCAGCCTGCGCTCGGGCACGGTGATGGACAACAGCAAGCTGCCGCTACGCACCTGGCTGCTTGGCATGTATCTGCTGGGCCAGAGCAAGACGAACCTGTCGGCGCTGGAGTTGATGCGACACCTGGGAGTGAGCTACCCGACAGCGTGGCCAATGAAGCACAAGCTGATGCAGGCCATGACCCAACGCGAGGCGAACCGCAAGTTGGGCGGGATCGTGCAACTGGACGATGCCTACCTGGGCGGAGAACGCAACGGTGGCAAGGCCGGGCGCGGCTCGGAGAACAAGCGCCCTTTCGTGATCGCCGTGGAGACCACTGAAGACGGTCGTCCATTGCGCGCGGTGATGGATCCGGTCCCAGGCTTCACCAAGGCGGCGCTGTCGGAATGGATCGGGCAACGCCTGCATCCTGGAGCAGATGTCTACAGTGATGGACTCGGTGCGTTTCGAGCACTGGAAGCCGAGCACGCGCACACGGTGATCGAAGGCAGCGGTCGAAGTCGCTGCGAGGCAGAGAACGCACGCTGGGTCAACGTGGTGTTGTCCAACCTAAAGCGTTCGCTGGACGGTGCCTATCACGCCTTCAAATTCGCCAAATACGCCCAGCGCTACCTGGCAGAGACGATGTGGCGGTTCAACCGCCGTTTCGATCTGACCCGGCTGGTGCCCAGCTTGCTGGCCGCCGCAGCCGCCAGCAAGCCGTGGTCCGAGCGGGCCCTGCGTGATGTCACCATGTTCACCGCTGAAAGTGCGTGCTAATCAGGTGAGCAGTTCCTCGACCCCGGCCTCACCGATGGCCACGCGAAAACGCCCGACCTGCGTGGCATCGCAGGGCAGGCGCGGCTGATAGAACGCCATGCCGCTGAAGTGCTGCCAGACCACGTTCTGGGCCCAGCGCTCCACCAGTTCCTCGTCGCTGAGCTTGTAAGCGTGCTTCAGGTACAACAGGCTGGCCATCAAGCGAATGGGAAGGCGTGGGCGGCCGGCAGCGACAATACCGGCACCGGCCACTTGCACCGAGGGGCCGAACAGATCGTGTTGCGCCACCGCGCCACCGCGCCACCGCGCGACCTGCGCGCACCTTGCGAGCGAAATGCGGCGCCAACACCGCCTCGATCTGCGCCCAGGGCAGCCGACGGGCCAGCACCGCCAGCGGGTGGCGCGGATCGATCATCTCGGCCAAGGGCTGGCGGAAGAAGTCGGCGTTCTGGGTGTGGGCCATTGGTAAAACTCCCAGGAATCAGATGCTGATAGACCAATTGTGAGGGATCGGCGCCCCTGCTGTAACGCCGCAAACCCTGTGTTCATGCGGGGTCGCGGGGTTTTGCAGGGGCGACTTGGTACCTTCGTTGCGTCCATCCAGGCTGCCGTGCGCCAACTCCGTGTACAGACGGAAGTGCTCGCCGACATGGAAATCCGCGCCGAAGAAAGCGCGCAGCAGATATTGCTGCTGCGAATGGCGACCGGGAACCAGGCCCGGATTGGTGAGGGTGTTGCTGCGCACGCGCAGCTCGTTGCTGAGCGACACATACACATCGCCGTCTTCGTTGAGCGGGATGTACTTGAGCGGATCGAACGGGATTTTGCGCTTGGACGGGTCCTTTAGATACGACCAGTCTTCGGCCCAGCGCACCTGCCACATGTTGCCACCCTGCTTGGCGCCCCAACCCTGCGCTTCGAGCGAGTAGCCCTTGGCGGTGGTCGATGCGGCGGTGACCGGCACCTTCACCGGCTCGGCCACGGCCTGCTCGGCATTGGTCGGCGCCGGCTGCACCTGTGCCAGGCCAAGGCCCGACAGCGCCAACCCTATCGCAAGTCACAGGCGCCGTGTGGCACCAACGGAAGTATCGGCCATGGCCGGCTGCGCCAAGCGTGTTATTTGCATCGTGTTGCCCTATCGAAACTGAAAACCCCTGGGCGAAAGTTATCGGCATGGGGGATGCCGACTGTAGTAACGCCGCAGAACGGCTGTAACCCAAAGGTTGCAAGCTCATGAACGTACGGGATGCGACAGGTATGCGCAGCGTCGATGGCGGCGTTTGCCGCCGTACGTGACCTTCCCTGAGCGGCTGCACGTAGAGCACAATAAAAAAATCCCCGGCTGTGCCGCGGATTTCATTATTACTTGGAGCGGCTAACACAACGTCGCGAGCAGCGGTCAGGTGGGCGCGGACGGCGCGCTCAGAACCGCAGTGGACGCGTGGTACACGCCGATTCCGAGCACCGGCCGCGCCCGCCTGGCGGTGAGCGCAGTCGTTTTGTTAGCCGCTCTTGGATCAGGCACGTTTACTGCGCTTGCGGATCGGCGTCACGGTGGCCGGGTCACGGCTGCCGACCGGGTCCGCGTCGTAGCGGGCGATGAATTCGCGTACCTGCGGGTACACCACTTCGCGCCAACGACGTCCGCTGAAGATGCCGTAGTGACCGGCGCCTTCCACCACCAAATGGCGACGATGCGCGGCGTCGATGCCGGTGCACAGGTCGTGCACCGCCTCGGTCTGCCCGAGGCCGGCGATATCGTCCAGTTCGCCTTCGATGCTCAGCAACGCGGTGTTGCGGATCGCCGACGGCGTGACCAGTTGGCCATGCACTTTCCACTTGCCCTGCGGCAGCAAAAACTCCTGAAACACCACGCGAATCGTGTCCAGGTAATACTCGGCCGGCATGTCGAGCACGGCGTTGTATTCGTCGTAGAACTGCCGATGCGCCTGCGCATCCTGCAGGTCGCCCTTGACCAGATCGGTGTAGAAATCCCAGTGCGACATCACGTGCCGGTTGGGGTTCATCGACAGGAAACCGGCGTGCTGCAGGAAGCCCGGATACACCCGGCGGCCATGGCCCGGATACGGGAACGGCACGGTGTGGATCAGGTTGTTCTGGAACCACTCGATGCCGTTTTCGGTGGCCAGGTCGTTGACCTGGGTGGGGCTGCGACGCGCATCGATCGGCCCGCCCATCATCACCAGCGAGCGCGGCGTGGGTTCGTCGTTGCTCGCCATCAGCGACACCGCTGCCAACACCGGCACGGTGGGCTGACACACGCTCACCACATGCAGACGCTCGGCGCCGATATGGCGGATGAACTCCTGGATGTAGGTGATGTAGTCCTCAAGCCGAAACGCGCCGGCTTCCAGGGGCACCATGCGCGCGTCCACCCAGTCGGTCACATAGACCTTGTGGTTGCGCAGCAGGGTGCGCACGGTGTCGCGTAGCAGCGTGGCGTGGTGACCGGACAATGGCGCAACCACCAGCACGGCGGGCTGCTCTTTCATCTTGCCGATCAGTTCGACGTGGTCGCTGAAACGCTTGAAGCGCAGCAGCCGGCAGAACGGCTTGCTCAGCACTTCGCGCTCGATGATGGGTAGCGAATGGCCATCGACCTCGACATCGTCGAGCGCCCAGGCGGGCTTTTCGTATTCCTTGCCCAGACGGTGGAACACCTCGTTGCTGGCGGCCATGCGCTCGGCGCCCGGGAGCGACGCCCACAAGCTGTCCCGGTCGGAAAACATCTTGGCGTTGGCCTGGGCCTGATGCACCCAGGGAGCTAGCAGATTGCGCGTCAGCTCATGCAGTTGATAAAGCATTCCACCCATCCGTGCGGTTTTGCTGCCACGCAGCATACTGGTTTTGGTGCATTTGCACCTTAATGGGGCTGCCAAGGGTGGAGTCGGTCAGGCGAACTGTGCCAAGCGTCCGGTTCGGTCCGGTCGTCGCGGTCGTGGATGGACCGACCTCGACCATCGCACGCTGTGACGCCCGGTCAGCTGCGTTCCAGCGCGGCCGCGTCACCGGCCAACTGCGGCGACAGCCAACAGTGCGACCCAAGTGCGGCGAAGCCGACGCTGGTCAGACGCCGCTGGTACCAGTGCGCCGGTCGCGCCTGGAAGCCTTCATGGTCGCCCTCGAAGGCGTCTTCCTGGGCAAAGGTTTCCAGGAAGGCCACGCCGCCGCACAACTCGGCCAGGCCCGGCAAGCCCTGGTTGAACTCGCGCGTGGGCAGGTAATGCAGCAGGTCGGCGCAGATCAGCAGATCCACCGGCGCGCAGGGGCGCAACCAGGCGAAGTCGCCGAAGCGGGCAGGGTGGATCTGCCGGCTGCGTCCATAACGCTGCACGCTATAGGCGCTGCTGTCGAAACCCAGGTAACTGATGCGTGGACGCAGTGCCAGCAGCGGCGCCCGCCAGGCGGCTTCGCCGCAGCCAATGTCCAGCACGCTGCGGATAGGGCGCTCCAGGTAGTACTCCGCCTGCGCCACTGCCAGTGCGACCTTGCGTCGCAGGCGTGCCGGGTCGGCTAGCCCGGCGTGGCGATACCAGCGTTGAAAATAGGCGGCGTCGTACTGCTTGGCATCGGATGTGGGCATGCAGCTGCGTGCCATCGTGCACGCGAATCGGGGAAACTACCGATCATCCTACGCGAGCCAGCGGAGCCAGCGCATGACCTTGTACCTGTGGATCAAGACCTTCCACCTGCTGTTCGTCATTGCCTGGATGGCGGCGGTGTTCTACCTGCCACGGATCCTGATCAACATCGCCGAGGCCGGCGACGATGCCGGCGTGCGTGCGCGGCTGGTGCTGATGGGACGGCGGCTGTATGGCTTCGGCCACAGCATGCTGGGCCTGGCGCTGTTGTTGGGGGCGGTGTTGTGGCAAGGCTTCCGCTTCATCCCGGATTTTCCGACCATGGTCGCGGGCGGTTGGTTGCACGCCAAGCTCGCGGCGGTCGCACTGATCCTTGCGCACTACAGCGTGTCCGGCCGCTGGTTGAAGGGCGTGGAACATGGTTGTCCCGTGCCCAGTGGGCGGGCGCTGCGCTGGTTCAACGAATTGCCGGTCATCCTGCTGGTGGCGGTGATCTGGCTGGTGCTGGCCAAACCGTTTTGAGCGAGCGGCCGGCGGTGCCGCTCAGCGGGTCGCCTCCACGTACAGCGCGTGCGGCTCGTGATGACGCTGCCGGCTGGTCACCCCGGCTCGTCTGGGGTGTCCAGCGCGGCCATCGCCTGCGACAGCGGCAGTGGTGCTGCAGCCAGTCGGCGTGGGAGGGCGGCTGGACGCCGACATGCAGGCAGCGCAGCGCGCGATCCAAGCACCCCATCGTGGGCGTCCAGCGGCAAGATCACGTCGGTGTCGCTGAGGAAGCCGTCGGCATGACGCAGGAAGCCGTCGCCTTCGCGCCGGTTGATGCGGGTCATCGCCTCGGACACGCCGGCGTTGCGCTTGAACAGCAACCAGGAGCCGGCCGACGGCTGGCCTTCCCCATTGCAGCATCAGCCGACGCAGGCTCTCCCACGGATAGAACGCGCATTGCGCCCAGGTCGGATCGGCCGCATCTTGCTCGGCGGGGACCTCGCGCGGCAGCGGGAGCTGCAGTCCGAGCAAGCCATGGGGCATTACCAGCGCTTCGATCGCGTCCAGTTCGCATCGATGGCGTAGGTAAGGGAACACTTGGTCGGCAATTACCAGGGCGAAACTCCGCGCTGGCGGCTCGGCGTCCGGCAGGCGATTGACGTGCGCCGGCACGGTGCGATCGAAGCTGTACTCGGTCCACGGCGCCCAAGGATGGCTACGACATGGAATGCATCCAGGCACGCAAAAACGCGATCCAGCGCATCAACCAACGCAGGTTGTCGCCGGCTGCGCAGCTGAGCACGTGCAGTGCATCGCCCTGGGCGCCTTTGAGTCGGCAACGGCACAGCCGGCAGTCGTGTTTCAGTTGACCGATCACCGGTTCCACCGCTTGCCGTCGCTTGATCCAGCGCCACTGCCGGCGCGTCAGCGTCTTGGCCTTACCACGATGCAGGACCTGCACCCCATCGACTTCGCGCCCCCGATAGCCCAGGTCCACGAGCGCCACGTTCGGTACGACATTGACGTCCTGCAGCAGCATGCGTGTCTGCTCCAGTTGCTCGGCCAGGGGATCGCCGTCGCACGGATTGCCGGGGAAGCGAGGCGCATCCACCCCCCATCCCTCGCAGGCCGTCACCGTAATGCCGACCTTGACGCCAAACGCGTACGGTTGACGTGCCTTGCCCTTGCCGATGCGTTCCACTCAATGCTCAGGCCCGAACGCCGGCAACTTTTTCAAGTCCTCCGCCGAAAGGCCCCGCCGGTCCATGACGGCAGGCATGAAAAATTGTCGCCACCGCTGCTCGAATGCGTCTACCTGGTCGCGATACCGGAGATAGCTCGCAGCGTCGGTGCCAGCCAGAAATTCGCCCCACAGCACCAGGGCCAGACCCGGCGACGTCCAAGACCACCGCGTCACGAAGGCGGCCTGCTCGGCGCGGCAGGCATCGAACGAACGCGCGAGCGGTCCGAGTGCCGCTTCCTGGCTCAGCGCACGTGCAACGAAGGTCGCGGGCCAAACCGCGATCGCCGGTGCCTGCACGCCGGGGTGTGCCGCGTACCAGGCTTTCGCCAGGTCTTGTTCATGCGCTTCGCTTTCCTGCTGGGCCGCGCGGATCCGCACGATGGACAGCAGCCGGGAGGGCATCGGCGCGGCGCGTTCTGCCGCCAGCGCCAGCGCAGCGGGCACTGCGAAGGTCAAGGTAAGCCAGAGGCCCAGCGCGGCCAGCATGCTGCTTGCGCCGGAGACAGGTAACCACGATAGGCATCCACCGAGCACGACCCACACCAACGTGAATACGGCCAGTGCGCCGATCCAGGCCAGCATCACAGGCGCGTTCGAGCCCGGGTCCAGCAGCAGTGCCGGGAGCGTGGCCAGCGCCGTGACGGCCCAGATGCAGAAGCAACGCCAACCCAGCGCCGCAGCCACCAGGGGCCACATCCCGTGCATCGATTGCACGCGTAGCAGGCCGAGGCGACCGTGCTCCCGCTCTTCTTGCAGGAGGCCGCTGCACAGCACGAGCGCCACGAGCGGCAGGAGCAGCGCGACCATGGCCGGTACGCCGGGCAGGCCAGTGTCGTTCAAAAGAGGATTGCGCAGAGGTCCCAGGTCTGGCGATTCGATCAACCGGTTGTCGAGCGAAGCCTTCAAGCGCGTTGGCAGCACCGAGAGCCGCTGCACGCCCAGGCCCAGGCCTGCCTGAACTGGTATGCGCGTGACACCGAGCTCGCCGCGGCCCAGCTCGTAAGCGGCAATCGCGGCGGCGGGGCCCGGCGGGGTTTTCAACTGCGCCGTTGCGGAGTTGATCGCGGCGGCTCTTGCTGCTGCATCCAGCGCGGCGGCAGAGCGCCATGCGCGCGCGTCGAGCCCTGCGCAGACGGCCGAGGCCAGCAGAACCGCAAACAAGGCGATCAGCGCCATCCACGCCACGGGCTGTCGCCACAGCTTCGAACCTTCCGCGCGCCAGTAGTGCCGGGACGGGATCAGCTGCATGGGTCGAGTCTGCGTGAACCCAGCCACAGCGCGCTGACGGCCGCCATGAACCATGCCGCCAGCACGGCGCCGTCAGCAACGACCGCACGCAGGGAACATCCCAAGCCGGGGTCTGCGTACCGCCAGGGCGGGATCGCCTGCCACTGCAAGTTGCCGGCGTATTTGTCTTCGAGCGAGGTGACGCCGCGGGTCGCGGCCAGATCCCATTCGTCCATCCGAGTAGTGAACTGCTGCCGGTACGCTTCGGCCGATTCCTCGAAATGCTGGCGGTGCGCCAGGTCGGTGCCGGCCAGCGCGCTGGCCACGGACCGCATCGCGGCGTAGGGGCTCAAGACCGTGCACCACCGTAGAAGGCCTTGCTGTGCCAATTGCGCATCTTCGAGTTCCTTAAACCGCAGCGCGTGGACCTTGTTCGAATACGCATCGCGGAACAGGCGCCGTTTGGCGTTCGCGCCAAACGGCAGGTCTTCGAGGCGGGCCACCCGGTATTCGGCCAGCAGGTGTGCATCGAAAGCTCCGAGCCGCGCTGCGGCTGCGCCGTCTCCGGGCAGACCCTTCTCGATACTGTCGTGGATTCCCGACCAGAATTGTTCGCCCGTCGGGAGGGGGGCGATGTGCTCCACCCACGATGCCGCCAACCGGGGAACGATGAAGACAGCCGCGATCCAGAACGCGATCATGACCAGCAGCGCCGCGCGGGAGCTGGTGCAAAAAGCCGAGACGAGCACAGTGCCCGCGGCCCAGGTCGCGTAATAGGGCAAGAGGGCTGCACCAAGGGACGCCGCCGCCGCCATGCCACGCGGGTCCGCCATCATGCCCCAGGCACCCACAATCAGGGCCGGGGCGAGCACCAGGGCCAATCCGGCACACAACCCCAGCCACTTGCCCAGAAGCAACGGGGTCGCGCGTGCGCCACAGGCATGCAACATGCGCAGCGTGCCGAGTTCGCGCTCTTGCGTTACGGTGCTGTGCCCCAATACCGCGATGAGCAGCGGCACCAGCGCGAGCAGAACGAAGGCGGGCGTGAAGGCACCCAGTCCCAGCGCGGGCGCTGCATCGGCCGCAGGCGTGAACATCGCCATGTTGCGCTTGTGCGGCTCCAGCCACAGGGCCTGGCCTGTCTGTGCATCCACGCCCGGTTCTACGCTCGAAAGTGCGCTCCTGGGCTTGAACGCATAGAGGCCGAAATGGGCAGCGCGGTGCGGGTTCTTGTCGCCCTGGTGGTCCCACTGGTCGCGGACCGCATGTTCTACCGCGCTGCGCTCCTGTTCGGCCTTGTCGCGCCGATCGACTGCCGTGAACAGCATCGCGATGAAGAGCAGCGCCAACGTCAGGCCCAGGCTCCACAGCCGACCGTCCCGGAGCAGTGCCAGCGTTTCCTTGCGCGCGATCGAGGCCATCATCGCGCCATCGCTTCCGGCGTGCCCCGCGCATGCGCCAGGTAGATGCGCTCGAGTTCGGCGTGGGCGACATCTGCGGTTTCGAACTCTGCGACCAACCGACCCTCGCACAGGATGCCGATATGGTCGGCGACCTGGAGCGCGTTGAAGAGATCGTGCGTCGCCATCAAAATGGCCATGCCCCCTGCCTTGGCTGCAAGGATGCCTTGTGCGAACTCGTTGGATGCCGACGGGTCAAGGCCCGAGGTCGGCTCGTCGAGGAGCATCGCCGTGGCCCTGCGGGCCCGGGCAATGGCCAGGCCGACCTTTTGCCGCATGCCCTTGGAGTAAACCGCCACCCGGCGGTCGTGCGCGTCGCCGGCCAGGCCGCTGCCGTCGAGCAGGGCCCTGGCCTGCGGCTTGGTCAGCGCGATTTCCGACAGCGCGCAGAAATACCGCAGGTTCTCCACGCCTGACAGATAGGGATACAACGCGACGTTTTCGGGCAAGTACGCCAGGCGCGCACGCGCCGCTTCGGGGTGCTGCGACGCATCGATCCCGTCCACCAGAGCGCAGCCCTGCGATGCCGTAACAAAGCCCAGAAAGGCGTTCAGCGTCGTGGTCTTCCCTGCACCGTTGCCGCCGAGGAGCGCATACACGCGGCCCGCGGGAATGCGCAAGTCCAGCGCGACGAGCGTGTCTTTGCCACCCCGGCGAACGGTGAGCTTGCGCGCCTGAAGCGTCGCGTCCTCGCCCATCAGAAGAAATAACGCAGCGTGGCACCGACCGTGGTTTTCGGAACCGGCGAAACCAACAGCCCTGCCGCCGTGCCGTAGGCGATTTCCGATCCGTAACGTTGGGGTTGGAACGTCGCGTACAGCGAGAACTGGGCGGAACCGTAGTCGTAGGTCGACCTGACGTCGTAGCGTGTGTAGAGTGGCATGGTTCGCTCCTGCGTCGTGGGTGTCCCGACGTAGTAGGGGATATCGTCGATCAGGTAGGCGTCGGCATTGAGCGTCATCTGGCCCGCGCCGAGGCCGAACTTGTGCTGGGCACCGGCCTTGAACTGCACGCCGGGAACGGAGAGCTTCGCACCGGTATTGGCGGCCGGATTGTTGACCTTGGCCTCCAGGATGCGGCCGACGCTCGCATACACGCTTGATGCGGTGCCGAGCTGCCAGCGCGTCTCCAGTTCCACACCCTTGCGCGTGGTATCGCCGACTGACCTGAACGAGCCGTCGGCCTGCGAGACGATCTCGTCGCTGTTGAGGATGTCGTAGGCGGATCCCGAAACCATCACGTCCGTCGTGGGATTCGCGGTGAATCCCATGTCGTAGGAACGCACCTTGCTCGGCTTGACCTGGCTGATGACGCCGCCGGACGCCCCGAGCGGTCCGGTCGCGCCGCTGCTGCTGATTTGCTCGGTGGCTGGCGACCGCATCCCCTCGGCGACGTTGGCGAAGAGCTCCAGCCGCGGCAGCACCGTCCAAGAAGCGCCCAGCTTGGGCGTCAAGACGCCTTTCCGGTACCCCGTGCTGGCCGCCGGAAGTTTCAGGTTGGCGATGTCGTAGTCGAAGCGGTCGTACCGGGCGCCGGCGCTCAGTTTGAGATCGCGTGTCGCCCTCCACTGCCCCTGCGCGAAAAAGCCGTAGGTGACCAAATCGAGGTCGACGTCGTTCGCGTAGTTCGCGGACGGCAGCCGGTTCACGTAGATGCGGCGGAAGGCGCTGCCCGAGTCTTTGCGCAGTTCCGTTCCCACCGCCAGGCTGGCGTCGCCGAAGACGGTGTTGTGGTAGACGCGGGCGCCATACATGTCGCGGTCGTCCTCGCCCAGGAGATGTCGGGTTGCACTCGTCGCGACGGCGCGCTGGCGGTAGAGGCTCTCGCCGTAGGCAGTCGCGTACCAGCCCTCTTCGCCGGCTGTCGGCGCCCGATTCACGACCACGCTGGTGCGCCGCGTGGCCCCGAAGCCCGGGTTGTTGAATTGGGTCGAACGCGGGTCCAGGCCTTTCTGCAGGTCGGAGAGCGCCAAGTAGCCAGCGGCCTGGAAATCGGACACATAGCGTGTCAGGCGCAGGCTGTATTTTCCGCTGTCCTGTTGCGTGGACAGCTTCCAGGAGAGGCTCTCCCGGTCGGTATTGGATGCATAGCGATAGCCATCGTTGCGGGACAGGTCGGCAACCAGGAGGGAGTCGACTTGCGAGAGCTTGTTGGACAGCACCAGGGCCGTGCGCCTGAGCCCGTAGCGCTCCGCGCTGACGCTCACGCTCGACGGGGTCGCGTCGCCGCCGTCGCGGGTACGGATGTCGACCGCGCCGGCCCGGTTCTGGTCGCCATAGAGTGCCGAGACGGGGCCCTTGATGACGTCGATGCCGCCGATTAGCTCGGGCGGCAGCCATTCGAGGAACACCGCGCCGTGGCTAGCGATGCTCTGGATCGACGGGATGTTCTGCGGAACACCATCCACGTACACGGCCGTGTCGGCTCCGTGCGTGCCCTGGGTCGCGAAGCCGCGCATCCGGAAACCGTTGCCGGTGTCCCCCTGGTCGATGTTGTTGGCCAGGACCCCCGGCACCCGGCGAAAGATATTCGAAACGTCGCGACCGACATTGGTGTTGGCGATGTCTTCCTGACCGATGTGCTGCACGGTGGTGGGCAGGGCCTGCGGGTTGAGGGTGATCTCTGAGCGGTCGCCGACTTGGCGGGAGTCGCTGTCGGAATCGCCGAGTACCCGCACCGAGGGCAGCGTGCTGGCCGACGCAGTGGTGGTCGATGGCGCGGTGGCACCCGCGCTCTGGGCGTGAGCAGTAAGAGCAGTGCCCATCGTCGCCGTCAACGCGGCGAAGGCGAGTAGGGGGCGGAACAACGGCTGCGGCGATGGGCTGTTAGCGAGGAAACTGTTTTTCATGGGATTATAAATAATTTGTCCTGCGGCCATTTTTATAAATGCCCGCGCAATTTAGTGACCAAGGTGACGGCAATTGCTACTGCAAGCCCGACTTTAAGAGTAAATCGGGAATATATGCACCACAAAAACCGTTTAATTATAAAGATTTCTGGCGACCTCAGCAACAACCTCAAACTGACCCACCGTGATCGCTCATCAGCAAATGAGTCGTCCCTGCAAAACCCCGCTACCCGGCATGAACACAGGGTAGCAGGGGCGCCGATCCCCCCACTTGGTCTATCAGCATCTGATTCCCTGGAGTTTTTCCGATGGTCCACACCCAGAACGCCGACTTCTTCCGCCCGCCATGGGCCGAAATGATCGATCCGCGCCACCGGCTGGCAGTGCTGGCCAGGCGGCTGCCCTGGGCGCAGATCCAAGCCGCTCTGGCGCTGCACGTTGTCCGCAAGGTGCGCGCAGGACGCTCTGTTCGGTCCCTCGGTGCAGGTCGCCGGCGCTGGTATTGCCGCTGCTGGTCGCCCACGCCTGATGGCCAGCCTGGCGTACATGAAGCACGCCGACAAGCTCAGCGGCGAGGAACGGGTGCAGCGCTTGGCCGAGAACGTGGTCTGGCAGCACGTCAGCGGCATGGTGTTCTATGCGCCGCGCCTGCCCTGCGATGCCATGCAGGTCGGGCGTTTTCGCGCTGCCATCGGTGAGGCCGGGGGCGAGGAATGGCTCAAGGCCACCATCGACACCGCGGTGTCCTCGCTGTCACTGGGGGCCGGGGTTTTTCAGGAGCGAATACTGCGCCTGCGCCAAGCCCAGCAGCAGGGTGGGATCGTCGCGATACAGGGAATCAGTGGCTGCGAGCGGCCATGGTGGGATTCTCAGCGGCCTTCGTAGGCGCCGTAGCTGCGCAGGCGCTCATAGCGCTGCTGCAACAAGGTCTCCAGTGGCACCTTCTCCAGCGCGTCGAGCTCGTTGAGCAGCACGGCCTTGAGCCGCTTGCCCATCTGCTGCGGATTGCGATGGGCGCCACCGGTGGGCTCGCGGATGACCTTGTCGACCAGGCTGAGATCCTTCAGACGGCGGGCGGTCAGTCCCAGTTGTTCGGCGGCGTCCTTGGCTTTGCCGGCGTCCTTCCACAGGATCGAGGCGCAGCCTTCCGGCGAGATCACCGAATAGGTGCCGTATTCCAGCATCAGGGTGCGGTCGCCCACGCCGATCGCCAGTGCGCCGCCGGAGCCGCCTTCGCCGATGACGGTGCAGATCACCGGAATTTTCAGCTCGGCCATTTCCAGCAGATTGCGCGCAATCGCCTCGGACTGGCCGCGCTCTTCGGCGCCGATGCCCGGGTAGGCGCCGGGGGTGTCGATAAAGGTCAGCAGCGGCAGCCGGAAGCGCTCGGCCAGCTTCATCAGGCGCAGCGCCTTGCGGTAACCCTCCGGGCGCGGCATCCCGAAGTTGCGCGCCACCTTGGTCTTGGTGTCGCGGCCCTTCTGGTGGCCGATGATCACCACCGGGCGGCCGTCGATACGGCCCAGGCCACCGACGATGGCCTTGTCGTCGGCATAGGCGCGGTCGCCGGCCAGCTCCTGGAATTCGTCGCAGATGGTGTTGATGTAGTCCAGCGTATACGGGCGTTGCGGATGGCGCGCAAGCTGGGAAACCTGCCAGGCCGACAGATCGCGGAAGATCTGCGCGGTGCGCACGCGCAGCTTGTCGCGCAGCGCACGCACTTCGGTCTCCACGTTGACCGCAGGCCCGGTACTGGCCTTGCGCAGTTCCTGGATCTTTGCTTCCAGATCGGCGATGGGTTGCTCGAAGTCGAGGTAGTTAGGATTCATGCAATGGCGTCGTCAACATAAGAAGGGGAGTGTAGCTGAAGCGGTGTGGCTGGCCCGTACGCAGCCGTGCGGTTGCACGGCAGGGATTGGGGATTCGCAACGGCGGTCTGTTGCAGCGTGAAGTCGCAGTGCTGCTTTTACGAATCCCTGATCCCGAATGCCCAATCCCGGCCCCTCACGCCCACGGTGGGCTGTACTTGATCTTCAACGTCCGCACCGCGGGGTCGGCGCGCAGGCTGTCCATGAGCTGCTGGTCGATGCGCACCGAGTGGCTGCCGTTGAGGTCGAGCATGCCGGCCACGCCACCGCTCTGGGCACGTAGCAACAGGTCCAGGCGCAAGGGAGTCTTGCCGGGGCGGTGCTTGGCCAGCAGCGCGTCGATGCGCTTGAAGGCCTGTTTTTCGCGCAGATCCAGACGCAGCGACAGGCGCTGCGCGTGGTCGGCGCAGATCTGCTCGTAGTCCCAGCACTGGCGGATGCGCAGGCTGTAGCCGCCGTTGAATTCGTCCTCGCGCAGGCCGCCCTTGACGATCAGGATGCGGTCGCGGGTCAGCAGGTGGCCGAACTCGGCCATCGCATCGGAGAACGCGCTGCATTCGACCCGGCCACGGCCGTCTTCCAATTGCACGAACACCTGGCTGTCGCCCTTGCGGCGCACGCCGATCACCTGGCCGGCAAGAATGGCGCTCACTTCAGGACGCCAGGCGCGTTTTTCGCCATCGCCGCCGCCCCCACCGGCGCCACGTTGTTGCGACGCGAGGATCTTTTCCAGCGCGCCCAGGTCGCAGCCGACCAGCTCGCGCACTTCTTCGCGGTGCGGGTCGAACGGGTGGCCGCTGAGGTAGAAGCCCAGCGTTTCGCGCTCGCTGGTGAGCAGCTGGCCCAGCGGCCATTCCTTGCTTTCGGGCAGGTCCAGGCGCATTGCCGGCGCGCTCGGGTCCGGACCGCCGAACAGCGAGTTCTGCCCCGAGGCGCGTTCGCGCGCCATCTGCTCGGTGGCCTTCATCACTTCGGGCAACTGCAGCATCAGCGAAGCGCGGTTCTTGCCCAGCCCATCCATCGCGCCGGCATTGATCATCGCTTCCAGCGTGCGCCGATTGAGCTTGGTGGTGCCCACGCGCGTGCAGAAATCCAGCAGCGTGGTGTAGGGGCCACCGCGCTGGCGTTCTTCGACGATCGCCTCGCACGCGCCCTGGCCGACGCCCTTGATCGCGCCCAGGCCGTATTGAATGGTGTCCGGGCTGGCCGCCTCGAACATGTAGGCCGATTCGTTGACGCGTGGCGGCTTGACGGTGAGGCCGAGGTTGCGTACCTCATCGAGAAAGCCGACCACCTTGTCGGTGTTGTCCATGTCCGAGGACAGCGTCGCGGCCATGAATTCGGCCGGGTAATGCCGTTTCAGCCATGCGGTCTGATAGCTGACCAGCGCATAGGCGGCCGCGTGCGACTTGTTGAAGCCGTAGCCGGCGAACTTCTCCATCAAGTCGAAGATTTCGTCGGCCTTGGCCGCGCTGACGCCGCCCTTGGCCGCACCTTCGCGGAAGATTTCGCGGTGCTTGGCCATTTCGGCCGGCACCTTCTTGCCCATTGCACGACGCAACAGGTCGGCGCCGCCCAGCGAGTAATCGCCGACGATCTGCGCCATCTGCATCACCTGCTCCTGATACACCATGATGCCGTAGGTGTCTTTCAGGATGACTTCGGTGCGCGGGTCGGGATAGACGATCTCCTGCTGGCCATGCTTGCGCGCGTTGAAGTCCGGGATCAGGTCCATCGGGCCGGGGCGGTACAGCGACACCAGCGCGATCAGGTCTTCGAAGCGGTCCGGGCGCGCGTCCTTGAGCAGGCGGCGCATGCCCGAGGATTCGAACTGGAACACCGCGCCGGTGTTGCCCAAGGCGAACACGCCCTTGTAGGTGGGCACGTCGTCGAGCGGAATGGTGGTGATGTCGACCGGGTCGATGCCGGCGCGTGCGTGGCGCACGTTGATCGCCTTGACCGCCCAATCGATGATGGTCAGCGTGCGCAGGCCGAGGAAGTCGAACTTCACCAGGCCCACCGCTTCGACGTCGTCCTTGTCGAACTGGGTGACCGGATTCTTGCCGCGGCCGTCTTCGTCGTGTTCGGCGAACAGCGGGCAGAATTCGCTCAGCGGCTCGGGCGCGATCACCACGCCGCCGGCGTGCTTGCCGGCGTTGCGGGTGAGGTCTTCGAGCTGGCGCGCCAGGTCCATCAGGTCGCGCACGTCGTCTTCGACCTGGTAGCGCTGGATCAGTTCCGGCGAGGCCATCTCCGAATCCTTGCCTTCGCCCATCGCATCCTTGAGCGTGATGCCCAGGATGTTGGGGATCAGCTTGGCGACGCTGTCGACCAGACCATAGGTGAAACCGAGTACGCGCCCGGCATCGCGCACCACCGCCTTGGCGGCCATGGTGCCGTAGGTGATGATCTGGCTGACGCGCTCGCGGCCGTACTTGCGTGCCACGTAGTCGATGACTTCGTCGCGGCGGTCCATGCAGAAGTCGATGTCGAAGTCGGGCATCGACACGCGCTCGGGGTTCAAGAAGCGCTCGAACAGCAGGTTGTACGGCAGCGGGTCCAGATCGGTGATCTGCAGCGCCCAGGCCACCAGCGAGCCGGCACCGGAGCCACGCCCTGGGCCGATCGGAATGCCCTGGTTCTTGCCCCACTGGATGAAGTCGGCCACGATCAGAAAGTAGCCAGGGAAGCCCATGTTGATGATGGTGTCCAGCTCGAATTCGAGCCGGTCCACGTAGTCCTGGCGCGTCTTGCCCGGTGCAATCGGGCTTTTTTCCAGACGTGCGGCCAGACCGTCGCGCGATTGGCTGCGGATCCAGCTGTCCAGCGTCTCGTCGTCCGGCACCGGGTAGGCGGGCAGGAAGTAGGTGCCCAGGCGCATCTCGATGTTGCAGCGTTGCGCCAGCGCGTGGGTGTTGTCGATCGCGTCGGGGATGTCGGCGAACAATGCCGCCATCTCCTCGCTGGATTTCAGGTACTGCTGGTCGCTGTAGTCGCGCGGGCGCTTGGGGTCGTCGAGCACGCGGCCCGAGGAAATGCACACGCGCGCTTCGTGTGCGTTGAAGTCGCTTGCATATAAAAACCGCACGTCATTACTGGCCACGACCGGCAGCCCGCGTACGCCCGCTGCGTTGAGCGCGAACTGGTTGAAGCGTTCTTCGCACTCGCGACCGGTGCGGGTGAGTTCCAGGTGCAGGCCGTCGCCGAACACGCGCTGCCAGTCGGCCAGTTGTTGCTCGGCCAGGTCGGCGCGGCCTTCGCTGAACAAACGCCCGGCCAAGCTGTCGCGGCCGGCCAGCGCAAACAGGTTGGCGTGGCCGGCCTGCAGCCATTCCGGATGGATCGCCACGCCGCCTTCCGGGCGGTGGCCTTCCATCCAGGCGCGGGTGAGCAGCCGCGACAGGCTCAGGTAGCCCTCCCGGTCGCGGCACAGCAGGGTCATGCGCCAGGGCGTCATGTCCGGTGTGGCGATCATCACGTCGGCGCCGGCGATCGGCTTGATGCCCACGCCTTCGGCGGCCTTGTAGAACTTGACCAGTGCGAACAGGTTGTTGAGGTCGGTGACCGCCAACGCGGGCATGTCGATTTCGACGGCCCGGCTCAGCAGGTTGGCCTGCTTGGCCTTTTTCGGGTCAGCCTGATCCGGTTTCTCGGGCACACGGATAGTGGAATCCGCCAGCGAGAACTCGGTGTGGACGTGCAGATGGACGAAGCGGGAAGTGGACATGCGAGACCGGAATAATGCGCTGTCAGGGTACCGGCGGGGGCGGGGACGGACAAGGCTTGACAGCTGGGGCGGCGGGAGCGGGCCGACACCCCGGAGCCGAGAGCGTGGTGCCAACATCTGGGTAAATCGCTTGACGCCCGGGCTCTGAGATACCGCTGTGGGCCTGCGTCCGGGCGTGTCTGTGAATGTCGGGCCGGTGCGGGTGGAACGGTGCGTGCCTTCAACGGCGCGGTGCCTTGCCCGACTTACGGCTGTTATCGCTCCCGACTGCAACAGGCAGTTTGCGGGGGGCAAGCGATCCGTTTTCGCCGGTCTTGGCGGATTGCGCGGCCGGCGGCCTTCTGCGTCCTGACAGGCAGGTCCGGTGCGCAACACTGCCTCGCAACGGTCTAACCAGCACCTTCAGCTGTCAGAGCCCGCCGGCAGCCAACCACTTCGAATAAGGACCCCGCGCGTTTTACAGCGGCGCAACCAGCTGCGCGACCTGCAACTGCTCTGGGTCGCCGATCGCGGCCGATCCCTGCTCACGGCCTTCCAGCGCCAAGCGGACCGGCGCAAAACTGCGTCGATGCTGCGGGCATGGCCCGTGGGTCTGCAATGCAGCCAGGTGCATCGGCGTGCTGTAGCCCTTGTGCTGGTCGAAGCGATACTCTGGATGTTGCGCGTGCAGTTCGTGCATCAGCCGGTCGCGGGTGACCTTGGCCACGATCGAGGCGGCCATGATGGCGCGGTCCAGCGCGTCGCCGCCGATCAGCGCCTCGGCCGGGCAGGGCAGCCCCTTGGGCACGCGGTTGCCATCGATGCGCGCGAATCCGGCCACATGCGCCACGCCTTCCACCGCGCGCCGCATGCCGAGCATGGTGGCCTGGTAGATATTGATGCGGTCGATCTCCTCGCTGTCGATCAACACCACCGACCACGCCAGCGCCCGATCGACGATGCGCGCATACAACTGCTCGCGCCGCTCGGCGGTAAGCTGCTTGGAATCGTCCAGCCCATTGATGCGCGGCTTGTTCGGGTCGAACACCACGGCGGCGACGGCGACGGGGCCAGCGAGCGGCCCGCGGCCCGCTTCATCGACGCCGGCGACCAAGAGCCGGGATTCGGCATTCGGGATTGGGGATTGGCTGAACAAGAGCGACTGGCGCGCCTCGGTGTTGGAGCTATCGGCCTGGGCGTTCGCAGCGAGAATCTTCATATGTTTGCTCCTGACCAATCCCGGCCCTGAAGCAGCCCAGCCACCGCCTCCGCTGCCCGCGCCGACGCATCGCGGCGCAACGCTGCATGCAGTGCCAGATAACGCGGCTGCAGCGCAGCGACCTTGGCGGGATGCTTCAACCAGTCCAGCAGCGCCACGCACAGTCGCTCGGGCATGCAGTCGTCCTGCATCAGCTCGGGCGCGAGATCGTCATTGGCCAGGATATTGGGCAGGGCGTAGCGGTTGACCTTGATCAGCCCCAGCAGCTTGACGATGCGGTAGGTGAGCGGGGCGACCTTGTAGCCGACCACCATCGGGCGCTTGACCAGCATCGCTTCCAGCGTGGCGGTGCCGGAGGCCAACAGCACGACGTCGGCGGCCAACATCGCGGTGCGCGCCTGGCCGTTGATCAGGTGCGATCGCATCACTGGCAGCGACGAGCGCGAGAGCTGCTCGGCCAGCAGTTGCTTGCAGCCCGCGTTGGCTGCCGGTACCAGTACGTGCAGGTTAGGGATGTGTTCGCACACCAGCCAGGCAGCCTGGAGAAACGTGTCGCCGAGCCGGCTGATTTCGCCATGCCGGCTGCCGGGCAGCACTGCCAGCACGGTACTGGAGGCGGACAACCCCAGCGTGGCGCGCGCAGCATCGCGGTCGGCCTGGTAAGCGATATCGTCGGCCATCGGATGGCCGACGAAGCGCGCGTCCACGCCGTGTTTGGCGTAAATCGGCGGCTCCATCGGGAACAGGCACAACACCAGATCGGCGCTGACGGCGATCTTTTCGGCACGCTTCTCGCGCCACGCCCACACCGAGGGGCTGACGTAGTGCACGGTCTTGATCCCGCGCTGCTTGAGCCAGCGCTCCACCGGTAGATTGAAATCGGGTGCGTCGATGCCGATGAACACGTCCGGCTTCCACGCCAGCACGCGCTCGCGGAATGCGCTGCGCAGCTTGAGCAGGCGCGGCAAATGCCGCAGCACTTCGGTCAGACCCATCACCGCCAATTCGCTGGCATCGAACCAGGTCTGGCAACCGGCCCCACGCATCGCATCGCCACCGATACCGACGAATTCGGCATTCGGATAGCGCAGCCGCAATTGCGCAATCAACCCCGCGCCGAGGATGTCGCCAGAGGCCTCGCCGGCAATCAATGCGAAGCGGGGAGGGCGCGCATGCGCGCCGGGAATGGGGAGTGGGGAATGGGAAATCGGCAGAGCCGTGGGCTCGCCGTCTGCAGGCGCGCGATCATGCACGCCTGTCTCGATTCCCGACGTCTGATTCCCGATTCCCGTCATCGCAATAACGACCGTTCTGCAGCTTCGATGAACTCCAGCATCCCGCGCACATCGTCGCTGCTCTTGGCCTGTTCGGCCAGCTGCAGTTTGGCGTCGGTCAGCGGCAGGCCGGCGACGTACAGCGTGCGGTAGGCGCGCTTGATCGCGGTGATGCGTTCGGCGTCGAAACCGCGGCGCTTTAGCCCTTCGCTGTTGATGCCGCGCGGACGGCCCAGCGATTCCCTGCCGACCATGGTGAACGGCGGGACATCCCCGTTGGTCAGCGCGCCCATGCCCAGGAAGGCGTGCGCGCCGATCCGGCAGAACTGATGCGCGCCGGCAAAGCCGCTGATGATCACGTAGTCGCCCACGGTGACGTGGCCGGCCAACGTGGTGTTATTCGAAAACACGCAGTGGTTGCCCACATGGCAGTCGTGCGCCACATGCGTGTAGGCCAGCATCCAGTTGTCGTTGCCGACCGTGGTGATGCCGCCGCCACCGCGGGTGCCGCGGTTGATGGTGACGAATTCGCGAATCACGTTGTCGTCGCCGATCACCAGTTCGGTGCGCTCGCCGGCATACTTCTTGTCCTGCGGTTCGCCGCCGATTGCAGCGTGGCCGATGAAGCGGTTGTTGCGACCGATCCGGGTTGGGCCGTGGATCGAGCAATGCGGCCCCACCTCGGTGCCCGCGCCGATGTGCACATCGGCGCCGATCAGCGAGAAGGCGCCGACGCGCACGTCGCTGGCCAGTTGCGCCGACGGGTCGATGACGGCGGTGGGATGAATCAAGGGTGCTTGATCACGCATCGTGTCTCACCTCCAAAAGCGGGTTATTCCCTCGCGGCGGCGCACATGATTTCGGCACTGGCAACGATTTCGCCGTTGATCTTGGCCTCGCCGTAATAGCATCCCATGTTGCGGATCAGGCGCTTCATCTGCACCTCCAGGATCAGCACATCGCCCGGCACCACCTGCTTGTTGAAGCGGGCGTTGTCTACCTTGACCATGTAGAACAGCTTGGACAGCGCATCGCGGCCCAGACCGAGCTGGGTCATCACGCCGCCGGCCTGCGCCAGCGCTTCGATGATCAACACACCCGGCATCACCGGACGGGTCGGGAAGTGGCCCTGAAAGAACGGCTCGTTGATGCTGACGTTCTTCTGCCCGACGATGCGCTTGGCTTCCAGGTCCAGCTCGATGACCCGGTCGATCAACAGGAACGGATAGCGGTGCGGGATTAGCGCCTGGATCTGGTTGACGTCGATCGGCAGTTCGTAAGCGGGGTGGCTCATTCTTTTTCCTTGCCAACAGCCAGGATGCGCCTAGCGAGCACATCGAGCTGTTTGAAGCGCGCGGCATTCTTGCGCCACGTGCGATTGTCGGTGAGAGGGGTGCCGGACGAATACTCGCCCGGCTCATGGATGGAATTACGCACGACGGACTTGCCGGTGATCACCACCTTGTCGCAGATCTCCAGATGGCCGACCACGCCGACATGCCCGCCGAGCAGGCAGTAACGGCCGATCTTTGCGCTACCGGCAATGCCGGAGCAGCCGGCAATGGCACTGTGTGCGCCGATGCGGCAGTTGTGGGCGATCTGCACCAGGTTGTCCACGCGCACGTCTTCTTCCAGCACGGTGTCTTCCAGCGCGCCGCGGTCGATGCAGGTGTTGGCACCGATTTCGCAATCGTCGCCGATCACCACGCCGCCGAGCTGCGGCACCTTGATCCAGTGGCCGGCATCCATGGCCAGGCCGAAGCCGTCGGCGCCGATCACCGCGCCGGGGTGGATGCGCACGCGCTTGCCCAGCCGCACGCGGGTCACCAGGGTGACGCGGGCGAGCAGTTCGCTGCCGTCGTCCACCACGCAGTCCGCGCCGATGAGGCTGCCGGTGCCGATCACGCAGCCATCGCCCACGCGGCTACGCGCACCGATGCTGACGAACGGACCGACATGCGCGCCAGGCGACACCTGCGCGGTCGGGTCGATGACCGCAGACGGATGAATACCCGGTTCGCATACCGGCGCTACGTCGAACAGCGCGGCGATCTTGGCGAACGCGGTATACGGATCCTTGGCGACCAGCGCGGTGCCCTTGGCGGCTTCGGCATCGTCGGCACGCAACACCACCACTGCGGCCTGGGAGTCGGCCAGCTGCGGGCGATAGCGCGGGTTGGACAGAAAACTCAGCTGTCCCGCGCCGGCATGGGCCAGGGTGGCGACGCCGCTGACTTCGGTGCTGCCGTCACCAAGAACGGTCAACCCAAATTGTCCGGCAATCGCACTGGCGGTCAAGCGCATCAGGGTAAATCTCGCGTAAACGGTAAAGTGCTGATTTTATAGGAAAAACGTCGCAAAAAGTTGGCTAAACAGTCGGGCGTATTTCTTGCGGGGCCGCAACGACGCGGCGAACCGAAGGAAGAAGCCTATGAAAACTGTCCTCTCCATTTTCGGTGCGTGATCCTACTGGGGGCGATCACCATAGTGCATCGGCCGATGATTTCTCGCGCAACAGCGCGCCGACGCGCAGAGCTTCTGGGACCAGCAGGTGCAATGCGTCAACTCGTCCGACTGGGGCGCCACCGCCACCTGCCTGGGCAACGTCTGGAACACGTACTTCTAAGTCTGTTTCACACCAGGGTGTTCAAACAAACAATGGCGGCCCGAGTATCCGGGCCGCCATTGTGTTGTGTGCCAATCTTAGAACTGACTGCCGAAGGTGAACTGCAGACGCTCGATCTGGTCGTTGTCTTCCTTCTTCAGCGGGAACGCGTAGCTGATCGAAATCGGGCCGACCGGGGCGCGCCACAACAGCGCCACACCGGTGGACGCACGCAGCTCGTTGGCCTTGAAGTTGTCCACGCCGTTGTACACGTTACCGAAGTCGAAGAACGCCGAAATGCGCGCCGATGGGCTATCGAACAGCTTGGGGAAATACATTTCCACCGAGCCCACCGTCTTGAACGAACCACCCAGCGGCTGGCCGCGGCTGTAGTTGAGGTTGCGCTCCGAACGTGGACCTAAGGTGTTGTCTTCGAAGCCGCGCACCGAGTTGGTGCCGCCAGCGTAGAAGTTCTCGTAGAACGGCAGGCCGCTGGCGGTAACGGTCCGGGTCGAGCCATCCGGGTTGGTGAACACGCGGGTGGTGTCGCTGCCGTAGCTATCGCCATAGCCCAGCTCGAAGCGCGTGTTCAACACCAGCGCCGGGATGATCGGCCAGTACTTGGAGATCTGGTAGTTGAGCTTGTAGTACTCGACCGTGGAGCCGGGCAGGGTGGTTTCCAGGCCCACACGCTGGTAGATGCCGCGTGTTGGCATGAAGAAATCGTTGCGGGTGTCGCGCGCCCAGCCCAGCTCGGTGCGCCAGGCATGGAAGGTGCGCGAACCGACTGCATCGATGTAGTCGATGATCGATTGCGGGGTTTGGCCTTGGAACGTGTTGATCTGGTTGCTGTCGATGCCGACCATCGCCGAAACGGTATCGTTCTCGGTGATCGGCACGCCGAACAATACCTGCGCCGCTCCGTTCTTGCTGTTGTACTGGGCGGTGTTGAAGTTCGAATAATCCAGCGACCGCCAGGACAGGTTGTAGCCCAGCGACACGCCGTCGTCGGTAAAGAACGGGTTGGTGTAGGAGAACGCATAACGCTGCTGATAGCTGCTGCGCGAGGCCTCCACCGCCACCCGGTTACCACCGCCCAGGAAGTTGTTTTGCGACAACTGCACCGAGGTGGTCACACCGAAGCTCTGTGAGTAACCCAGGCCAACCACGAAGCTGCCGGAGGTGGTCTCCTTGACGTTGTAGACCACGTCGACCTGGTCGTTGCTGCCGGGCACCGCGGGCGTTTCCACCTCGACGCTTTCGAAGTAGCCCAGGCGCTGCAGACGGATCTTGGAACGGTCTATCGCCGCCTGCGAGTACCAGGTGTTTTCGAACTGGCGCATTTCGCGGCGCAAGACCTCGTCGGAGGTGCGGCTATTGCCCTTGTAGAGGATGCGGCGCACGGTCACGCGCGGGCCGGGCACCACCTGCAGGTTCACCGCCACGGTGCGGTCTTCGCGGTTCGGGGTCGGGATCGGATTGACCTTGGCGAACGCATAACCGACGTTGCTCAACGTGTTGGTGATCGCATCGGAGGTGTGCTCCAGCAGCGCACGCGAGAAGATGTCGCCGGCCTTGGGAATCACCAGACGCTCGATGTCGGCCTGCGGCAGCACGGTGTCGCCGGTGACCTTGATCTCGGAAATCTTGTATTGCTCGCCCTCGGTAACCCCGGCGCTGATGAACATGTCGCGCTTGTCGGGGCTGATCGACACCTGGGTGGAGTCGATGCTGAAGTCCACATAGCCGCGGTCCAGGTACCAGGAGTTGAGCTTCTCCAGGTCGCCGGACATCTTTTCCTTGGAGTACTGGTCGTCGCGGCGGTACCACGAGGCCCAGTTGTGTTCCTTGGATTCCCAGTTGTCCAGGATGTCCTCGTTGGCGAACTTTTCCGTACCGATCAGGTTGACGTGGCGGATCTTGGCCGCCTTGCCTTCCTTGATCGCGATGGCCACATCGACGCGGTTACGGTCCAGTGGGCTCACCGTCGGGGTGATTTCCACGTTGTACTTGCCGCGGTTGTTGTACTGGCGGGTCAATTCCTGGGTCACGCGGTCCAGGCTCAGGCGGTCGAAGGTACCGCCCTCGGTCAGGCCGATGTCGCCCAGGCCCTTGAGCAGTTCCTCGGACTTGATGTCCTTGTTGCCGGTCACGGTGAGCTTGTTGATCGCCGGGCGCTCCTTGACCGTGATCACCAGAATGTTGCCCTGGCGATCCAGTTGCACGTCCTCGAAGAAGCCGGTGCGGTAGAGCGCACGGATCGCGTCGGCCACCTTGGCATCGTCCACGGTGTCGCCGCGGTTCACCGGCAGATAGGTGAACACGGTGCCGGAGGCAATGCGCTGCAGGCCGTCGACGCGGATGTCGCTGGCAACGAACGGCTCGGCGGCCAGGGCAACGGCCGGCAGGCTGAGGCCGGCGGCAAGAGCGAGGGCAAGCAGGCGGCGAGTGGGAAGACGCGTCATGTCACATCCGGTTGGAGTCGTATTCGGGTATTGCTGGATGCCGGCGTATGACGACGACAACAGGCGGAAAGAGTGGAACAGCTTCATCGTGGAACCAGACCGAGGATGTCGTTGTAGAACGCCAGTCCCATCAACCCGGCCAGGACCGCCAGGCCGACGTATTGTCCGGCAATCATGGCCCGTTCGCTGATCGGGCTGCCCTTGATCAACTCGATAAGGTAATACAGCAGATGCCCCCCGTCCAAGATCGGGATGGGCATCAGGTTGAAGATCGCCAGGCTGAGCGACAGCAACCCCAGGAAATACAGGAACCAGTCGAGCCCGCGTTCGGCCGAGGCGTTGGCCGCGCGCGCAATGGTGACCGGGCCGGAGATGCTCTTGACCGAGGCCTGGCCGGTGAGCATGCGCTTCATCATGCCCAGCGAATCGGCCGTCATTCGGCCGGTTTCGCGGATCGCAGCCGGCACGGCGGCGAGCAGCCCGTATTGCTGACGGCTGTCGTATTCCGGGGCCGGCGCGGCGGCCGGGCGCACGCCGATCATCCACTGGCCTTGCGTCGATTTGCGCGGGGCGATTTCCAGGGCCAGACGGTCTTCACCGCGTGCCACCTCGATCATGCCCGGGCCGCCGTGCGCACCCAGCGCCTGCACCTGCGGAATGATGTCTTCTGCCGAGCGGATCGGCTGGCCGTCGATGGCCACGATGCGGTCGCCCGGCTTGAGCAGGCCGTCGGCCACCGAACCCTTCACCACTGCGGCAATCACCGGTGGCTGCAACATGAACTGCCAGCCGATGCCGGCCAGCGACGCCACCCGGCGTTCGTCGAAGCCGACCGGCAACTGCGACAGGCGCAAGGTATGTTCGCTGCTGCTCGCAGCGTCGGAGGCGGTCAGGACGCGGACATCGCGCTTGTCCATTGCCGCGGTGGTGAGCTGCATGTTGGCATCGCTCCAGCTGCTGACGCTGCGGCCGTCGATGCGCACGATGCGCTCGCCCGGGGCGAGCCCGGCTTCGGCCGCCAGCCCATCGGCGCGGCCGACGGTGGCCGAATAATCCTGCTTGCCCACCACAAACATCGCCCACAGCATCGTCATGCACAGCAACAGGTTGGCGATGGGACCGGCCGCCACGATCGCGATGCGTTGCCACACGGTCTTGCGATTGAAGGCCTGGTCCAGCTCCACCGGAGGCACCTCGCCTTCGCGCTCGTCGAGCATCTTGACGTAGCCGCCTAGCGGGATCGCGGCCACTACGAACTCGGTGCCATGGCGGTCGCGGCGCATCCACAACGGTTTGCCGAAGCCCAGCGAAAAACGCAGCACCTTGACCCCGCAGCGTCGCGCGACCCAGAAATGCCCGAACTCATGGAAGGTCACCAACACGCCCAGGCTGACGATCATCCACCAGACCGAACCGATGAAGTCACCCATGTGTGCAGCTCGCGGACGTGGATCGATCAGGCATGAAGGGCGTGGTGGGCGAGGGCGCGTTCAGTGATTTGCCGGGCTTGCGCATCGGCAAAAAGCAGGGTGTCGAGGGTGTCGGCATTGTGCCGCGGGAGCGTTGTCAGTGCGTGTTCGACCAACGCAGGGATCGCTAGGAAACCCACCTGGCCCTGAAGAAACGCTGAAACAGCGACTTCGTTGGCCGCGTTCAGGATCGCCGGTGCGGTGCCACCGGCCCGTAATGCGTCCCAGGCCAGGCGCAGGCACGGGAATGCGGCGGTGTCCGGAGCCTCGAAATCCAGCCGGCCCTGGCTGAGCAGGTCCAGCCCGCCAACCCCGGATTCGACCCGCTCCGGCCAGGCCAAGCCCACCGCCAGAGTGGTGCGCATGTCCGGCAGGCCAAGCTGGGCCAGGGTGGAGCCGTCGACGAATTCGACCAGCGAATGCACCAGGCTTTGCGGGTGCACCAACACATCGATCTGCTCGCCCGGCAGGCCGAACAGGTGATGCGCCTCGATCACTTCCAGGCCCTTGTTCATCAGGGTGGCCGAATCCACCGAGATCTTCGGCCCCATCGACCACTTAGGATGCGCCACCGCCTGCGCAGGCGTGACTGCCGCAAGCCCTGCGCGGTCCCGGCCACGGAACGGGCCACCGGAGGCAGTCAGGATGACCCGGCGCACGCCGCGGCCAGCGTCGCAGGAGCGCAGGCACTGGAAGATGGCGCTGTGTTCGCTGTCGATCGGAATGATTTCAGCGCCGGCGGCGGTTGCGGTGCGGGTCAGCAACTCGCCGGCCAGCACCAGCGATTCCTTGTTGGCCAGCAACAGACGCTTTCCAGCGCGCGCCGCGGCCAGCGTAGACGGCAGCCCGGCCGCACCAACGATGGCCGCCACCACGGTGTCGCACGCGTCGCTGCCGGCCAGTGCGTCCAGCGCCTCGGCGCCAGCATGCGCCTGGGTCGCCAGCCCGAGCGCGCGCAGGCCATCGCGTAGCGCCGGGTACAGCGCTGCATCGGCGATCAGCGCATGCGCAGGCTGGTGCGCGGCGCACAGCGCCAGCAGGTCCTCGACCTTGCTGCCGGCCGACAGCACGCTGGCGCGCAGCCGCTCGGGGTGGCGCGCGATCACGTCCAGCGCCGATGCGCCGATCGAGCCGGTGGCGCCGAAGACGGCGACCTGACGGAGAGAAGAACCAGCCATGCCTAGAATCCGAGAATTTCCTTGCCGAGTGCAAACACCGGCAGGGCGGCGAGCACGCCATCGATACGGTCCAATACACCGCCGTGGCCGGGAATCAGCGTGCCTGAGTCCTTGGCACCGGCGTGGCGCTTGAGCAGGCTCTCGAACAGGTCGCCGAGCACCGATGCCAGCACCGCCAGCGCGGAAACCAGCATCAGCTGCGGCACATGCGCCAGCGTCAGCCCGGCCAGCCAGCCGAACGCGCAGGCCACCGCAATGCCGGCAAGCATCCCGCCGAGCAGGCCTTCGATGGTCTTGTTGGGGCTGACCCGCGGCGCCAGCTTGTGCTTGCCGAACGCGCGGCCGGCGAAGTACGCACCGGAGTCGGCCGCCCACACCGTGGTCAGCGATGTCAGCAGCCACAGGTTGCCTTTGTCCGGGCTGGCATGCAGCAGCACCAGCGCCGCCCAGGCCGGCAGGACCGCCAGGGTGCCGGCGGCCAGCTTGAGCGCACGTGCCTGGCCGTTGCAATGATCGGCGCCGAAGGTGAAAAAGCGCAGCCACAGCAGCGCCAGCAACCACCACGCCACGCCCACGAGCGACGCAATCTGAAACAGCACCATGGAGCCGGCCGAGGCCCATACCATCAGCACCATCAGCAGCAGGTTGAGCATCAGCAGCACGGTGCGCGGCAGGCTGTCGTCGATGCCGGAAAGCTTGAGCCATTCCCACAGGCCGGTCAGGAACAGGACCGCTGCCAGCGCTGCCAGCCATTGACTAGGCAGCAGCACGATCGCGCAAATCGCGAGCGGCGCCATGATCAGCGCGGCAATCACGCGAGTCTTGGTCATGCGGAGGACGTCTCCGTCGCCTTGTCGGCGATCTGTGCACTGGTCAGGCCGAAGCGGCGTTCGCGCCCGGCATAGTCGTCCAGCGCTTGCTGCATTACGCCGGCATCGAACTCCGGCCACAGGGTTTCGGTGAACCACAGTTCGGTGTAGGCCAGCTGCCACAGCAGGAAATTGCTGATGCGGGTGTCGCCACCGGTGCGGATGAACAGATCCGGCGCGGGCAGGTCGGCCAGGGCCACACGGCTGGACAGCAGCGCTTCGTCGATCTGCTCCGGCTGCAAACGGCCGGCAGCGACGTCTTCGGCCAATGCGCGGGCAGCCGTGGCGATGTCCTGGCGGCCGCCGTAACTGGCTGCGATGCTCAGCACCAGCCGCGCATTGGCGGCGGTGCTACGCTCGGCGCCGGCCATGCGATCGCGCAACGGTGCGGCGAAGCGGCTGCGGTCGCCGATGAAGCGCACCTGCACGCCACGCCGCTGCAGTTCTCCAACCTCGCGGTCGAGCGCATGCAGGAAGAGCTTCATCAGCGCATCGACCTCATCCTGCGGACGGCCCCAGTTTTCGCTGGAGAACGCGAACAGGGTGAGCGCCGACACGCCTTTTTCCAGGCAGAAATCGATCGTGCGATTGACCGCGCGCGCACCGGCGCGGTGGCCGATCACGCGCGGACGCCGCCGACGCTGCGCCCAACGTCCGTTGCCATCCATGATGATGGCAATGTGGCGCGGCACGTCTGCGACAGGAGGGACTGGATGCATGGCAGGCGATGCCACGATCAGACCGTCATCAATTCCTGTTCCTTGGCCTTGACGACCTCATCCACATCCTTGATGGCCTTGTCGGTGAGCTTCTGGATGTCGTCTTCGGCACCGCGGGCTTCGTCTTCGGTGACGGCCTTGTCCTTGAGCAGATCCTTGACCTGCTGGTTGGCATCGCGACGGATGTTGCGGATGGCCACCTTGCTGTCTTCGCCTTCGCCATGCACCGACTTGCTGAGCTCCTTGCGGCGCTCCTCGGTCAGCGGCGGCAGGTTCAGACGGATCACGGTGCCGACCACGGTCGGGGTCAGGCCCAGATCCGAGGCGTAGATGGCTTTTTCCACGTCCTTGATCATGCCCTTGTCGAACAGGCTGATGACCAGTGAGCGGCCTTCGGACACGCTGATGCTGGCGACCTGATTCAGGGGTGTGTCGGTGCCGTAGGCCTTGACCTTGATGCCGTCCAGCAGCGCCGGCGAGGCGCGGCCGGTGCGAACGGTGGTCAAGGAATGGCGCAGAGCATCGATGCTCTTGGTCATGCGCGTCTGCGCGTCTTGTTTGATCTGGGTGAGCATCGCCGGAATCCGTTTGGAGCTGAATCCATGGATTATAGCCGGGACTGAGGTTTCCGACTCGCAAGCCGTCAGGACCTGCGCAGCCGGTTCACAGCGGAGGTCGATCTCGATCAGCCATCAGCGCAGTGCGTCGCACCACGCTGTGACGAATCCCCAATCCCGACTCCCGCATCTCCAAACTCAGCTACGGCCCTGCACTAACGTGCCGATCTGTTCGCCGTGCAGGATGCGCAGCAGCACACCCGGCTCGCTCATGCCGAAGATGCGCAACGGCAGGTCGCTGTCGCGCGCCAGTGCGAAGGCGGCGGTGTCCATCACTTCCAGGTCCTGCATGATGACCTGATCGTAGGTCAGACTGTCGTAGCGCACCGCGTCGGTGTGCTTCTTCGGGTCCTTGTCGTACACGCCATCGACCTTGGTTGCCTTGAGCAACAAGTCGGCACCGATCTCGATCGCGCGCAGCGCTGCGCCCGAGTCGGTGGTGAAGAACGGGTTGCCGGTGCCGGCGGCGAAGATCGCAATGCGGCCTTTTTCCAGATGGCGGATCGCACGACGGCGGATGAAGTCTTCGCAGACGTCGTTGATCTTGATCGCGCTCATCACGCGCACCTTGGCGCCGAGTTTTTCCAGTGCGTCCTGCATCGCCAGCGCATTGATCACGGTGGCCAACATGCCCATGTGGTCGCCGGTGACGCGGTCCATGCCGCTTGCAGCCAGGCCGGCGCCGCGGAAGATGTTGCCGCCGCCGATCACCAGCGCTACCTGCGCGCCGGCCTGCTGGGCCTCGATCACTTCATGCGCCAGGCGATTGATCACCTTCGGGTCGATGCCGTAATCCCCGTCTCCCATCAGCGCCTCCCCGGAAAGTTTGAGAAGAATGCGGCGATAGGAAAGTTCGGACATGGGGGAGGCCTCGGGGTAGGGAATCTGCAAACCCCGGCAATTCTAGCGGAAGCCCGTCACCTGGCGTGGTAAAAATTCTTTTGTTGGCAGCGGCGTGACCTGTTGCTCAGTGCGCGCGCGGTCAATGCCATGTCCATGCCGATCACGTTGGCCGTGGTGGTCATGTCCACGTCCGGGTCCTGCGCAAGTTCGATGATGCGCAGCGCAATGCCGGGCGGCGATGGCAGGTTGCGGCAGTAATGCAGGGCGGCCTGGAGATCTGGTTGCATTGAGTCATCGCCGACAGTGACCGTAAGCATACAGCTGCGGTCGTTGGATGGGGCGCGCCATGCTGCGCCATCGCCGCGCGGTAAAATCGCCGCGCGGTAAAAACGTGCGCGATAGACGCCAAAAGCCTGGTCGCCATCGTGAAGTAACGGCAATGCCGACCGCATCTGTAGCGTTGCGGCCGCTTGCGCAGGTGGCGGATGCGTTCGTTTCAGATTTGCGACACGCTGCGGATGTGTGGCGTGCAGGTAAAAAAAGCCGCGGCATGCCGCGGCTTTTTCTGAGTGGTGAAGATCAGGCCAGGCCGGCCTGCTTCATCACTTCGGCGGCGTAGTCTTCCACCACCTTTTCGATGCCTTCGCCAACGGCCAGGCGCTGGAACCGGATCACTTCGGCGCCGGCGGCCTTGACGGCCTGCTCGACGGTCTGGTCGGTGTTCAGCACGTACGGCTGGCCGTACAGCGTCACTTCGTTGACGATCTTGCTGATCTTGCCGCTGATGATCTTTTCCAGGATATCGGCCGGCTTGGCCTTGTCCTTCTCAGACATCTTGGCCAGTTCGATTTCCTTTTCCTTGGCAACGAATTCGGCCGGAACGTCGGAGGCCTTGACGTGCGGCGGGTTCATCGCAGCGATGTGCATCGCGATGCCGCGCGCCAGCTCGATGTCGCCACCCTTCAGCTCGACCAGCACGCCGATACGGCCGCCGTGCACGTAGGCCGCTACGTTGTTGGCGCTGTCGATACGGACCAGGCGACGCACCTGCAGGTTTTCGCCGACCTTGGCGATCACCGCAGCGCGACGCTCTTCGATGGTCTCGCCGCTGTCGAGCTTGATGCTCTTGAGCGCTTCGGCATCGGCAGCATCCGAGTTCAGTGCGGCATTGGCTACAACCTCGGTGAAGGCCAGGAAGTTCTCGTCCTTGGCGACGAAGTCGGTCTCGGAGTTGACTTCGACCAGCACGGCCTTGCCGCCGGCCTGTGCAGTGGCGATGCGGCCTTCGGCGGCGACGCGGTCAGCCTTCTTGTCGGCCTTGGCCAGACCCGACTTGCGTAGCCACTCGGCCGCGGCGTCGATGTCGCCTGCGTTTTCGACGAGTGCCTTCTTGCACTCCATCATGCCGGCGCCGGTGCGCTCGCGCAGTTCCTTGACCAGGGAAGCAGTGATTTCCATGGAATTACCTCATATGGACAAATGCGTGCGGCGGAAGTGTTTCCGCCAGTAGGAGACGGTGCAGCGCGCTGCCGCCCCCGTAGATATCGTCAGTGGCCTCAGCGACGGGCCGCGAGGACGCCGTCGGGGCTGCGGCCGCACAGCATGGTGCGGCCGCATTGCATGCCGATTACTCGGCAGCCGGAGCGTCGGCCTTTTTCTCGCCCTTCTTGGCCGGAGCGCGACGGCCCTTGCCTTCGTCGGCGGACTCAGCCGAGAACTCTTCTTCGCGCACTGACGCCGAGTTCGGCGCAGCAGCCTTGCCTTCCAGCACGGCATCGGCAGCGGCACGTGCGTACAGCTGCACGGCGCGGATGGCGTCGTCGTTACCCGGGATGGCGTAGTCGACCAGGTTGGGGTTGTAGTTGGTGTCGACAACGGCGATCACCGGGATGCCGAGCTTCTTGGCTTCCTTGATGGCGATGTCTTCATGGCCGATGTCGATCACGAAGATCGCGTCGGGCAGACGGTTCATTTCCTTGATGCCACCCAGCGAGGCGTCCAGCTTCTCGCGCTCGCGACGCAGGCTCAGCACTTCGTGCTTGACCAGCTTGTCGAAGGTGCCATCGGTCTCGGCCGCCTCCAGTTCCTTCAGACGGGCAACCGACTGCTTGACGGTGCGGAAGTTGGTCAGCGTGCCGCCCAGCCAGCGCTGGGTCATGAACGGCATGCCGCAACGCTCGGCCTCTTCCTTGATGGACGCGCGCGCGCTGCGCTTGGTGCCCAGGAACAGGATGGTGCCGCGCTTCTGCGCGATCGAGGACAGATAGTTCATCGCATCGTTGAAAAGCGGAACCGTCTTTTCGAGGTTGATGATGTGAATCTTGCCGCGTGCGCCGAAGATGTACTGCGCCATGTTGGGGTGCCAGTAACGGCACTGGTGACCGAAGTGGACGCCGGCTTCCAGCATCTGACGCATGGTGACTTGGGGCATTGCAGTAACTCCTGAGAGCGGAATCGCCGTGCGCGGACTGGACTGTTGAGAAGTCCGCACATGGACGCGTGGGCTTGCGAGAGACGCGCACCGACACACGCAAAGATTCCGGGGTTGGGCTTCCCTGTTGCCTCCGCGACGAACCCTGTGTGAGGGCACCCCGGCGCGGATGGCGGCAGCAGGTGTGAATTCGTCGGTGACGTCCGACGTGAACGACGCAATGCGTGAAGACGCAAAACAGCGCGCGGAGTATAGCGGGCCTGGCGGCGTGGTGCAATTGGCCGGAATTGGGAATTGCAAGGTCTAGCTCGCCTGAGCGTTCACCAGTCCATAAATTCACCAGTCCATAAAACGGTCAGCCACCGCAAGGCGCTCTACCAATTCCCGATTCTCAGTTGCCGATGCCCGGCTCTAAAGCCAGCGTGCTCTCGATATCGCTATTGATACGCGCCACGAAGCGGCCGCTGCCTGCGGGCAGGTTGCCCGGTAGGGCCCACTGGCGGGTCTGACCAGGCAGGACATAGCCGGCCAGGTCCTTGCGGATGCTGCGGCGGGTGCCATCCGCGTCGACATAGGCCAGATCGGCCAGGCGTGCGTGGCTGACCCCGGGGTTGTGAATGCGCAGCATGCGGTCGCTGCCATACCCGGCCAAGGTGGCCTGGAGTGCCGGCTGCGGTGCGCTGGCTTGGCTGGACTGTGCGAATACCGGCGTGGAATAGCGCAGCAAGTCGGTCTCGTTGCCGATGGCGTGCTGGGTCACGACGAGACGGTAGCTGTCTTCGGCCTGCGTGGGGCTGGGGCCGAGGCGAATCACCCGCAGCAGCTGCCGGCCTTGCGACGGAATTTCGAAATACGCCGGGCTGACGGTGGCGCCGCTGGCCGGCTCAAGCAGTTCGCGTTCGCCGTCCTGACGCCAGCGGTAGAGCTTGGCATCGGCACGCCACGGCTGCGCGGCCTGGTTGTAGAGCCAGACGGTGGCCTGGTCGCTGTCGGCCGGGATATGCGCGGTGGTGGGCGCGATGGCGATTTCGGCGGCGCGGGCGGTGGCGCTTGCTGTTGCACAGGCCATGACCAAGAGCGAGGTCAGCAGACTGTGAACATGACGGGAGGCGGCCATGCTCAAAACGCGATGGTGGTGAGGCGCGCGCTACTTGCGGGCGTCGGCCCGGCGAGTGCGCTGGCGTCCTGGCCGGTGCTGGCGATTGGAGGCGCTTCACCGCGGCTGGCAGGCTCGGCGATCGCCATCGGCGTGCCCCTGGAGCAACTGACGCGCGGCGGCGTGGTGCGCAGTTCGCAGCCGCTGAGCAGGCGCAGACCGATGTGCAGCGTGGAATTTTCCGGCCCGTGCGCAGTGGTTGCGCTCGCCATAGTAGAGGTTGCTGCGCAAGCGAGAGCTGCCAGGGCCAGGCGCTTCAGGAGGGTGACCAGCGTCATGGAAGCAATCGTTTGCATTGGACGCAACAGATAGCGACGCCCCGGATGCGAACTTTATTAACTGTCAGTAAGTGATCGAGACGGTCACCGTGTCGGTGTAGGCGCCAGCAATGGGCAGTTGTGGAGCCGGCGCGCGGCCGTAGACCGTGACCGTCTGCGTCGTGCCGTTACCGGTGCCGGACAGCGTGTCCACCCCGGTGACGGTGCCCCACCGTGCACTGCGGCCAGCGTTGCTGTAGAGCTCGTAGGTAATGTAATCGGCGCTGCTGGCGTGGCGCATGCGCCGGACGTTGCCGGTGGCGTTGCTGCCGTTGTCCAGCCCGATATTCCAGGCGGTACGGTTGGTGCAGGCCAGGCTGATGGTGGACGTACGATCGATGGCGGTGTCGATGGTGCCGGCGATGCTGCCGAAATCCAGGTCCGTGGTGACATAGGTATTGCAGCGTGCCGGCACGTTGGCCGAGGCGGTGAACGGAAACGCGTTACTGGCAGTCTTGGAGCCGCTGCCGCCAGCTGTGCAGTTGCTCGGCGCCGGCGGCACACCAGTGATGCTTTCGTTGTAGGAATAGCGCAGCACGGTGTCGGCACCGCCAAAAGTACTGGTGTGGTTGCCGACCGACAGGATCTGGCTGGCCGGAATTCGCCCATACATGGTAATGGTGGCCGTCTGTGAGCCGCCGATGATCAGCGGGACGTTATAGGACAGTGTCAATGTGCGTGGCGAGGGCGCCGCTGACCCGGTGGCGCCCCAGATCTGCGTGCGCGTCGCCTCGCTGTAGATCTGGAAGTCCAGCCCGTCGCTGGTGGAGTTGAGCATGCGGCGTGGTGCATAGATGCCGCTGCTGGCACTGCCCGGGCCAAGGTCCAGGCAAAGGCTGACTTGTGCAGAGCCCAGCACGCTGAGCGCGGCAGTCGCGCAGGACACATTGAGCGTTGCCACTGCATCGGTGGTGCCGTTGACCGCCACGTTGCCAAATGCCAACGGAGTGCCAAGGGTGACGGTACACGTGGTGTCCGCGTGCGCACGCTCGCTGGGTGCGAGCCACACAATCGCGATCGTCAGCGCAAGTGCCAGGCGCCAAAGCGTGGACATGCTCATGGCGTTGTTTGCTCAAGCATGCACGGCAGTGGACCGACGCGCGGAATGCCGCCCGGGTCGACCGGATACGCGAACTGCGCGACGCAACGGCCTTGGGGCAGTTCCACCAGAATGCGATTGTCGCCTTGCAGATTGTCCAGATAGGTTTCGCCGTCGTAGCCGACCACCACGCGTTCGGAACTGCCGTCGCGCCGCACCACGCTGCCAACTGGCAGCGGCGCGCCCTGCGCATCGTGCAGCACGATGATGGCGGCGCGCACGCGGGTGATGCCGAAGTGCACCGCCACACCGGATCGCTGGCGCGGCGTCACCGCCGTGTCGACACGGTCCACGCGCAGGTCCGCCGGCAGGGTCAAGGTATCGATGGATAACTGATTGCGCTGCCAGGACTGCAATGGCGTCACCAGCAGGGTGCCGTGCGCATCGGTGACCCCGATCAAGCGGTTCTCCAGCCGCACCGGAATGCCGGGCTGGCCGTCGGTGGATACCACCGCGAACGCGTCCTGGATGTCGCGCGCGGCGAAGGTGCGGCCGTTCATCCACACCAGGCTGCCGCTGGCGCTGGCATAGCCGAAACTGTCGCCGTCCTGGGTTGCTGCGCCGAGGTTGTAACGGCCCACCCCATTCAACCAGCCCAGTTCGGCCAGCCCGCCGCTGGCATCGTCACCGGCACGGCCCTGCAGGCGCCAACCGATGCCACCCAGATCGCCATCACCGGGCAGTGGTTGGCTGATATCGGCCACAAAGCCGGTGCGGTTACCGTTGCGCTGCATCGAGGCGCTGGCCTGACGTAATCCGCCAAGCGTGGTCGACACCGACAGGTACAGGCTACGATCGCTGGAGACATCCAGATTCTGATTGCCCGACAGATTGGCGGCCCAGTTGCGCCCGAAGTTGCGCGACCAGAACACGCTGGCATAGCGCGAGGTTTCGCCTTGCGGATAGCTCAGCCGCACATAACTTGTGCCGAGTGAACCGATCTGGCCGACGTTGACGCCGAGCGCTGCACGGTCGCTGACGCGCGCAGGCAATGCGCCCTGCAATGCGCCCAGGTCGCGGTAATCGCCATGGGTGCGCTGGGTGCCCAGATTGACGTTGAAACGCCGGTTGTTCCAGCCGTAGCCCAGCACGTACTGGCCGCCGCGCAGCGCGTCCATCCGGCTGTGCGCGTAGGCGGCGTTGAATACACCGCCCACGCCAAGCAACCACACGCCGCCTGCGCCGGCATTGATCACGCTACCGCCGGTTTCGGCATGCGCTTCGATCGTGAAATCGTCGCGCAGGCCGTTGCGGAAGGTGGCGGTTGCCACACGACGTGGATCGTAGGAAAACGAGCGCACACCGTATTCGCGGCGCAGATGGCCGATGCCGGCAGACCATTCGGAAATGCCGCGCGCCAGCAGCTGTGGTGTGCCATAGAAGGCGAAATCCAGCCGACGCACGCGGCCGAATGCATCGGTCACCACGATCTGCGCCTGGCCAGTGCCGCTGATGCCCGGTTGCGCGGCCAGCTGAAACGGGCCGGCCGGCACCTGGCCGCTGTATTGGCGCAGCCCGTCCACGTACAGCTCCACGGTGGAAGGCACCGCCGCTTCGCCGAGAAAGCTCGGCGTCGGCGTCAGCACACGATACGGCTGCAAGGCGTAATTGCGGCCGATCTGCACGCCGCCCAGGCGGATCGAGCGGCTCCAGTCGACAAAGCCGCTATAGAAATCGCCCACGCTGAGGCTGGTGGCGCTGTCCGGAAAATCCATCTGCCAGGCGCTGTCCAGGCGCACCGCTTCGGTCCGCCAGCGTTCGTCCTGCGGGGGGGCGTAAGCAAGAAAAATTGCAGTGGTGTCGACCATGCCGCGGCCGATGCCGAAGGCACGCAGTTCGGTCGTCAGCGACGCGCTGCTGGCGCCGGCATTGCGGGTGGCATACAGGTCGTAATTGAGCAGCAGGCCCGGCGAGGCAGTGGCGCTGGGCGGGGCCACTTGTTCGGTTTTCAACACCGTGGTGGCCAACGACAGCTGTGCCAGTGGCACCTGCAGCGCAAGCCGCTGTAGCGCGGCGTCGTAACGCACTTCTACATCGGGCAGGCTGTCCAGATCGACCAACGCGCCAGGCGCGCGGTCGGCCAGAATAAAGCCGAGTTTGCGCAGGGTTTCCACCGAGCCGCGCAGCCGGCCATCGACAAGTTCGAACGGCGCCAGGCCGCGGTCGGCCTGATTCAAGGTGACGTCCAGATACAGCGTTTGCGGCTGTGGCGTGGCACCTGGCGGCGGCTGATCGGAGAGCGATGTCACATCGGCCAGATCGCCGGCTGCGGCGCTGCCCAGGCAGGTGGCGGTCGCAAGCAGCGTCATCGCCAGCCGAGCCGCATCACGGCGCCGTCGGTGCGGCCAACAAAGTGCGTTCGTCAGCCTCACCATTGATCCTTGCGATGATGGTGCCGCGGCCGAACTGCGCCAGCGGCGCACCCAGCGACCAACGCATGGTCTGGCCGGGCAGCACATAGCCAACCAAGCCATTCAATGTGGTCTTGGTCGCGCCATCGACTTGGTGCCGCAGGTCGGCGACCTGGGCATGTCCGTTGCCGGTATTACTGATCTGGATCTGCGCCTTGCCATCGCTGCCGGCAACCACTTGCGCGCTCAGCGTCGGTGCGGGTTCGGTGTTGCCGGGTGGCAGCAGGAAGATCGGCACCGAGTAACGCAGCACGAACTGCATGCCCTTGCGGTCGGTAGCGGTGCTTGGCAGCTCGTCGACGACGATGCGGTAACACTGCTCCTGCCCGGTGGGCGCAGGTCCGGCGCGGATCACCCGAATCAACTGACGTTCGCCGGCGGCCAGGGTGCGCATCGGTGGGCTGACCAGCACGTCCTGGGTGGGCTCAAGCTGATCCTGCCCATCGCGCTGGGTCCAGCGATAGGCGCGGGTCTGCACTTGTACTGGCGCGCTGCCGCTATTGCTCAGCCACAAGCCGTCGGCGGTTTGCTGCGCGCTCAGGCTCAGCGAGGTCGGCGCCAACTGCAGGCTGGCCGCATGTGCCGGCGTCGGCGAGACGCCGTTGGCCACGACCAGCGTCATCGCCAGTCCGGCTGACATCAGCCAGGCGGGTAAATGCGACAACGGGTGAAGATGCACAGGCATGCACGTGCTCAATAGATGATCGTGGCAGTGATCGTGTCCTGGTAGCTACCGGTCGCCGCATTGCTGGCCGCCGGGTTGGTCACGCGGCCGTAGACCGGGTAAACCTGGTTGATACCGGTGGCGGTACCGCTGAGCGTATTGGTGCCGGTGGTGCTGCCCCAGACCGTGCTGCGGGCGATGTCTTGGTAGAGCTGGTAGGCGATGAAGTTATTGGTGGTCACCAGCGGGTTGGTATTCTTCATGCGGCGGGTGGTGACGTCATTGGCGGTGGCGGCATTGCCGCCCGCGCTCAATGCGATGTTGTATGGGGTCAATGCGGTGCACTGCGCGGTGACGCTGCCGTTGGCGTCGACGTTGGCCGTGGAGGTCGAGAGTACCGAACCGAAGTCGACGTCCGTGGCGGACGCGGCGGTAATCGTGCAGGCCTTGGTGATCGCGATCTTGACGTTGAAGGTGGTGGTGTCTGCCGCGCTCGCCATGCCAATGGTCGAGAGGAGGCCGAGAGACAGCAGCACAGGGCGGACAGTACGCATGGACATTTCCTTGACCGGTCTGGTCATTGATGACGCGACGATTCGTCGCCTTCCCTGCAATGCATCAGCTGTGCCAACCATAACGCCGAATTCACAGGCTATCTACCTGTGTCGGCTGGTCTTTTTCGTGAAACTGCGATGTCCTGCGGATGACTTCGTCAATGCAGATTTTGACGCTGATTGCGCTGCGTCACACATGCATGGGCGGTCGCGACGGGATTTTGATGCACCGTCCGCTTGGCGCTGCTCCGCTAAGTTCTGCAAAAAACGTCGGCGTGGGTCGTTCAGATTCATCCCGAATCGGCGATAATCGCCGTCATGAGCGTCAATCTAAAAACAAAAGAAGAAATCGAACTGATGCGCGTCGCCGGCCGCCTGGCCGCCGAAGTGCTCGATGTCGTGGCCCCCTATGTCCAGCCGGGCGTGACCACTGCCGAGCTGGACCGCATCTGCCATGACCACATCGTCAACGTGCAGGGCACCATTCCTGCCAACGTGGGCTACCGCGGCTTCCCCAAGAGCGTGTGTACTTCCGTCAACAACGTGATTTGTCACGGTATCCCGAGCGCCGCCAAGGTGTTGAAGGATGGCGACATCGTCAATATCGATGTCACCGTCATCAAAGATGGCTGGCACGGCGACACCAGCCGCATGTATTACGTCGGCACGCCGTCGGTGATGGCCAAGCGTTTGGTCGACACGACCTATGAAGCGATGTGGCGTGGGATCCGCGCGGTCAAGCCGGGCGCTACGCTGGGCGATGTGGGTCACGCCATCCAGAAGTTCGCCGAGTCCGAGCGTTTCAGCGTGGTGCGCGATTACTGCGGCCATGGCATCGGCAAGGTCTACCACGACGAGCCGCAGGTGATGCATTACGGCCGTCCAGGCGAAGGGCTGGTGCTCAAGCCGGGCATGACCTTCACCATCGAGCCGATGATCAACGAAGGCACCTATCACCATAAGACCCTGCCCGACGGCTGGACGGTGGTCACCAAGGACCGCAAGTTGTCCGCACAGTGGGAACACATGGTGGCGGTGACCGAAGACGGCGTGGATGTGCTGACGCTGTCGGCCAATTCGCCCGCGCCGGTATGACGGACGCGCCGGCGGAGCGACCCGACCCAAGCGTCGCCGGCGACGCGGACTGGGCCGCACAGGCCCGTCCGCTGCTGGTGCATGCGGACATGCGGTTGTGCAAACGCTTCGACCAAGGCGAACCGATCGAGCGGCTGGTGGCGCTGCGCGCACGCGCGGTCGATCAATTGATGCGCAACGCCTGGACCCGCTGCATCCCGGCCGACAGTGGCCTGTCGCTGCACGCGGTGGGCGGCTACGGGCGCGGTGAGCTATTCCCGCGCTCGGACGTGGACGTGTTGGTGCTGGGCGATAGCGTGGCCCAGCAACGGCATGAGCAACACCTGTCGCGCTTGTTCGCGTTGCTGTGGGATGTGGGGCTGCCGATCAGCCACGCGGTGCGCTCGCCGACGCAGTGCATGGTGGCGGCGGCCGATCAGACCGTGCTTACCGCCTTGATCGAATCGCGGGCCCTGGTGGCCGATGCCGCTGCGCGCGCTGCATTGGCGGCGGCCATCGCGCCGCAACGCGTATGGCCGCCGCGCGATTTCTTCCAGGCCAAGCGCGAGGAATTGCTGGCGCGCCACCAACGCTTCGGCGACACCGCGGACAATCTCGAACCCGACATCAAGGACGGCCCAGGCGGTTTGCGCGATTTGCAGACATTGGGTTGTATGGCCTTGCGTGCGTTCGGAGTCAAGGACGTGGAGGCATTGGTCGGGCTGGGCCATGTCGGCTGCGACGAAGCCGCCGCGTTGCGTCGCGAGCGCGAAGAACTGGCCCGCCTGCGGTTTGGTCTGCACATCGTGGCCAACCGGCCGGAAGAGCGCCTGCGTTTCGATTATCAAAAGACCCTCGCCGAACGGCTGGGGTTTGCCGACGACCTGGAAAGCCTGGGCGTGGAAAAAATGATGCAGCGCTTTTATCGCAGCGCTGCGTTGATCCGCCGCATCAGCGACCGTCTGCTACAGCGCTTTGAAGAACAGTTCGATGGCGAAGCGACACCGGAATCGCTGGGTGGCGGCTTCAGCCTACGTCGCGGCTATCTGGCTGCCGACTCGGACAGCTGGCCGGGCGACGATGTGTTGCAGGTGTTTGCACTGTTCGTGCACTGGGCGGCACATCGCGAGGTGCGCGGCCTGCATTCGTTGACTGCGCGCGCGCTGGCCGAGGTGCTGCGCGAGTTTCCGGCGTACGACGTTGCCGATGCCACCGCCCGCGAGCTCTTCATGGCGCTGCTGCGCGGCACGCGTGCGGTGGAAACGCTTAATCGCATGGCGCGGCTGGGCGTGTTGGGCCAGTGGATTCCGGCATTCGCCAGCGTCTCCGGGCGCATGCAGTTCGACCTGTTCCATGTCTATACGGTGGATCAGCACACATTGATGGTGTTGCGGAACATCGCGCTGTTTGCCGCTGGCCGCGCCGATGAGCGTTTCTCGATTGCGCATGAAGTCTGGCCGCGTCTGCGCAAGCCGGAACTGCTACTGCTGGCCGGGCTGTTTCACGATATCGCCAAGGGCCGTGGCGGCGATCATTCCGAATTGGGTGCGGTGGATACGCGCGCGTTCTGCCTGGCGCATCGCCTGAGCGAAGGCGATACCGAACTGGTCACCTGGCTGGTGGAGCAGCACCTGCGCATGTCGGTCACCGCGCAGAAGCAGGACATCTCCGACCCGGAAGTGATCCACCGTTTCGCCACGTTGGTCGGCACACGCGAGCGTCTGGATTATCTGTATCTGCTGACCTGCGCCGACATCGCCGGCACCAGTCCCAAGTTGTGGAATGCATGGAAAGACCGCTTGTTGGCGGATCTGTATTTCGCCGCGCGTCGCGCCTTGCGCGAAGGGGTGGAACATCCGCCGCCGCGCGAGGAGCGCCTGCGCGAAGCGCGCGAATCCGCGCGTGCGCTGATGCAGGCGCAAGGGCATGACGATGCCACCATCGACCGGCAATTCGCCGGCATGCCGGACGAGAACTTCCTGCGCTTCCGTCCCGAGCAACTGGCCTGGCAGGCGGCGTCGCTGATCGAAGTGGAGATCGCCCAGACCCTGGTCAAGGCACGGCGCGCGGTGCCTGACAACGATGCACTGGAAGTGTTCGTGTATTCGCCCGACCGCGATGGGCTGTTTGCGGCCATCGTCGCCACTCTCGATCGCAAGGGCTACGGTATTCACCGTGCACGCGTGCTGGACGCGCCACACGATGCGATCTTCGACGTGTTCGAAGTGCTGCCGCGGGACACCTACGCCGATGGCGACCCGCAGCGGCTGGCAGCAACGCTGCGCCAGGTGCTGGCCGGCGACCTGCAGCAGGTGCGGCCGGCACGGCGTGCAGTGCCGGGCCAGTTGCGGCATTTCCGCTTCGCACCGCGGGTGGAATTCAGCGAAAGCGCCGATGGCCGACGCACCCGCATCAGCCTGGTCGCACCCGATCGCCCCGGCCTGCTGGCCGATGTGGCGCACGTATTGCGCGTGCAGCACCTGCGCGTGCACGACGCGCGCATCGCCACCTTCGGCGAGCGTGCCGAAGACCAGTTCCAGATCACCGACGAGCACGACCGCCCGTTGTCCGAATCCGCCCGGCAGGCCCTGCGCGATGCACTGTGCGCCTGCCTCGACCCTGTCTAGCACTCCGGAGACCCCCATGGCCACCAGCAAGAAGACCGCGCCCAAGCAGAGCGCGACCACCAACAAGGCAACGTCCAAGCCCACGCGCGCAACGCGTGGCAAGGCTGCCAAGGCGCCGGTTGCCGCCTCCAAGCCGCTTGCTGGCGTCGGCAAAAAGAGCGCTGCTGCCGGTGCTATCGGCAGCAAGGCCGCTGCACCGAGCGCTGCAGGCCACACACCTGCCGCAAAGAAGGCAGCCAGCAAGCAAGCGTCTTCTACTGCACCGCGCGTGGCCAAGCAGCCGACCAAGGTGGTTTCTGCACCGGCCGCAGAGAAAGCTGCTGCGGCAAAGAAACTGCCGATTGCCGAGCAGGCCGTGCACAGCGCCGCAACGCAGGTGGGCAGCGATGAACTCAAATTCGGTATCGAAAGCGCGTTCGAACGGCGCGCCACGCTGACCATGGACGAGATCGACGGCTCCACGCGCGCAATGGTCACGCGCGTGATCGACGGCCTGGAAAGCGGCGAATTTCGCGTCGCCGAGCCGGACGGGCAGGGCGGCTGGGCCGTCAACGCGTGGTTGAAAAAAGCCGTGCTGCTGTATTTCCGCGTCAACGAGATGGCGGTGATCGATGCACAGCCGGCGCCGTTCTGGGACAAGGTGGAATCGCGCTTTGCCGGCTTCCATGAAGCGCAATTCCGCAAGGCCGGCGTGCGCGTGGTGCCGGGCGCGGTGGCGCGGCGCGGCAGTTACTTCGGCAAGGACGTGGTGCTGATGCCGAGCTTCACCAACATCGGTGCGTATGTCGGCGAAGGCACCATGGTCGACACCTGGGCCACGGTGGGTTCGTGCGCGCAGATCGGCAAGCATTGCCATCTGTCCGGCGGCGCCGGCATCGGCGGCGTGCTCGAACCGCTGCAGGCCAGTCCCACCATCATCGAAGATCACTGCTTCATCGGCGCACGTTCGGAAGTGGTGGAGGGTGTGGTCATCGGCCACCACAGCGTGATCGGCATGGGCGTGTTCATCGGCCAGAGCACGCGCATCTACAACCGCGCCACCGGCGAGATTTCCTATGGATACGTGCCGCCGTACAGCGTGGTGGTGTCCGGCCAGCTGCCCTCCAAAGACGGCTCGCACTCGCTGTATTGCGCGGTGATCGTCAAGCAGGTCGATGCCAGGACGCGCAGCAAGACCAGCGTCAACGAGTTGCTGCGCGGTCTGGCCGATTGAGTGCCACGCAGCCCGTCGGCGCCATGCTGTCGCGTTCGCCCAGTGGCTGGATCCGTTGGCGCCTCCCGGCCCTGTGGTTGGGATGGGGGCGGTCTACGTTGCCGGCTCGCCGATGCGCGATGGCGTTTCGCAGCAGTTGGACATGCTGCGTTGGCTGGCGCCTGCATTCATGCGGGTGCGGACCTTGCGTCTGGCATGGGCGTCCAGGCGGTGGGCACAGGTCTGCGATGCGGGCGATGCGCGGGAGATCGTCCAACAAGGACGGTCCCAGCGCGTGGATCTTGCCGAGCTGCGCCGCGTCGATGTCGCAGGGCTGGTTCCGCCGCTGCGGATGGCGCTGGAATTCCATGGAGAACGCGCCGATGTGGTGTTCCTGCCGGCACGCTGCCTTGAATACCATTAATTGGCAAACACCCTGTCGCCACGCGCAAGCGCGCGCCGCGCAGTCGAAAAGGGCACACCATGACCACGCTGTACGGATTGAAGAAGTGCGACACCTGCAAGAAGGCGACCAAGTGGCTGGACCGCTTTGGCGTGGCCTACACCTTCGTCGATTACCGCGAGCACAAACCCGAGCCGGAAACGCTGGTCGCCTGGGCCGACCAGGCCGGCGGATTCGATGCCTTGATCAACAAGTCCTCGACCACCTGGCGCCAGTTGCCGGACAACAAAAAGACGCCTGGCTCGCAGGCCGAATGGAAGCTGTTGCTGCGCGAATATCCGCAGCTGATCCGACGGCCCTTGGTCGTCACCGACGACGGCGCGTTGAGCCAGGGATTCTCCGACAACGGTTTCAAGAAGCGGTTTGGCATCGAGTGAACGTGCGGCCGTACCAGTGCGAGGACTGGCACCAGCTGTGTGCCGTGCACGACGCGGCGCGGCGGCAAGCGCTGCGGGCGGCCGGCTTGCCCGAAGCGTTGTTGCCCCTGCCGGTTGCCGCCGAGCGTGAATCACTGTTCGACTACACGCTGCGCGTGGCCGAGCTCGACGGACGCGTGATGGGAGTCGTGGCCTACGATGCGCAGAAGCTCGCCTGGCTGTACGTGGCGCCGGACGCGCAACGGCGCGGCGTTGGCGCCGCGTTGGTTGCAGCGGTCCAGCAGGATCGTCCGAACGGCCTGTCGTTGGAATTGCTGGAAGCAACTGACGCGGTACAGGCGTTCTACCAACGTTGCGGCTTTGTCGTCACCGGCAGCTACGGCGGCCGCATTCCGGGAAATGAGCGTTTTGCGCTGCGCGCGCAGGCGATGCGCTGGCATGGCCCCGATGCTGCTCCAGCGATGCATAAATCAACCGTGTTATCACACAAGGCCTGACGACATGAACGATGTGCTGGATCTGACCTGCGATCTGATTGCACGCGCCTCGGTGACTCCCGAGGATGCTGGCTGCCAGGCACTGCTTGCAGGGCGCTTGACTGCCGCGGGCTTCGCCTGCGAACACCTGCGCCTGGGCGAGGTCGACAATCTGTGGGCAACGCATGGCAGCGGCGCGCCGGTGCTGGTGTTGCTGGGGCATACCGATGTGGTACCGCCTGGCCCGCGCGAGGCTTGGGCCAGCGATCCGTTCGATCCGCAGATCCGCGACGGCGTGCTGTACGGTCGTGGCGTGGCTGATATGAAAGGCAGCGTCGCCGCGTTCGTCGTCGCCGCGGAGCAGTTCGTCGCCGCGCATCGAGCGCATGCCGGCACGCTGGCAGTGTTGCTGACTTCGGACGAGGAGGGCGATGCCATCGATGGCGTGCGCCGGGTCGCCAACCTCTTTCGCGAACGCGGACAGGCGATCGATTGGTGCATTACCGGCGAGCCATCGTCCACCGAGCGCTTGGGCGATCTGTTGCGCGTTGGACGTCGCGGCAGCTTGTCCGGCACGCTCACCGTCAAGGGGGTGCAGGGGCATGTGGCGTACCCACACAAGGCGCGCAACCCGATCCATCTGGCAGCGCCTGCGCTGGCCGAACTGGTCGCGCGGCAATGGGACGATGGCTTCGAAAGCTTCCCGCCGACCAGTCTGCAAGTCTCCAATATCCATGCCGGCACTGGCGCCAATAACGTGATTCCCGGCGAGCTGCAGGTGGCCTTCAATCTGCGCTATACGCCGCACTGGGACGCGCCGCGCCTGGAGACGGAAATCACCGCGCTGCTCGATCGGCATGCGCTGGACTACGCGCTGCGCTGGCACCGCAGCGGCGAGCCGTTCTACACCCCGGAAGGGCGCTTGCGTAGCGTCGCGCGTGAGGTGTTGGGCGCGTTTGCCGGTGCGCCACCGGAAGAGAGCACCGGCGGCGGCACCTCCGACGCGCGCTTCATCGCGCCATTGGGCGCGCAGTGCATCGAAGTCGGCCCGGTCAACGCCAGCATTCATCAGGTCGACGAGCATGTGCGCGTTGCCGATCTGCAAGCACTGCCAGCGCTGTATCGCACGCTGATTGAGCGCTTGCTGGTCGAGTGAGCGGGTCGCGTGCACACCGTCGTTGCCACTGAAACAGTTGCACCGGTGAAAACGAACGGTTAGCGTCAGCGACATGGTCATTCGCCTTGCCAACCTCAATAACGCCAACCGCAACAATCTGCGCGCGAATAATCGTACGCGGCCGATGCGGGTCTGCGACTAGGCGACGTCCACCAAACGCCCAGGAATCAGAAAACCCGCATCGGCCGATGCGGGTTTTTTTATGGGTGTCATTTTCATGCAGCACGCTCTCTCACCGGCCGCCAACCCCAGCAGTTATTCAGGAGTGTTTCCATGTGTTCCATCTTTGGTATTTTCGGCCTGCAACCCGGTGACGACTTGCAGGCGCTACGCCGGCAGGCACTGGAATGTTCGCAGCGGCAGCGCCATCGCGGGCCGGACTGGAGCGGCGTCTACGTCGATGCCGGGGCCATCCTGGTGCACGAGCGCCTGGCAATCGTCGACCCGGCCGGCGGCTCGCAGCCGTTGCTGTCCGAAGACGGGCAGCTGGCGCTGGCGGTCAATGGCGAGATCTACAACCATCGCGAACTCAAGGCCGAACTGCTGCAGCCGTACGCCTTCCAGACCGGCTCCGATTGCGAGGTGATCAATGCGCTGTATCGCGAAGATGTGCCGGCCTTGTATCTCAATCGCCTCAACGGCATCTTTGCGTTTGCGCTGTGGGATAAGACGGAAGGACGGGTGATCATCGCACGCGACCCGATCGGTGTGGTGCCGCTGTACTGGGGGCACGACCGCGAAGGCCGTCTGCGGGTGGCGTCGGAATTGAAATCGCTGGTGGACGATTGCGCCGATGCGGCGCAGTTCCCTCCGGGCCATTGGTACGACAGCGCCACCGGCGCGCTGAGCCGTTATTACGAGCGCGCCTGGCGCGAATATGCCGAGGTGGAAGGTGTGCAGGTGCAACTGCAGGAATTGCGCGAAGCCTTCGAGCGTGCGGTGCATCGTCAACTGATGACCGACGTGCCGTACGGCGTGTTGTTGTCGGGCGGGCTGGATTCCTCGTTGGTTGCAGCAGTTGCCGCGCGCTACGCCCGTCACCGCGTCGAAGAGAACGATACCACCGAAGCGTGGTGGCCACGCCTGCATTCCTTCGCGATTGGCTTGAAGGGCTCGCCCGATTTGGCAGCAGCGGAAGTGGCCGCCGCTGCGCTGGGCACCGTGCACCACGGCTTCGAATACACCTTCGAAGAGGGGCTGGATGCGTTGCCTGACGTCATTCGCCACATCGAAACCTACGACGTCACCACCATTCGCGCTTCCACACCGATGTTCTTATTGGCGCGGCGTATCAAGGCGATGGGCGTCAAGATGGTGCTCTCCGGCGAAGGCAGCGACGAGATCTTCGGCGGCTACCTGTATTTCCATAAGGCACCGAACGCGCGCGAATTCCATGAAGAGCTGGTGCGCAAGCTCGACGCGCTCAACAACTACGATTGCCTGCGCGCGAACAAGTCGATGATGGCCTGGGGCGTGGAGCCGCGCGTGCCGTTCCTGGATCGCGAGTTCCTCGATGTGGCGATGCGCATGGACGCCAGTTTCAAAATGATCGACAAGACCAGCAGCGGCGCGGCGCGCATGGAAAAAGGCGTGCTGCGCGAAGCATTCGCAGGCTATCTGCCCGAGTCGATTCTGTGGCGTCAGAAGGAGCAGTTCAGCGACGGCGTGGGCTATGGCTGGATCGACGGGCTGAAGGCGCATGCCGCAGCGAACGTCAGCGAACGCGAGCTCGCCGCTGCCGACCGACGCTACCCGGTCAACCCGCCGCAGACCAAGGAAGCGTATTTCTATCGCACCTTGTTCGAGCAGTTTTTCCCCGGACAGTCGGCTGCGGAAACCGTGCCGGGAGGCAAGTCGATCGCGTGCTCGTCGCCAACCGCGATCGCCTGGGATGCGAGTTTTGCCGCGATGGCAGACCCATCGGGCCGCGCCATTGCCGGCGTCCACGCGCAGGCACTGGACTCGTAAAGCTGCCGTAACTGCAGCGGCCGGCGTGCATTGCTGCACGGCCGGCCGCTGCGCTTGGTGCGCGTGTCTTATTGCTCCTGGCGCACGCAATAGCCATAGCGTTGCGGGTCGATATCCACGCCGGGCATATCGGCCTGGTTGTTGCGCCACAGGTTCGGCTTGAAGTCGGCCGCGGTGCAGTTGGCCGCACGGTCCACGCCGATGGTGTAGGTAAATGGCGTGTTGGCGAAGCGGTTGTTCTCGAACACATTGTCCTGGCTCACGCTGTTATCCCAGCACAGGATTTCCGGCGTGCGGTACCGCACCGCACAGGCCAGGAATACACCGGCCACCTTGTTGCCATCGAACTGATTGTTGCTGAAGCGATTACGCCGCGCATCCGAGAGATAGATGCCTTGGCTGCCATTGCGCTCGAAGCGGTTGTTGCGGATCTCGCTGTCTTCCAGGTGTTCGGTGGTTAAACCAGCAGCCACGTTGTCGTGGATGTAATTATTGACCATCGTGACCTTCGCTGTGCGGTTGAACGACACGCCGTCCCAGATTGCACCGGACACATCGTTGTTTTCGATGGTGATCTCGCGGGTGTCGTACTCGCTCAGCAGGCATGCGCTGCGGCACTTGTTGACCTGCAGGCCGGCCAGCCGAATGCCTTGCCCGGACCGCACTACCACCGCGCTATTGCTCAGGTAGGGGCGCTCGGGCATGAACTCTTTGTCGCCAGTGCTGGCGACGATCTGCATGTCTTCGATGCTGACATTGCGGATCACGCCCGTAGGCTGCTGGTTTTCGTAATCGCCGACCACCAGGACCGGCTGCTGCACGCCATCGGCCATGCGCACCACGGTGCTGGGGCCCTGGCCGCGCAGAGTGAAATTGCCGCGGTGGATCGACACCATGCCATTGAGCGGAAACTCGCCTTTTTCCAGGCACAGCACCGCCGGCTTGTCGCTTTGCGGCAGTTTGTCGATGGCTTTTTGCAGGTCCTGTCCAGGACGTACTTTGGCGGTGCAGGCAGTCACAGGCGCATCCGGCGGGCCGGATTTGGCTGGCGGCGCGGCCGAGCAGGCCGTCGCAAACATCAGTGGCAACAGGGCGGAAACGGAGCGGGCAAGCAAAGGCATGCGGATTCCGATCAGTGGGGGGAAGAGGGCGATGCGTGGAGCAGGGCTCCACATCGCGATGTGCTCTAGTGTGTCCCACCGGACGTTAAGTTCCAGCCCATGCGTAGCCGCGCGATTCGGCGCAGGTTCATCACCTTGTCGCGGTTGAGGCTGCATTCGCTGTGCATATGGTTGCAACGTCTGACGTGCGTCACATTGCGGAGGGAACAAAATGACTAGCGCGATCGTCTATCGAACAGCGGTGCGCGCGGTCGTAGTGCAGTGTTTGCATGCCGTTTGCGGATGCGTGTGCATGCGACCAGCTGCAGACCGTGTGTTATTGAACGCTCGAAGCGAGCGTCATGCCGGTGCTGCGTGCGTATCGCACGCGTGATGCGCGCCGACATCGCATTTGCCGACGGACGCAGCGCATACAGCAGCTGCGCCACCGTCAGAAACGATAAGCCAGCTGCGCGTAGATGCGACGCGGCTCGCCGGGGAAATGCCCGGCGCGGGTGTTGAATCCGCTCACCGCATAGACCTTGTCGAACAGGTTTTTGATGTTGATCTGCAGTTTCCAGGCGTCCCAATGCGTCTGCCAGCTGATGTCGTAAATGGCATAGGGTTTGACGCGCTGCCCGTCCAGGCTGACGCGTTCGCCCACGTAGTCGGCACCAAAGGCGATTGCCGAGCGCCATGCCGGCAGGTCATAGCGTGTCCATAGACCGAAGGTGTTGCGCGGTGCATTGGCGAAGCGATTGCCGGACGCATTGGTGATGCCATTGGTGCCCGCATCGAGCACGCGTGCATCGTTGTAAGCGTAGGTGAGGTTAAGTACCCAGCGCTCGGTGAGATCGGTCAGCACGTCGACTTCCATGCCCTCGCTGCGTACCAGACCAAGCGCAGAAAGTTGATTGACACCATCGACGATGCGGCCGTTGGCCTGCAAGATGTTGCTGCGCTCGATGCGATACAGCGCCGTGTTGAAGGTCAGCCCGCCATCGTTGAGTGCCGTCTTCAGGCCCACTTCCCATTGCGTGCTGCGTTCTGGTGCGAACGGACCACCTGCGCTGCTGTCCTGATTGGCGGCATCCTGCGGCAAGAAACCGCTGGCGTAACTTGCATATGCGTTGATGCCCTCGCGCAACACGACGGTGCTGCCGACACGCCAACTGAGATCGTTGCCGGTGACGCGCGAGCCGTCCAGCAGGTTGTCGTCCTTGAAGCCGTCCCAGCGCAGCCCGGCCATCGCATACCAGCCCGAGGTCAGCGTGAGTTCGTCCTGCAGATACGTACCATAGCGTTGGCTACGCGTGCTGGTAGCGCGCCAGGGAAGGCTATGGAGACCGTAATCGTAGAAGCCGCTGCGCCCGTACACGGGGTTGAACAGATCGATGCCCGGCACCGGGCCACGTACGCGTCCGGTATCTGCGGTATTGGCGGTTTGCGCGCGGAAATTGGCGTCAAGGCGGTAGGAGTCCGCGCCCATCAGCAGCGTGTGCTCGATCGTGCCGGTGCTGGTGCGGAACACCGCGTTGACGTTGCTGGAGATTGCATCGTTGTCGCGGTATTGATTGCGCAACTGTCGGGTCATCCACTCGGCAGTGCCATCGCGATCGCGGTCGATCAAGCCCATCGGCTCGTGATAGATCTGATGCTCGTCGTTCTTGAACCAGCGCAGCGCCATGTCCACACTCCACGCGCTGGACGGCGCAAACCGGTACTGCGCGAACGCCACTTTGGCGCGCATGTCCAGGAAGTCGGGGGGTTCGTTGTGGTTCCAGCGCCGGTCGGTGAGGAAGTTGCCGGCGTTATCCACCGGCACGCCACGTAGGCGGTTGCCGCCCAGGTTTTGGGTGATGTCGGTGTATTGCAGGGTGAGTTCGCCGGTGTTGCCGATATCGAAGGCCACCGACGCATCGCCAATCTGGCTCTGGCTATCGGTGTTCCAGCGAAAGCCGTCTTCGCCATCGGCATAGGCGCCGATGCGGTAGCGGATGCGGCCATCTTCGCGCACCGGCCCGGTGGCTTCGAACGAGGCGGCACCGAAGGATTGATTGCCGACCTGCAGCTCCACGCGCCGCGCCGCCTGATGGCCGGGTTTTTGCGTGACATAGTTGATCACACCACCCGGTTCGCCGCCGCCGTACAGCGCACCGGCCGGGCCCTTGAGCACTTCCACGCGCTCGATGTTGAACAGCTGCGGCACCGAGAAGCCGGCATACGGGTCGCTGCGCAGGCCGTCGTACAGCACGTTTTCCTGGCGGAAACCGCGCAATGTCACCCCGGCATAGCTGAAGAAGCTGATGCCGCTGATGCTGCGATACAGATCGGTGATCTGCCGCGCAGCCTGGTCGTCGATCAACTCGCGCGGCAGCACCTGCACCGACTGCGGCACCAGCGCCAGCGGCGTATCGGTGCGCGTGGCGACGGCGGCGTCTTCGGATTTGTAGAGCGTCTGCGCACGGCCGACAACATCCACGCCATCCAGCGCGGTCACGGCGGGTGCGGTGGTCTGTTGAGCGAAAGCAGGCAGGGTATGCAGAGCGAGCGTGGTGACAAGAAGCGTGTGGCGCATTGATCAATAATGGGAATGGTTATCAAATGCATCTTAGCATGATGTGTTTGCCGGATTGCAGAGGTCGCTGCGGCGCTGCGCAAAAAGGGCTTGCTAGCTGATGTGCGATTTGCTTTGGTGCAAATGCAGGTGCCCGCGCGTAAGGACACACGCGAGACGCGAAGTCGCAGAAGCCAGGAATGCAGGCAAGGCAGGTAAGGCAGTCAAATGAGGCAAAGCAGAACGTATGAGAGCGAGGTCTCCCTTCTCCCGCGAGGAGAAGGTGCCCGAAGGGCGAATGAGGGGACGTGCGAAGCCTCGTGCGCTTGTGTGCCTGAGCGTTTTTGAATGGCTAAGGGCAGGGCCACATTGCGCACTCATCCAATACCGCGTGATGGCCGTACCCTCACCCCAACCCCCGCGCCCGCAGCGCGGGCGCTCCAAGGCACGCGCGCCAGTGGCGCGCAATCCGTGCCTCGTCGCCCCGAGGGGAGAGGGGCGTTGTGGAGCGGCGATGCTTGATCGTTCTTCGTTCTTGTTTTTCTTTCCCTGGCCACTACGCAGCAGCGTTGCTAGGGCCTGTTAACACATTCGAAGCCCATCAACGACCAGAACGAAGCTGAGGAATCCAAGGAACATGACATCCAGCTTCTCGAAGCGCGTGAAAATCCGTCGGTAGCCCTTCAAGCGACGGAACAGCCTCTCCACTTCGTTGCGCCGCTTGTACATTTCCTTGTCGTACTCCCAAGGATCGACCCGATTGGACTTGGGTGGAACCACCGGCACGAAGCCAAGATCGAGCGCCAACTGGCGGGTTTCATTGCCTTCGTAAGCGCGATCCATCAGCAGATGAACCGGCCGCTCCACTGGCCCCAGGTGTTCAAGCAACGCGCGGCCTGCGGGTGCGTCATGTGCGTTGCCAGGCGTCAATCCGAACGTGATGGCTGTTCGAGCATCTGCGGCAACCATATGAATTTTGGTGTTCCATCCGCCGCGCGATTTCCCGATGGATTGTGGGCCGTTTTTTTTAATGCGCCAGTGCCATCCGGATGCACCTTGATGCTGGTGGAGTCCAGCGAGACCGCTTCGATTTTGATGCGCACGATCTGGCAGGTCTGCAATTGGGCGAACATCCGGTCCAGCACACCGGACTTGGCCCAACGGTTAATGCGCGTGTACACCGTATGCCAGTTGCCAAAGCGCTCGGGCAGACCGCGCCATTTGCAGCCATGCTCTGCGACGTAAAGAGAAGGGCGTTGACTACCTGCAGGTTGGTCATGCTGACATTGCCGCGTTGCAAAGGTAGGCAATGCTTGATGAGTGCAAATTGTGCTGGCGTGATCTCCATGCCCAATAGTTTAATCGCTCGAGACATTAATGTTAACAGGCCCTAGTCGCTATTACTGCGGGCGCAATTGCAGCGTGTAACGCGTGGCAGTGGGCAGAAACGGTGTGGGTCTTCCATGCACCCAATCGTCGTGGCCTGCGCCCCAGAACGGCGATAGCGGGTGTCCGCTCTGGCCGCCGGGCATATGCACGATGCCGTCCTGTTCGTGGCCTGGCGAGACCACCATGCGTTCGGACGCGCCAAAGGCCGGGCCTTGCACGCGCGGCATGTCGCGGTCGCCCGGCAGCTGGTCGGGCGGCATGCACAGCCAGCGCTTGGCCAGGGCGGGCAGTGCACGCGCGATGGGGTGGCAGATGGCGGCGGTATTGCGCTGGCCCCAGCTGTGTTGGCCGCCCGGTTTGCCCTGCGCGTCTTCTGCGATCACGCTTGACTGCGCGCTGCGCGCGGCATCGCTGAGCAACTGGTCCCAACTTGCGAACGTTGGCGGTAACAGGTTGGCTGGGCGCTGTTGCAGTAACGGCCAGACGATGCCTTCCAGCTGCGCGCGAGGTGGCGGCAAGAAGTCCTCGCCGAGTGCGGCATGGGCGGGTGCCAACAGGCCGCCTTCCACGGCATCGATGGTCTTGCTGCGGAACTCGCGCACGATGCGGTAGCTGGTCGAAGTGGTGGAGGCATGACCATCCCAATCGCGCATGGCAAGTGCGATCTGTTGCAGTGCCGGATCCTTGCTGTCGGCGACGATGCTGCGCAACAACTGCCACCAGCGCGTGAGCAGCACGGCGCGGTCGTCAAGCTGGATGGCGAGCAGATCGCGTTCGTTGAAGCGCTGCTTTGCGAAGAGCGCGTTGCGAATCTGCTGTGCACGCGCGCCTAGGTCGTAACCGGCATTGCCAAGCGTGGCCAGTTGCTGCGCATCGACGATGCGGTTGTTGGCGGTCCAGAGCCGATGCGACGGCGGGTCGACCAGCGCAGGCGCATTGTCGCTGCGCAGCGACCACGGCAGGCAAGCGCTGGGCGTCGAAGGTGTTGCAGCTGCAGCTGCAGGTGCGCTTGATGCTGCGTTTGGTGCGGGCGCCGAGGTTGCGAGTTCGGCAATTCCACTTGGGCCGCAGCCTGCATTGCGTTCCGGGCGCGCGCCGATCAGGCGCCAGGCGATACGCCCGCTGCGATCGGCCAGCAGCAGGTTCTGCGCCGGAATGCCGGAGCGGTCTGCCACCGCAAACGCCGCCTGAAGATCGCCCGCTGTGCTCATTTGCGCGAAGTCCAACCGAATCGCGCCCGGAAGCTGCGCGGCCCAGCGCAACGCCAGCACGCTGCCGTCGGCGTTGGTGTGCAGCACTGGCCCCCACGCCGCTTCGCGCACCTCCAGACGCACCGGCGCTGCACCGGCCACGCGGATGGTTTCCACATGCGTGGTCAGTGCCTGCGGGTGGCCCGGCGTGGGCGCAGGAATGCGTGCGAAATCCGCGGTGTCGATATAGCTGTTGGTAAACGCCCAGGCCACATGCCCGTTGCTGCCCACCACCACCGCCGGCAGGCCGGGCAGGGTGAATCCGGTGACATCTACTTTGCCATCGGGCGCGTTGCTGTCTGCATAGCGCAGGCGTGCGCGGAACCAGATATTGGGCGGGCGCAGGTCCAGGTGCATGTCGTCGGCAACGATGGCGCGGCCGTCGGTGGTGAGGCTGCCGTCTACTGCGAAGTTATTGCTGCCTGGTATCGGCGTTTCCGCGTGCGGTGCGGTCGCCGGATGCGGTAGACGCCGTAGGTCCAGCGTGGTCGCATCCGGCAAACTGGCATCGCCCAGCGGCGGACCGAACAACGGCGCATCCCAGCTGGAGCCCTGGTGGTCAAGCAACGCCGCCAGCGCGGGCGGCACCACGGCGCGGATGCGCGCGGCGGCTAGCTCGGTCTGGTTGCTGCTGTCCTGCAGGTCTGTGTACATCGCCAGGCCGGTGAGGATGGAGTCGTCCAGTGTCCATGCGCGCGGTGTCTGGCGCAGCAGCAGATAGGGCCAGGGCCGCACCCGCAGCGCGGCCAGCCCGGCGTTGACGCCGTCGGTATACGCCTGCAATGCAGCGCGTTGGCTGCCGGCGGCGATGTCCAGGCTGGCATGCACGCGGGCCCGCAGGCGGTGCACGCGGTTGCGCTTGTCCAGGTCTACGGCCTTGGCGCCGAACAGCTCGGACAACTCGCCGGCCGGTGCGCGGCGCATCAAATCCATTTCGAAATAGCGCTCCTGCGCGTGTACGTAGCCGAGCGCACGCATCGCATCGAGCTGATTTGTGGCATCAATGGTGACCACGCCGAGCCCATCGCGCTGCACGCTGACCGGCGCAGCCAGGCCGCTGAGGGCGCCCTCGCCATCCAGCTGCGGCAAGCTGCCGCGCATCAATAGATAGAGCGCCAGGCTGGCCGTCAGGGCCAGCAGTACGATTCCCAGCAGCAGCCGGCCCAGCCATTTACGCATTGTCGGTTCCTTGAGCTTGGTTGACGTGCGGTCGGCGGACATGACCGTGGCGGGTCTGGCCGCAAGCGCAACTGAAAGTGATTCCGATTAGATCATTGCACGCCTGCTTAGGGCACCATGCGCGCATTGCGTCGTTGGAGCACACCATGAAAGGCCATCCCGAAGTCGTCGATTACCTCAAGCAGCTGCTACGCGGCGAATTGGCGGCGCGCGATCAATATTTCCTGCATTCACGCCGCTACGAGGATCAGGGGCTGATGGCGCTGTACGAGCGCATCAACCATGAGATGGAAGAAGAAACCGAGCACGCCGACGCGTTGTTGCGGCGCATCCTGTTCCTGGAAGGCGACCCGGACATGCGACCAGCCGAGTTTGCGCCCGGCAAGACCGTGGTGGAGATGCTCGAGCGCGATCTGGTCGTCGAATACGAAGTGCGCGCCGCGCTCGCCGCCGGCATGAAGCTGTGCGAAGACCACGGCGATTACGTTAGCCGCGACATATTGCTCAAGCAGCTGCAGGACACCGAAGAAGATCATGCGTGGTGGCTGGAGCAGCAGCTTGGCCTGATCAAGCGCATCGGTCTGGAGCTGTACCAGACCTCGAAGATCGACAAGGGCCACGCTGCCGGTTGAGCCGGCAGCCCACGCTGCGCAGTCGTCTGGCTGACGCAGCGTGGGTATCGGCTCGGCATGGAGTACGAGTGCCTTGCCATTCGCGACGATTTGCTGATGAAAGCCGGTCTGTCCGAGCTGCCAACGTTCCAACCAGAAGTTCGTGTCCATGCGTCGCCTTGTCAGTGGCTGTCTCCACTGTGTTCATTCGAAATGGCGGGTCACGCGCGCTCTGATGCAGTGCTCAGCGTTGACGGTAAGTTCAGCGCTTGCATCTGTTACACCTAGAAGAGCGGGTGATGCAATGCCGGCGCTGCAGCAGTTTTATTTCCTGAAACGCGACACGTGCTGCCGCGCCTCAGGTCCTTTGAGGCGTACAAAAATGCCGGTCTTGCTGCCGCGCGCCGGAAAAGTAAGCAGCCTGAGGCGACCGCAGTTTCAATCGCGCCGCTGCGCGCCAAGTGAGTGAGCAATAGTTACTGCACCTCCAATCCATCCACCTTTTGCCACCCGCGCGGCAACAGCGCCCCGCGGCTCGCACGCGCACCCACATACGTGTCCAGGTCCTTGAACGACAGGCTCATCGTGCGAGCGCCGCTGCGCACCAGCAGCGTGTTGCCGGGTGCTACCGCGACCACTGCCACCACGCGTTCGGTACCGAGCTTGGCCTTGGGGATCTCGATGATCTTGTTGCCTTTGCCCTTGTCCAGTTCGGGTACCTCCGTGGCCGGCACCGCGAGCAGGTTGCCGGCGCTGGTCACGGCGACGATGCGATCGGTTTGCGGGTTGCTCACCTGGGCCGGCGTCAGCACATGCGAGCCGGTGGTCAGGTTGAGCATCGCCTTGCCGGCCTTGTTGCGGCCAGTAAGATTTTCGAAGCGGGTGACAAAGCCGTAGCCGTGCGAGGACGCCAGCACGAAGCGGGTGGCGTTGTCGGCACTGGCCATGACCTGGAACGCTGCGCCCGACGCCGGCGAGAACCGCCCGGTCAAGGGTTCGCCGTTGCCACGCGCCGAGGGCAGGGTGTGCACGGCGGTGGAATAGGCGCGGCCTTCCGAATCCAGGAACGCCACCTGGTGCGTGCTGCGGCTACGCACCGCCGCCAGCAGGCCGTCGCCATCGCGGTAGGACATGCCGGCCGGATCCACCTCATGCCCCTTGGCCGCGCGCACCCAGCCCTTTTCCGACAGCACCACCGTCATCGGTTCGCTGGCGACCATCTCGGTTTCGTCGATGGCCTGCGCGGCGCCACGCTGCACCAGCGGCGAACGGCGCGCGTCGCCGAACTTCTTGGCATCGGCAGTGAGTTCGTCCTTGATCAGCTTCTTCAGCTTGGTCTTGCTTTCCAGGATCGCCATGATCTGCGCGCGTTCCTTGGCAAGTGCTTCCTGCTCGCCGCGGATCTTCATTTCTTCCAGGCGCGCCAGTTGGCGCAGCTTGGTTTCCAGGATGTATTCGGCCTGTTCCTCGCTCAACGCAAAGCGCGAGATCAGCACCGGCTTGGGTTCGTCCTCGCTGCGGACGATGCGGATCACTTCGTCCAGGTTGAGGAAGGCGATCAACAAGCCTTCCAACAGGTGCAGGCGACGCTCGACCTTTTGCAGTCGATGGTCGAGGCGGCGGGTGACGGTGTCGCTACGGAAGGTCAGCCATTCGCTCAGCAACTGGCGTAGATTCTTCACCTGCGGGCGGCCATCCAGGCCGATGACGTTGAGATTGCAGCGGTAGCTGCGCTCCAGATCGGTGGTGACGAACAGGTGGCCCATCAGCTGTTCGGCATCGACGCGATTGGAACGCGGCACCAGCACCACCCGCACCGGGCTGGTGTGGTCGGATTCGTCGCGGATGTCTTCCAGCCACGGCAGCTTCTTGGCGCGCATCTGCTGGGCGATCTGCTCGATCACCTTGGACGGCGACACTTGGTACGGCAGCGCGTCGATGACGATGTTGGCGTGTTCTTTCTTGTATGTGGCCCGTGCGCGCACGCTGCCGTGGCCGGTTTCGTAAATCGCACGCAGGTCGGCGGCCGGGGTGATGATTTCAGCGGTGGTCGGATAGTCCGGCCCGAGCACGTGTTCGCACAGTTCGGCAACCGTGGCATCGGGGTTGTCGAGCAGCCGCAGCAGCGCGCTGACGATCTCATTGAGGTTGTGCGGCGGAACGTCGGTGGCCATACCCACGGCAATGCCGGTGGTGCCGTTGAGCAGCAGGTGCGGCAGGCGTGCCGGCAGCCAGGTGGGCTCTTCCAGGGTGCCGTCGAAGTTGGGTGCCCAGTCGGTGGTGCCTTGGGCGAGTTCGCCCAGTAGCACTTCGGCGATCGGGGTCAGCTTGGATTCGGTGTAGCGCATCGCCGCGAACGACTTGGGGTCGTCGGTGGAGCCGAAGTTGCCCTGGCCTTCGATCAGCGGGTAGCGGTACGAGAACGGCTGCGCCATCAGCACGAGTGCCTCGTAGCAGGCGCTGTCGCCGTGCGGGTGGTACTTACCGATCACATCGCCCACGGTGCGCGCAGATTTCTTCGGCTTGGCAGCGGCATTCAGGCCCAGCTCGCTCATGGCGAAGATGATGCGCCGCTGCACCGGCTTCAGGCCGTCGCCCAGGAACGGCAGGGCGCGGTCGAGCACCACGTACATCGAATAGTCGAGATAGGCGCGTTCGGCGTACTCGCGCAGCGGCAGCTGTTCGAAGCCGTGGAAGGTGGGGCGGGTCAGATCGGTCATGTAAAGCCAGGTCCTGCGTGGGAGGAGTCCGCACCGGGGCGTGGACTCGAAGAGCGCCGATTATCCGGATGCGGCGGTGGATGCCAAGCCGCGCGCGTGGGAGCTGGCGAAATAACGCGCCGGCGGGGCGCCGAAATGGCGGTGGAACACACTGACGAAGGCGCTGGGGCTGCTGTAGCCGAGTTGGTCGGCCACCTGCGCCACTGCGTTGCCCTGGCTCAGCCGCCGCAAGCCTTCCGCCAGCCGGGCCTGCTGTCGCCACTGCGCAAAACTCAGGCCGGTCTCGTTGCGGAAATGCCGGCTCAGGCTGCGCGGCGACAGTCCGCCCCAGTCGGCCCATTGCTCCAGTGAACGCGGGTCGGCGGGGGTGTCGAGCAGCTGGCGGGCGATCCGCAGCAGCCGGCGGTCGGCCGGCATCGGCAGGTGCAGGTGGTCGATCTGCACCTGCCGCAGCTCCTCCAGCAACACCGCGGCTAGGCGTTGCTGGGCGGCATCCAACGGCTGATCCAGCGGCCAGCTGGCGGCCCGCATGATGGCCTCGCGGGCCAAGCCGGTCAGTCGGATCACCCGGCCTTGCGCAGGCAGGGTGACGCAGGCATCGGGCCGCACCCCCACGCCCCAGCCGCGCATGGGCCCGGCCGGCTCGACCGTGTGCTGCCGTCCGGGCGGCAACCAGCCCGCGCAGCCTGGCGGCAGCGACAAGGTGCCTTGTTCGGTATGCACGGTGAGCATGCCGTGTTCCACATACATCAGCTGGCCGCGGACATGCGCGTGCCAAACGGTTTCTGGCGCCCAGACCTCGCGCAACTCGGCCAGGAACGCGATCAGCACCGGGCCATCGGCCTTTTCGAAGCTGGTGCGCACGCCCGGTGGCAATGCGTCGATCCGGGTTGGCGAGTTTTCGATACTCATTGGCCGAATTGTATTACCACGCCAGTACGCACGCCGCGTGAGGTGGAGATCCTTGCGGGCGGTTTAATCCCCAGTGGTATAATTGCTTTTACAAATATATTTTTCGGAAAAAATGCAGTGCATGAATGTGCCGTCCACCGCCGCGCCGTCGTTCGGCCTGCTGCTGCGTCAGGTACGTGATGCGCTAATGCGCCAGCTCGATGCCGAGATGAAGGGCGAACTGCCCGATTTCGGCTTCAGCCACTACGTGGGCCTGAAGGTTCTGGCGGTGCGCTCGCCGTGCACAGCCAACGAACTGGCGCTGGCGCTGGACCAGACCCCGAGCGCGGTGACCCGCCTGCTCGACAAGCTTGAAGCGCTGGGCGCGGTACGGCGCGAGCCGCACGCGCAGGACCGACGCGCACTGCAGATTGTCATGACCGAACAGGGCGTGGCGCTCTGGGAGCGGCTGCGCTTGCGCGGCGAACGCGCCATCGAGCACGGCCTGCGCGATCTGTCTGCGCCCGAGCGCGAACTTCTTACCTCACTTCTCATCCGTGTCCGCGATGCACTCAACGCATGAACGCTGCTAGTTCCCCGACCCAGACGTTGCGCCCGCGCTCGATGCGCTTGGCGCGGCCGTTCGTTATCACTGCCCTTGCGCTGGCGCTGGCCGCCTGTGCCAGCAGCCGTGGCCTAACCCCGCAGGGTAGCGTGCTGGATCCCAGCAGGCTGCATGCGGAGCGCACCCTGGCGCAGCAAACCACGCTGAGCCCGGCCGCGTGGCCGGCCAGCGATTGGTGGCGCGCCCTGGGCGATGCGCAGCTGGACGCGCTGATTGCCGAGGGCCTGCAGCACAGCCCCAGCCTTGCGGCGGCCGACGCGCGCTTGCATCGGGTGCAGGCCCGTATCGACACTGCGCAGGCCAATCGTGGCCCCAGCTTGTCGGTGTCCGGTGGCTACACCGGCCTGCAGCTGCCCGAATCCTTGGTCGGCGAAGAGATCGGTGGCAAATACGGCGGTAGTGCGCAGCTCGCGTTGGAGTTCCGCTACGGCGTCGATCTGTGGGGCGGCAAGCGCAGCGCGTGGGAAGCGGCGGTCGATCAGGCGCATGCAGCCGAAGTGGATGCGCAGGCGGCGCGGTTGAATCTGTCGTCGGCGATTGCCGAAGGCTATGCGCAGCTTGCTTACGCATGGAGTTTGCATGACCTGGCCAATGACGAATTAGGCCGCGCGCAGAAGCTGCTGGAATTGACCCGGCAACGCCGCAGCGCCGGCATCGACAGCGAGTTGCAGGTGCGTCAGGCGCAGGCGCGCGTGCCGGCTGCGCAGCAGCAGCTGCAGTCCGCGCAGCAGCAGATCGACGAAGCCCGCACTGCGCTGGCGGCGTTGGTCGGGCAGGGCCCGGATCGCGGCTTGGACATCGCCCGCCCGGTGCTGGGCGGGGGCATTGCCACCCAGTTGCCGAGCATGCTGCCGGCCGATCTGCTCGGCCGTCGTCCCGACGTGGTCGCCGCGCGCTGGCGCGTGGAGGCGGCCGACAAGGACATCGCGGTCGCCAAGACCCGCTTCTATCCCAGCCTCAACCTCACTGCGCTGGGCGGTGTGATCAACCCGGATGTCGGCAAGTTGCTGGACAGTGGCTCGGTGTTCGGTCTGGTCGCGCCGGCGCTGAGCCTGCCGATCTTCGACGGCGGCAAGCTGCGCGCCAACCTGGCCGGCAGCGATGCGCAATACGACCTGGCCGTGGCCGACTACAACCAGAAAGTGATCTCTGCGCTGCGCGAAGTGGCCGACCAGGTCACCGCCGTGCGCTCGCTGCAGCAACGCGCGCAGGCGCAGAACGACGCCGTGCAGACCGCCATGGCGGCCTTCGATCTGGCCCAGCAGCGCTACCGCGCCGGCATCGGCAGCTATCTGGAAGTGCTTCGCGTGCAGGAGCAGGTGCTCGTCGCACGCCAACGCATGGCTGGGCTGCAGTCTCAACAACTTCTGGCCTCGGTGAGGTTGCAGCGTGCGCTGGGCGGCGAATTCACGCCGGAGCCCGCGCGCGATACCGCACACACCGCGCCCACTTCCGCACAACCGAATTCCTGAGACATCGACGATGAGCCAGACGACTTCAACTTCTCCTCAACCCGCACCAGCCGCGCCCAGCAAGCGCCGCGCTGCGCTGCGTATCGTGGCCATTGTGGCGATCCTGGCGATCATCGGCCTGGTGGTGTGGTACTTCCTGGTCGGCCGTTGGCACGAAGACACCGACGACGCGTACGTACAGGGCAACCAGGTGCAGATCACCCCGATGGTGGGCGGCACTGTGGTGAGTATCGGCGCCGAAGACGGCATGCGCGTGGAGCGCGGCCAGTTGCTGGTGCAACTGGACCCGGCCGACACCGAGGGCGCGGTGCAGCAGGCCGAAGCCAATCTTGCCAAGACCGTGCGTCAGGTGCGCGGTCTGTATCGCAGTGTTGAAGGTGCACAGGCCGAATTGTCCGCACGCGAGGTCGCGCTGCGCAGTGCGCGCTCAGACTTCGCACGGCGTAAGGATCTGGCTTCCACCGGCGCGATCTCCAACGAAGAACTCGCGCATGCCCGCGACGAACTGGCCGTGGCCGAAGCGGCCGTGAGCGGCTCGCGCGAGAGCTTTGAGCGTAACCGTGCGTTGGTGGACGACAGCGCGGTGGCCAACCAGCCGGACGTGCAGGCCGCCGCCGCGCAGCTGCGTCAGGCGTATCTGAATCATGCGCGCACCGGCGTGGTGGCGCCCGTGTCGGGTTATGTCGCACGGCGCGCGGCACAAGTTGGCCAGCGTGTGCAGCCGGGCAGCGTGCTGATGCTGGTGGTGCCGCTGGAGCAGGTGTGGGTGGAAGCCAACTTCAAGGAGACCCAGCTCAAGCACATGCGTCTGGGCCAGGAAGTGGAACTGCATTCGGATCTGTACGGCGGCGGCGTGAGCTACACCGGCCGTATCCAGAGCCTGGGTCTGGGCACCGGCAGCGCGTTCTCGCTGTTGCCTGCGCAGAACGCCAGCGGTAACTGGATCAAGATCGTACAGCGCGTGCCGGTACGCATTGCAGTGGATTCCAAGCAGCTGGCCAGCAATCCGCTGCGGATCGGGTTGTCGATGAAGGTCGAAGTCAAGCTGCACGATCAGCAGGGCAGCGTGTTGCCGACCAAGCTCGCCAACGCTGCGGTGTTCTCCACCGACGTGTATGCGCAGCAGCTCAAGGCTGCCGACGCCGACGTCCAACGCATCATCCAGGACAACCTGCCGTCGCAGGCTGCCAGCAAGGCGGGCTAAGCCATCATGTCTTCGCAAGCTCCCACCGCGCCCGGCGGCCCGGCGGCGCCGGCGCCCGCGGCGGGTTTTCGACCGGCCAGCGTGGCGTTGTGCACCGTGGGCCTGGCCATGGCCTCGTTCATGCAGGTGCTGGACACCACCATCGCCAACGTCTCGCTGCCCACCATCGCCGGCAACCTCGGCGCCAGTTCGCAGCAGGCCACCTGGGTGATCACTTCGTTCGCGGTCAGCACCGCGATCGCGTTGCCGTTGACCGGTTGGTTGAGCCGGCGCTTCGGCGAAACCAAATTATTCGTGTGGTCCACGCTGGCATTCACCATTGCCTCGCTGCTGTGCGGGCTTGCGCAGAGCATGGGCATGCTGGTGGTGGCGCGTGCGTTGCAGGGCGTTGTCGCCGGGCCGATGTATCCCATCACCCAGAGTCTGCTGGTGTCGATCTATCCGCGCGAAAAACGCGGGCAGGCGCTGGCGTTGCTGGGGATGATCACCGTGGTGGCGCCGATTGCCGGGCCAATTCTCGGTGGCTGGATCACCGACGACTACAGCTGGGAATGGATCTTCTTGATCAACGTGCCGCTGGGCATCATCGCCAGCAGTATCGTGGGTTCGCAGTTGCGGCATCGCCCCGAACAGCTCGAAAAGCCGCGCATGGATTACATCGGCCTGATCCTGCTGGTGGCCGGTGTGGGTGCGCTGCAGTTGGTGCTGGACCTGGGCAATGACGAGGACTGGTTCTCTTCCGACAAGATCGTGGTGCTGGCCTGCGTCGCTGCGGTGGCGCTGGTGGTGTTCGTGATCTGGGAGCTGACCGACAAGGACCCCATCGTCGATCTCAAGCTGTTCCGGCATCGCAACTTCCGCACCGGCACGTTGGCGATGGTGGTGGCGTATGCCGCGTTCTTCAGCGTGAGCCTGCTGATCCCGCAATGGCTGCAGCGCGACATGGGTTACACCGCGATCTGGGCCGGCCTTGCGACTGCGCCGATCGGCATCCTGCCGGTGCTGATGACGCCGTTCGTGGGCAAATACGCGCTGCGCTTCGACCTGCGCCTGCTGGCTACCATCGCCTTTATCTTCATGTCATTCACCAGCTTCTTCCGTTCCAACTTCAACCTGCAGGTGGACTTCAGCCATGTGGCGACCATCCAGCTGGTGATGGGCGTGGGCGTGGCGCTGTTCTTCATGCCGGTGCTGCAGATCCTGCTGTCGGATCTGGATGGGCGCGAAATCGCTGCAGGTTCTGGTCTGGCCACCTTCCTGCGTACGTTGGGCGGAAGCTTCGCCGCATCGTTGAGCACCTACCTGTGGGCACACCGTACCCAGGTGCATCACGCGCACATCACCGAACACATTTCGGTGTACACGCCAGGCATGCAGGAACGACTGGCTGCGATGGGGCAGGGCGACCTGAAGCGTGGCGCTGCATCGCTCAACAACATGATCAACCACCAGGCGTCGCAGATGGGCTTCAACGACATCTTCTATCTGCTTGGTTGGACCTTTCTGGCAATCATCTTCTTCCTGTGGCTGGCCAAGCGGCCGTTCGGCGCCGGTGCCGGGAGTGCAGCGGCGGCAGCGGGGCACTGAGCCCCTGTTGAGGGGCTGCTAGACTTGCGCCGTCAACGCAGGAGCGGGCGATGGGCATGTGGTCGGCAGCGATGGTATGCAGGCAAATGGATCTGCTCGATGGCAGGTCACCAGTGCAGCATCAAGTGCAATCTCGTCGATTGCGTCAGCCGTCCAAACGTCTGCTGTGCTGGCTTGCCGCTGCGGGGATGCTTGTCGCGCAGGTGTGCTGTTTTCCGGCGATCGCCGCGCCTGCGTCGCTTGAGGACGCGTTGACCCAACAGCTGCATGTCAACCGTCAGCGTTGCGGCATTGTCGGGCAGGCGGTGTCTGTTGTGCACAACGGCAAGCCGCTATTTGGCGGCGTCGATGGGCTTGCTGGTATGGACATGAAGCAGCCGGTAACGCCAGAGCAGATCTTTCCTGCGTTTTCGGTGAGCAAGCTGTTTGTGAGCACGCTGATCATGCAACTGATCGATCCGGGTCAGCCGGCAAGACAGTATTTGCCCGGATTGCTGCAGCGCTGGGAACACATCAGCCTTGCGCAACTGCTCAAGCATACCTCTGGCCTGCCAGCGTATTTCGAGCCGTCGCAGATGAGCGGCACGGATAAAGCCAGCGCTTCATTTTCAGCAACTGCGCAAGCGCTGTTAGAAGTGTTGGCTGCGAGACCGTTGCTTTGTGTGCCTGGCAGCGAAACGCGCTATGTCAACACCAACGACGTCGTTCTTGCGCAGCTCTTGCAGGCGCATGACCGCATGCCCTGTGCACAGGTGGCATCAGAGCGAATCATTAGGGCCTGTTAACACATTCGAAGCCCATCAACGACCAGAACGAAGCTGAGGAAGCCAAGGAACATGACATCCAGCTGCTCGAAACGCGTGAAAATCCGTCGGTAGCCCTTCAAGCGACGGAACAGCCTCTCCACTTCGTTGCGCCGCTTGTACATTTCCTTGTCGTACTCCCAAGGATCGACCCGATTGGACTTGGGTGGAACCACCGGCACGAAGCCAAGATCGAGCGCCAACTGGCGGGTTGCATTGCCTTCGTAAGCGCGATCCATCAGCAGATGAACCGGCCGCTCCACTGGCCTCAGGTGTTCAAGCAACGCGCGGCCTGCGGGTGCGTCATGTGCGTTGCCAGGCGTCAATCCGAACGTGATGGCTGTTCGAGCATCTGCGGCAACCATATGAATTTTGGTGTTCCATCCGCCCCGCGATTTCCCGATGGATTGTGGGCCGTTTTTTTTAATGCGCCAGTGCCATCCGGATGCACCTTGATGCTGGTGGAGTCCAGCGAGACCGCTTCGATTTTGATGCGCACGATCTGGCAGGTCTGCAATTGGGCGAACATCCGGTCCAGCACACCGGACTTGGCCCAACGGTTAATGCGCGTGTACACCGTATGCCAGTTGCCAAAGCGCTCGGGCAGACCGCGCCATTTGCAGCCATGCTCTGCGACGTAAAGAAGGGCGTTGACTACCTGCAGGTTGGTCATGCTGACATTGCCGCGTTGCAAAGGTAGGCAATGCTCGATGAGTGCAAATTGTGCTGGCGTGATCTCCATGCCCAATAGTTTAATCGCTCGAGACATTAATGTTAACAGGCCCTAATTACCAACGCGTTTGTCTTGTTGAGTCCGATGCAAGCCGCGTGCGTACGCTCTACTCTGCTTAGCGAGTCAGCTGGCAGACGGCACAGCGCCCCCAGTCGCAGCGAGGTGGCGGTATCCTCGCGGGCACTCATTCAGAAGAACAGCCGTTGGTCATTTTTCTAGGCAATTACCAACTCACCTGCCACGCCGCCAAAGGCGACACCCCCGACCACGGCTGGGTTGCTCGCTGGGCCATTGCACCGATCGGTGTCGGCCGGGCCGCGAACCTGGCAGGCGCAGCGCTCTCGCCAAGCTTTCCCGACCACCGCAGCGCCATTGCCGCCGCCCGCATTGCCGGTATGGTGACGCTCGAAGCCATGCACGCCAAGGCGCAAGAACAGCGCGAACACGCCTGAGCGCCCGATCCTGAATGCTGGCACGCGGTTTGCTCCGACGTGCTCAGGACGCCGCCGAGCGTCTCTGGAGCACGTCCAATGGAAGAGCCCAACAAAAGCGTCCTGGTGTTGCTGCAACACGAAGCCAGCGAGTTGCTCGCATTATTCGATCACCTCCGCGGCGATGACGCCGCCCGCTGCGCTACTGCCCACGCCCTTGCAGGCGCCGTTGCCTTGGCGACGAACTCGAATATGCAGTGCGCGTCACTCATTGACGCAGCGCGCTTGGCTGGCATTGAACCGCTCCGTGATTCCCGGAGGCTCCAACTCTTGAGAGGATGGAGCGACGTCCCCCCATCCTGAGTAGCAGTCGGGTTTAGAGTCCGGGGTTGATGATATCGCTATTGGCCAACTGCTGGGCATAGGCCGCCGGCGTCATTCCGCCGATTGTTTTTTTGGGGCGGTGTTCGTTGTATTCGCGGCGCCAGCGTTCGATCTCGGTGCGCGCATGCAGCAGCGTTGGGAACCAGTGTTCGTTGAGGCATTCGTCGCGTAGCCGGCCGTTGAAGGATTCGACGTAGGCATTCTGGTTCGGCTTGCCAGGCTGGATCTGGCGTAGCTGCACACGATTGGCATGCGCCCAGGCGACCATGGCCTTGCCACAGAACTCCTTGCAATTGTCCGTGCGGATCACCTGCGGCAGGCCGCCGCTGTGTGCCAACCGATCCAGCACGCGTGCTACCCCGTGGCCGGAGATGGCGCGTTCCACCTCGATGGCGACTGCCTGGTGTGTCGCGTCGTCCACGATCACCAGGCATTTGATTGCCCTGCCTTCGGCGGTGCGGTCGAACACGACGTCCATGGACCACACCGGGTTGGCCTTGGTGGGCCGCAGCAACGGCGCACGCTCGCCTACCGGCACCTTTTTACGCGTGCGGCGGCGGACCTGCAGCTGCTGCTCGCAATACAGCCGCTCCACCCGCTTATAGTTCACGAGACGCCCTTCCTGCCGCAGCTTGAGAGAGATCATCCCCACGCCATAGCGGCGATGGCGATGCGCCAACGCAAGGATGCGCTCGCGCAGCTCAACGTTGCGGTCCTCGCGCGGGCAATAGCGCAGCGCACTGGCGCTCATGCCGATCGCTGCCAGGGCGCAGCGCTCGCTGGCGCCACCGTCGATCCACTCGCGCACCAGTGCACGACGCGCCGGTGCGCTCACCATTGTTTTTGCAGCGCATCCTTGATCAGGTCGTTCTGGAACACCTGCTCAGCCAGCAACTTCTTCAGTCGCGTGTTCTCGGCCTCCAGGTCCTTGAGCCGCTTGGCATCGGGCACGCTCATGCCGCCGAACTTGCTGCGCCACAGGTAGTAGGAAGGGCAGTCTCAAGATTCAAGTGCAACACGTGATTTGAGTGCTGCGATTTCTTCCTCCATTGCCTCGCTTGGTGTCTCCTGATTAGCACGCACTTTCAGCGGTGAACATGGTGACATCACGCAGGGCCCGCTCGGACCACGGCTTGCTGGCGGCTGCGGCGGCCAGCAAGCTGGGCACCAGCCGGGTCAGATCGAAACGGCGGTTGAACCGCCACATCGTCTCTGCCAGGGAGCGCTGGGCGTATTTGGCGAATTTGAAGGCGTGCTAGGCACCGTCCAGCGAACGCTTTAGGTTGGACAACACCACGTTGACCCAGCGTGCGTTCTCTGCCTCGCAGCGACTTCGACCGCTGCCTTCGATCACCGTGTGCGCGTGCTCGGCTTCCAGTGCTCGAAACGCACCGAGTCCATCACTGTAGACATCTGCTCCAGGATGCAGGCGTTGCCCGATCCATTCCGACAGCGCCGCCTTGGTGAAGCCTGGGACCGGATCCATCACCGCGCGCAATGGACGACCGTCTTCAGTGGTCTCCACGGCGATCACGAAAGGGCGCTTGTTCTCCGAGCCGCGCCCGGCCTTGCCACCGTTGCGTTCTCCGCCCAGGTAGGCATCGTCCAGTTGCACGATCCCGCCCAACTTGCGGTTCGCCTCGCGTTGGGTCATGGCCTGCATCAGCTTGTGCTTCATTGGCCACGCTGTCGGGTAGCTCACTCCCAGGTGTCGCATCAACTCCAGCGCCGACAGGTTCGTCTTGCTCTGGCCCAGCAGATACATGCCAAGCAGCCAGGTGCGTAGCGGCAGCTTGCTGTTGTCCATCACCGTGCCCGAGCGCAGGCTGGTCTGGCGATAGCAGGCCGTGCACTGCCAGTACGTGGTGCCGTGACGCTGGAATCGACTGTGCGCAGTAGCGGCGCAACGCGGACAAACAAAGCCCTGTGGCCAGCGCGAGATCTCCAACGCCTGCTCGCACTGCTGCGCGTTGCCATAGCGCTTGAGGAACGCCGGCAACGACAGCCCGGCTTGGAACTGCACACGATTCATGGCCATGATCTGGTCTCGGTGGAGCGACGGTCCTAGCATCGACCGGTCGGCTCTCACTGGCTGCGACTGTGCTGAAAGATCGTGCTAATCAGGTGGTGTCTTCCATCCGAGCGTCTGACGAGGGCGGGTATTCATCAGCAGTGCGATGTGATTGAGATACTCTTGGCTGACAGTGGACAGGTCGGCGCCCTTGGGCAGGAATTGGCGCAGCAGGCCGTTGGTGTTCTCGTTACTTCCCCGCTGCCACGGCGCATGTGGATCAGCGAACCACACGTCGATGTTCAATCCTTGCATCAGCTCGGCGTAGCACGTGAGCTCGGTACCGCGATCGTAGGTCAGACTTGTCCGCATTGAGGCCGGCAGTTTCTTCATTTGCCGGGTAAACCCTTCCAGCGCATCTGCGGCCGTGCAGCCATCCATGCGGCACAGCACGACAAAGCGCGTCTTGCGTTCCACCAACGTGCCCACGCAAGAACGATTGAATGCGCCCTTGATCAAGTCGCCTTCCCAATGACCTGGGACCAAGCGCGTCTGCACTTCTTCGGGGCGATGCACAATCCGCAACTCCTCCGGCACCCAGCTGCGTGTGGCCGCCGTTGTACGCCGTCATCCGCGTTTGGGCTTGTGCTGACGCAGGGCCTGGACCAGTTCCTTCTTCAAGCCCCCACGCGGATGCGCGTAGATGCTAGCGTAAATGGTTTCGTGGCTGACGCGCTGGGCAGGATCATCCGGATACATATGCGAGAGCTTGGCAGCAATCTGCTGGGGCGACCAGCGCCATAGCACCAGATGATCTCGCACCAGCTGGAATAACGGCGTTCCTGGCGTCAGTCGCCGCTGCCGGACGCTAAGCTGACGCTAAGCTGACGCCGTGCGCGGTAGCGCTTGCCCGCACTGCGCGCGCAATAGGTGGTACTGTCCTGCTTGGCCAATTCCCGACTCAATGTCGACGGGCTCCTGCCTAAAATCCTGGAAATCGCGCGCACACTTTGACCGCGCCCCCTCTCGATCTGGAGCATTGCGCGCTCTTCCGCACTGAGGTGTTGATAGCTTTTTGACATGTGCATACCCTAACTGCTGAGAGGGTGTTGCACTTGGAAATTGAGTCCAAGCCGCATTGCAGTTGCCGGATGCGCTGCGCGCACGCCTGGCAGTCTTTGCGTACGGCCCGGTGTGTCATGCGCCCGCAGCGTTCGGCCAGCTGCGGGTGGTGCAAGGGCGCGGCGACTGGATCTCGCGTGTGCTGTTTGATGGACAGGTCGATGCGAGGCCCGCGTGCGGGCACATGGGGTATCTGCGCAACGCCGAGGTGCTTGCCAATTGCCGGCGCTTTCTCACCCAGGCCGAACGGACGCGATGGGACACAACGCATGCGCATTGACCTGATCGCACCGCCGTACAGCGGCCATCTGCACCCCGTCCTGGCGATCGCGCAACAACTCGCGGCGCAGCACGATGTGCACGTCATCAGCACGCCGGCGCATTCGTGCGTGTGGGCTCACCGCTGCCAGCGTGCTGGATGCACACGCCGATCGCGTACTGCTGTCCATTGCCAATCCTGCGCATGCCGTGGGCCACGACCCCTGGCGTCTGCGTCGGTAGCTGCACAGCGCGCTCGTTCTGATGGCGCAGCTCGGCGAAGCGCTACAGCAGCGCTGGCGCGAGCGGCAGCCGGATCTGGTGATCGTCGACTTCACCTTACCCAGTGCAGGACTGGCCGCGCAGACGATGGGCATCGCGTGGTGGACCAGCATGCTGTCGCCGTGCGTGATCGACACCGAGGACGGGCCGCCCGCGTACTTCGGCGGATTGCAGCCTGTGACCACGCCGTTGCAGCAGATCTGGCATGCAGTGGCGCGCCGGCTCACGCGCGCCCTCCAACGGAGCCTGCACCTTTGCTACCGGCGCCAGATGCGCGCCTGCGGCTTGCCGGGAATCTATCGCAGCGATCGCAGCGAGGCGGTGGATTCGCCGTACTGCATCCTGGCGTTGGGCGTGCCGTCGTTCGAGCTGGCACAGCGTTGGCCTGCGGCAGTGCGCTTCGTCGGTCCGCAACTCTGCACGCCGCCCTCAGCGGTGACGGCGCCCAACTTCGTCGCCGGGCGCCGGCATGTGCTGGCGACGCTGAGCACGCATCTGCAATGGGTAAAGCAGCGCATGGATGGCGTGTTGCGCGCGCTGGCGCCGCAGTTCCCCAAGGTGATCTTTCATTGCAGCGATGGCGACACCGCCGCGCCGCTGCAGCCAGCGCAGGGCAATTATCACCGGCTGCCATACGTGGATTATGCGCAGCACTTGCAGCGCTACGCGCTGGTGGTGCACCACGGCGGTGCCGACATTCTGTATGCCTGCCTGGCCGCAGGATTGCCGGCGATTGTCTACCCGCTGGATTACGACCAGTTCGACCACGCTGCGCGCCTGCAAGTGGCAGGCGCTGCCTGGTGGTTACGCGATCTGAACGGCTTGCCGGCGTTGTTGCGCGAGGCGCTCAGTGCTGATGAGGCGCCATCCGGCGTGCATCGCTTGCAGGCGGAGCTACAGGCGATCCAGTCGCAGGCGCGCATCGTGCAGGTGGTGCATGGATTCGCGCTTACTGGCGCAGTGCCGCCGGTCTAGTGCGGCGCCGCGCGACCAGGATTCCGTCAGGCGTTCTCAGCCGGCCGCAGCATTCAACGAGGGCGTCTTGCCGGTCATCAACTGCGGCCAGCGCTTGAGCACGGCAGTGCGAATGCCGGCTTGGTCGATACCGGCCTCTGCAAGCAGGTCTTCGCGGCTGGCGTGATGCTGGAAGCTGTCTGGCAGGCCCAGGTGCAGCATCGGCAAGGTAATGGCTTCGGCATTGAGCAGTTCCGACACGCCGGAACCGGCGCCGCCGGCAACCACGTTGTCTTCGATGGTGACGAAGCCTTCGTGGGTCTTTGCAAGCTCCAGCAGCATCGCCTTGTCGAGCGGTTTGACGAAGCGCATGTTGACCACGGTCAGGCCCAGGTCACGGCCCACTGCCTCGGCCGCATCCACGGTCGCGCCGAAGCCGAGCAGGGCGATACGGGTGCCGCTGTGGCGCAGCTGCGCCTTGCCGATCGGCAAGGTAGCGAGCGAGCTGTCCAATGCTGCGCCCGGGCCGGTGCCGCGCGGGTAGCGCACCGCAGCCGGGCCCTGGTATTGCATGCCGGTGCTCAGCATCTGACGGCATTCGGCCTCATCGGCCGGCGCCATCACCACCATGTGCGGCACGCAGCGCAGGAAGCTCAGGTCCAGATTGCCGGCATGAGTCGCGCCGTCCGGGCCGACCACGCCGCCGCGATCGATCGCAAACAGCACATCCAGCTGCTGTACTGCCACGTCGTGCACGAGCTGGTCGTAACCGCGTTGCAGGAAGGTTGAATAGATCGCCACGACCGGCTTGGCGCCCTGGGTCGCCATGCCGGCGGCCAGCGTCACCGCATGCTGCTCGGCAATCGCCACATCGAAATAGCGCTGCGGGTATTCCTTGCTGAAGCGCACCAGGCCCGAACCTTCGCGCATCGCCGGGGTGATCACCAGCAGCTTGGGTTCGGCGGCGGCCATGTCGCAGACCCAGTCGCTGAACACATCGGTGTAGGTCGGCTTCTTGGCGCCGCCCTTGGCCACCAGGCCCTTGCTCGGGTCGAACGGGCTGACCGCGTGGTAACCGATCTGGTCGCCTTCGGCCAACTCGTAGCCTTTGCCCTTGGTGGTGATGACGTGCAGCAGCTGCGGGCCCTTGAGTGTCTGCAGGGTTTTCAGCGCGCCGACCAGTCTGGGCAGGTCGTGGCCATCGATCGGGCCGGTGTAATGGAAGCCCATTTCCTCAAACAGCGTGGACGGCACGAACATGCCTTTCCAATGTTCCTCCCAGCGCCGCACGAAGCGCGCAGTGGGGTTGTTCTTCTTGTCGCCCAGGATCTTCTTGCCGCCTTCGCGGATCGCATTGAGCGTGCGGCTGCCGCTGGCGCGGCCCAACATCTTGGTCAGCCCACCCACCGCTTCGGAGATCGACATGCGGTTGTCGTTGAGGATCACCAGCAGGTTCGGTTCCGGGTCCATGCCGCCGGCGTGGTTGAGCGCCTCGTAGACCATGCCGGCCGTCATCGCGCCGTCGCCGATCACCGCGACCACCTTGCGGTCGTCGCCATTGCGCTGCGCGGCGATGGCCATGCCGAGCGCAGCCGAGATCGAGGTCGACGAATGACCCACGCCAAACGTGTCGTACACGCTCTCTTCGCGCTTGGGAAATGGCGCCACGCCGTCCTTCTGCTTGACCGTGTGGATCTGGTCGCGGCGGCCGGTGAGGATCTTGTGCGGATAGGTCTGATGCCCGACGTCCCACACCAACTGATCGACCGGGGTTTGATACAGGTAGTGCAGGGCAACGGTCAGTTCGATCACGCCCAGGCCGGCCGCGAAATGCCCGCCGCTCTTGCCCACCGATTCGATCAGGTAGGAACGCAGTTCTTCGGCTATCACGGTCAGCTCGGCTTCGTCGAAGCGGCGCAGATCGTCGGGAGTGTGGATGCGTGACAGGCGCGGATAGCGGGTGGTGTCGATCATCATCGTGTCATTAATCTGAAGTCGTATTGTCCTCCCCATGCGAAGGCCCGGCAAGCAAACCGGTTCAGCTGTCGGCGGGAAGTGACGGAAGTGCGCGCCGTGACGCTCGGGCGCGTTGCAATCACGAATACCTGCGGCAATCTGCCGCACCTGGCGATGCGCTGATGGCGCCGTGTTTGCTTGGCGTACTAGTCGTCCGCGCGCATCGTTGGCGACAATGTCGCCGCATCAGGCGACGGCATGCGGTTGACCGCACTTGGACGGTTTTGGCGCCGTGTCGGACACGTGGTGCGCAGTTAAAAGGCTGATGCTCCGCGACCAGGGCAACGGCATGACATCCAGACGCCAGCACCCGTAAATGTCTTGGCACTCATTGGAAAGTCGTGCGCGCTGCTGGTCAGCCAGGATCCGCCACGCGTGGCGCGCCTGCCTGCAGCGACAGCTTGGAGCGCTTGGGTAGCTGCGCGCGCAAGAACGCCATCTGGTCGGACAGGATGTTGCGGTTGGACAGGATCAGATGCTCGATCCAGCTCGGCCGGTACGGCACTGCCAGCAGCGGCATATGCGCTTGTTGTGGAGTACGGTTGGCCTTGCGCGAGTTGCACTGGAAGCAGGCGGTGACCACGTTTTCCCAACTGTCGCGGCCGCCCTTGGAGACCGGCATGACGTGATCGCGGGTCAGGTGCGGGCGGCTGAAATGCTGGCCGCAGTACATGCACAGCTGCGCATCGCGTGCGAACAGGGCGGTGTTGCTGAGAGTGGGGGTGGGATCCAGCGCGCGCGAACGGGCATGCCCACGTGCGGCGATGATGGGGTGCAATTCCAGCGTGCTGCGCTCGCCTGTCAAGCGCGAGATGCCGCCGTGGATCTGCATGCAGGGTTCGCCCAGCGTCCACGACACCGCATCGCGCGCGTACAGACAGGCAGCGTCTTGCCAGTTGATCCAGTCCAGCACGCGGCCGTGCGCATCGAGCGACAGCAGGCGAAGCGTGGGAAGTTGGTGGATCGCAGCGACAACGCTGCCCGCGTCCGGGGCAGCGTTGCCTCCGGGGAAGATCACATCACGAACGTGCGTGCCTGTCTCCATCGGGAAGACAGCTTATACCCGATCGCTGACAGTTTGTGTATCGCAGCGAACGGCTTGAGTGCGTGTCTTGCAACCAATGGCTCAGCAAGGACTGGCTCGGCCGCGACGCGGCCGTGCTCCGTGCTCCGTGCTCAATCTTCGGGCGCGAGCAGCAGATCCCGCCGTGTTTACGCGTAGCTGGGCGCGAGGCCTTACCAATCGATACCGCCTTGTCGCGGCCAGGTCCGCTCCTACGACAGCGGTAGACCCCGCGATGCGACGTCGCTCAGCTTTCGCCGAACAGCTCCGCTTTCAGCGTCATCAACGGCGCTGCGCCGCTGCGGATGGTGGCGGCGTGGGTCAGTGTGCGCGGCAGGATGCGGGCGAAATAGAAGCGCGCGGTCTCCCGCTTGGCGCGCTTGAACTCTTCGCCATGCGCCGACGCATCGGCTGCGGCCACGCTGCGTGCCCACCAGTACGCCAGCACCACGTAGCCCGAATAAAACAGATAGTCGTAGCTGGCGGCACCCAGTTCGTCCGGGTTGCGCGTGGCGCGATCGAGCACATCGCGGGTCAGCATCGCCCATTCGCTGCACTTGTCGCGCAGCGGCTTGATGAACTCGGCCAGCGCCGCGTTGCCGTCCTGCGCGTTGGCGAAAGTGTCCACATCGGTCAGGAACAGCTTCAGCCCGGCGGCCTGGCTGGTGGCGGTCTTGCGGCCGATCAGATCCAGCGCCTGGATGCCGGTGGTGCCTTCGTAGATGGTGGTGATGCGTGCATCGCGGGCCAGCTGCTCCATGCCGTATTCGCGGATATAGCCGTGGCCGCCGAAGCACTGCAGCGCGTGGTAGGTATTTTCGACCGACCACTCGGTCTGGCAGGCCTTGGAGATTGGGGTGAGGAAGCTCACCAGGGTCTCGGCATCGGCGCGCTCCTGGTCGCTCTCGCCGCGGTGGGCCACGTCCACCAGGCTGGCCGCATGCAGCGACAGCAGGCGGCTGCCTTCGGTCAGCGACTTGATGGTCAGCAGCATGCGGCGCACGTCCGGGTGCACGATGATCGGGTCGGCCGGCTTGCCCGGGAATTTGGCGCCGCTGAGTGCGCGCGATTGCAGGCGCTCGCGGGTGTAGCGCAGCGCGTTCTGATACGCCCGCTCGGACAGGCCGATGCCCTGCAGGCCCACGCTCAGGCGTGCGGTATTCATCATCGTAAACATCGCCTGCAGGCCTTTGTGCGGCTGGCCGACCAGGTAGCCTTGCGCGCCTTCAAAATTCATCACGCAGGTCACCGAGGCCTTGATGCCCATCTTGTGCTCGATGGCGCCGCAATGCAGCGCGTTACGCTCGCCCACGTTGCCATCGCGATCGACCTTGAATTTGGGGGTGACGAACAGCGAGATGCCCTTGGCGCCGGCCGGTGCGTCCGGCAGCTTGGCCAGCACCAGGTGCACGATGTTGTCGGTGAGGTCGTGCTCGCCGGCAGTGATGAAGATCTTGGTGCCGGTGATGGCGTAGCTGCCATCGGCATTGGGTTCGGCGCGGGTCTTGAGCAGGCCCAGGTCGGTGCCGCAATGCGGCTCGGTCAGGCACATGGTGCCGGTCCAGCGGCCGTCGATCAGCGGCGTGAGGAAGACGTCCTGTTGCCAGGCTTCGCCGTGCTGGCGCAGCGCTTCCATCGCGCCATGCGACAGCAGCGGGAAGGTACCCCAGGCCAGGTTGGCGGCGTTGATCATTTCGCTCAGCGGCACGCCCAGCGTATGCGGCATGCCCTGGCCACCGAATTGCGGCTCGGCGGTGAGTCCGTTCCAGCCGCCTTCCACGAACTGGTCGTAGGCCGCACGGAAGCCGGGCGGGGTGGTGACCGCGTGGGTGCTCTTGTCGAAGGCGCAACCGATCTCATCGCCTACGCTGTTGAGCGGCGCCAGCACTTGCGCGGTGAAGCGGCCGGCTTCTTCGAGCACGGCATCGATGATGTCGGCGCTGGCGTCGGCATAGCCGAGCCGGGCGAACAAGGCGTCGGCGTCGAGCACGTCGTGCAGGGCGAAGCGGAAATCGGTCAGCGGGGCGGTGTAGCTGCTCATGCGGGATCCTTGAAGCGGGTGCAGGAAGGCGTGCGCGTTAGCGCAGCACGCCGTTGAGGCCGGGGGCCGGGCTGAGCGTGTTGCGCGACTCCACGGTGAATTCGCGCTGTTTCTTGTCCTGCGGAGTCGCCCAGACGGTGCCCTTGAGCGTGTACGGGAACGAGCGGCCACCCGCCAACACATCGGCCACGGTGATGCGGCCCAGCGATGTGGGGGGCACGGTGACGGTCACCACGTCGGCGGTTTCCGGGCCGATCGACATGCCGACTGTCTGGTCGAGCTTGCCGGCCAACTGGTCGCCGGCAGAGATGTCCAGCGCCACCCGCTCGAACTGCATCGGGATGCTGCTGTAATTCTGCAGCCGCAGGTCCACCGACCAGGAGCCATCGGCACGCACGGTCAGTTGCTGGATGCTGGCGGCCGGTTCGGAGACCCGGCGTACCGCGCCGCCGCAGGCGCTCAGCAGCAGCCCGCAGGCCAGCGACACAAGAAGAAGGTGATAGGCGCGACGCATGTATTCGGGTCCTTGGCTGGGTGAGGCGGCGCCAAGAATACACGTGCAACGAATTGCGTCGGCTGTGGCTGCAAGGTGTGCTGGTGGTGATTGCTGCCGGCAACGAAGGCCTGGCCTGGTTGATGGACAACGATGGCGATGCGTACGCGGCCAACATGGATTTGTCGATCAGCGACCCGGGCAATCTGGAAGACGCCATCGTGGTCGGCGCAGTGCACAAGAGCAGCCCGCATCACTATGGCGTGTCGTATTTTTCGTAGCGCGGGCCCACCGCCGACGGTCGCAGCAAGCCGGACGTGGTCGCGCCTGGGGAGGAAATCCTGTCGGCCTACTACGATTTCGACCCGAACGATCCGGCCAGTTTGATGGTGGAAATGAGCGGCATCAGCATGGCCGCGCCGCATGTCTCCGGCGTGTTGGCCGGATTTTTATCGGCACGCCGCGAGTTCATCGGCTTCCCGGACCGAGTCAAGCAACTGCTGCTGGAAACCAGCACCGACCTGCAGCGTGATCGCTACGTGCAGGGCAGGGGGGTGCCGAATTTGATGCACATGCTTGGAGCGACGTGATTGGGGAGTCGGGATTGGCCATTCGCAAGAGCTGCGGGGCTAGCCTCGCAGCTCTGCATGTGTGGATCGCAAGCCAGCAGTGCGAAAGGCTACGCACAACCGCTGTAACCAATCCCGACTCCCGACTCCCCAATCCCCTCCACTCACGCATCGCGGTTATGCCGCCGCATCACGCGCTGCTTGTCGCGCTGCCAGTCGCGCTCCTTGGCGGCATCGCGCTTGTCGTGATTCTGCTTGCCCTTGGCCAGGGCGATTTCCAGCTTGACCTTGTTGCTGCTCCAGTACAGCGCGGTGGGCACCAGGGTGTAGCCCTCGCGCTCCACGCGGGTGAGTACCTTGTCGATCTCGGCCCGGTGCAGCAGCAGTTTGCGGTCGCGGCGTTCCACCGGCACGGTGTGGGTGGATGCCTGAATCAGCGGGGTAATCTGCGCGCCGATCAAATAGATCTCGCCGGAGCGGACATAGGCGTAACCGTCGACGATGTTGGCGCGGCCGGCGCGGATCGCCTTGATTTCCCAGCCCTGCAGCGCCAGACCAGCTTCGTAGCGTTCTTCCAGGTGGTATTCGTGGCGCGCACGCTTGTTCAACGCGATGGTTTTCGTGGCCTTCGCGCCGTTTGCTTTATCCTTGGTGGGTTTCTTGCTCATCCGCCCATTGTCGCCGATTCGGCGTCGTCAAACGATCTTCCGTCTTTCACAAGTTAGCGAATGCCTACCATCCGTCGCAGCGCCCTGGTCGAACACAGCGCCACCTGCATGTTCGATCTGGTCAATGATGTCGAAGCCTATCCGCGCCGCTTCGGCTGGTGCGACGCTGCCCATGTGCTCGAAAAGGACCAGGCGCATGTCGTGGCGCGCCTGGATCTGGGGCTGGGGTCGTTCCGCACCTGGTTCACCACCGAGAACATCCTTGAGCGCCCCGAGCGCATCGTCATGCACTTGCGCGAGGGCCCGTTCAAGCGATTGGAAGGCCTGTGGGAATTCCAGGCGCTGAGCGAGAACGCTTGCAAGGTGAGTCTGACCCTGGAACTGGAGACCAGCTCGCGCTTGCTGGGCCCTGCGCTGGCGCTGGGGTTCCAGGGCCTGGCCGATCGCATGGTCAACGATTTCGTACGCGTCGCCGACCGCGGCGAGGTCTAGGCAGCGCTGCCGTATGCGCATCGAGGTCGTGCTGGCCTGGCCGGATCACTACAGTGCGGTGCAACTGGACTTGCCCGACGGCGCAACGGTGGCAGATGCAGTCGTACTCTCCAGTTTGGCGTTGGAGCAAGCGCCTGCAGCGCATGCGGTGCACGGGGTGATCGCGCGCCCGGAGCAGGTGTTGCGCGAAGGCGACCGGGTCGAATTGCTCAGGCCGCTGCTGCTGGATCCAAAGCAGGCGCGGCGTCGCCGGGCCGGACTAAGCAAAAAAGCCGATCCCAACGCCTAGCAGCGTGCCGGTGCTGCGGTACGCGTGCGCTGTGTTGTAGAGCGAGCTCTTCCGATGACTGCCTGAAGTGGCTAGCGTATTCGTTGGGTTCGAGCACGCGCTTGTCGACGCGCAACATCGGGCGAAAGCGCGAGGTGCGGGTATTGCGTGGATCGGCAGCAAACAGTTCGCCGAGGAAGCGTTGCGCCGTTACGAACCGACCCAGGAAGAAGCTGGCCTGGTCAGCGCTGCACCCCTGATTGCGCATGGTTTCCGACCATGCAAACAAAAGACGCATCCGTTCGAAGGGATGCGTTCTTTGGTCATGCCGACACCCAGGCGATCGACAGACCGCCCAGCCACCGCATCAACGGCCGCGCTGCTTCTTCTTGTCGCGTGCCAGGTTGCGGCCGAACTGCTTGGGTGCGGATTTGGCCAGCTGCTCGTCCTGCGACGGGAAATAGTCGCCTTCCCAGCGCACAACTTGCTCGTTCTCGAAGAACACGGTGAAGTTCTTGACCTCGGTGTGCGCCAGACGATCCACACGCTGCGTGGAGGTGTAGTCCCAGCGCTGGGCGTGGAACGGGTCTGGAATCGAGGGGGTGCCCAGCAATGCGCTGACCTGCTGCTTGCTCTGGCCTACCTGCAGTTGCTCCACGGCGGTCTGTTTGATCAGATTGCCCTGGTAGATCGGCTGCTTGTAGATAATGCCGCAGCCAGCGGTGGAAAGAGCAACGGCGGCGACCAGCAGGAGATTACGCATCGGGGATTAAGTGCTGAGGAAATCACGCCGATGATACACTTCCGGCGGTCGCCGCGACCCGTTTGATGGCAGCTGGCGCTAAATCGCCAATAAACGGAGAACATATGGAAACCCACGACCTGCGCAAAGTCGGGCTCAAGGTGACCCATCCGCGCATGCGGATCCTGGAATTGCTGGAGCAAAAGAGCAATCACCACCACCTCAGCGCAGAAGACATCTATCGCCAGTTGCTCGACCACGGCGACGAGATCGGCCTGGCCACGGTGTATCGGGTGCTGACCCAGTTCGAGGCCGCCGGCCTGGTGCTGAAGCACAATTTCGAAGGCGGGCAAGCTGTGTATGAGCTGGATCGCGGCGGTCACCACGACCATATGGTCGATGTGGATACCGGCCATGTGATCGAATTCGAGAGCGAGGAAATCGAGGCGCTGCAGCGCCAGATTGCCGCCAAGCACGGCTATGAACTCGAAGAGCACTCGCTTGTGCTGTACGTGCGCAAGAAGCGTTCGCGCTGAGTTCCGCAGTGTGCTGATGCGAATGGCAAGGCGGCTTCGGCCGCCTTATGCATTTGTGGGGTGCAGTGGTGGATTCGCTGCATGGCTGGTGTCTGCATCCGCCGTCGAACTCTTCCGCGCAGGCGGGGCAATGGAGCCACGAGAGTGGGGAGTGGAGCCTGGCTGACGAGCGCAGGGAGGCTCGTCGGTAGAGCGGCCTAGCGGGCAGGGAAGGGAGCTTCGCAAGCGGGACAAGCGAACGGAGCTCCGGGTGGCGGCCTCAATGCATGAATCCCGCCCAGGCAGCTCATACGTGCCGATTAGCTGCAGCAACGCATGTATCGACAGCGTCGATGGCGCCCCGCGTAATGACCGCCGCTGTCCTCGCAGCGGTGTAGCAGCATCAGCAGCGCTGCCGGCCCCGATCGGATGCTACAACAGCTTGCGAGCCGTTCGCCTCCGATCAGGTGCTCTGCAACAGCTTGCGGGCGGCCGCGCGGGCTTCCTTGCTCACTTCCACGCCGCCCAGCATGCGCGCCAGTTCTTCCTGGCGGGCCTGCGGGCCCAGCAGTTCGACCGCACTCTGGGTCATGCCGTCCACCGGCGCCTTGCTGACCCGGTAGTGCGCATGGCCCTTGGCGGCGACCTGCGGCAAGTGGGTGACGCACAGCACCTGGCGTTCTTCGCCAAGGGCGCGCAGCTTCTGCCCGACGATATCGGCCACCGCGCCGCCGATGCCCGAATCCACTTCGTCGAACACCATGGTCGGCACGCTGTCCAGGCCGAGCGCGGCTACTTCGATGGCCAGCGAAATACGCGACAGCTCGCCGCCGGAGGCGACCTTGCGCAAGGCGCGCGGCGGTTGCCCGGCGTTGGCGGCGACCAGGAATTCCACCCGCTCGGCGCCGTTGGGGTCCGGCCGGGCGCTGTCGTGCGGTTGCAGCTGGATCAGGAACTGCCCGCCGCCCATGCCGAGCTCGCCGATCAACGTGGTGGTCGCGGCCGACAACGCCTCGGCGGCGGTGCTGCGGCTGTCGCTGAGCACGCCGGCGGCACTGCGCCAGGCGGCGGTGGCGGTGTCGATGTGCTTGTCGAGGTGCTGCAGGCGCGCGTCGGCGCCGCGCAGGCTCTCGACCTCGGCGTTCAATTGATCGCGCTGCGCGGCCAGCGCGTCCGGGGGGACGCGGTGCTTGCGCGCCAGGTCGTGCAGGCGGCCCAGGCGGCGTTCCATCGCCTCGAACTGGGCCGGGTCGGCATCCAGGTCGTCGCGTACGCGGTCGAGCAGGGCCAGCGCTTCTTCGATCTGGATGACGGCGCTGTCCAGTAGCGCGTCCACTTCGCCCAACCGCGGTTCGTGTTCGGCGACGTGGGCGATATCGTGGCGGCTGTCCTGCAACAGGCCCAGCGCGCTGGCGCCCTCGTCGCCGTTGAGTTGCTGGGCGACGCTGTCGCAGGTGCCGATCAGCGCGGTGGCATGCGCCTGGCGGCGGTGGTTGACGTCCAGCGCGGCGATCGCGGCCGGATCCAGGTCCTCGCGTTCCAGTTCGGCCAGCTGATGCTCCAGAAAGCCGATCCGGTCGGAGACATCGCCTTGCGCCGACAGCGTATCGCGCTCGTCCAGCAACGCCTGCCAGCGCTGGCTGGCCTGGCGCACCTGGTCGCGCTGGGCGCTGTTACGGGCATAGGCGTCGAGCAGGGCGAGCTGGCTGTGGCGGGCCATCAGCGCCTGATGTTCGTGCTGGCCGTGGATTTCGACCAGCCTGGAGGCCAGTTCCGCCAGCTGCGAAGAGGTGACCGGGCGGCCATTGATCCAGGCGCGCGAGCCGCCGTCGGCGCGGATGATGCGGCGCAGCTGGCATTGCGCCTCGTCATCGAGTTCGTTGTCGGCCAGCCAGCGCAGGCCCGGGTGCTCGGCGGGCAGCTGGAATTCGGCCGACAGTTCGGCGCGGTCGGCGCCGTGGCGGACCACGCCGCTGTCGGCGCGCAGGCCGGACAAAAAGCCCAGCGCATCCACCATCAGCGACTTGCCGGTGCCGGTTTCGCCAGACACCACGGTCATGCCCGGCCCGAATTCCAGCTCGGTGGCACGGACAACGGCGAAATCCTTGATCGAGAGATGTCTAAGCATGAGGTCGAGTGTGAACGCTTTGGGGAAGCTTAGGGTGGAAGGGGCAACCGGGGAATCGGACGCTTGCCATCCCGGGAGCCAGACATTATCTATGCCCAGTCTCACCGGATGATCCCATGCGCGCGTCCCAGTCCCCAATGCTCGACCCCCGCACCCGTCAGTTGCTGCGCACCCTGATCGCGCGCTACATCCGCGATGGCGAGCCGGTCGGCTCCAAGACGCTGGCCCAGCATGCGGGGCTGGATGTCAGCCCGGCCACCATCCGCAATATTCTTGCCGACCTGGAAGACGTGGGCCTGCTCAGCTCCCCGCATACCTCGGCCGGGCGTGTGCCCACCGCGCATGGCTACCGGGTGTTCGTCGACAGCCTGGTGCAGATGCAGCCGCCCGGCGAAGAGGAAGTGCGCCGCCTGCGCGCGGAGCTGGCCAGCGGCAACGGCACCCAATCGTTGCTGGGCAGCGCCTCGCAGATGCTGTCGGCAATGAGCCATTTCGTCGGCGTGGTCAGCGCGCCGCGGCGTGAGCAGTTCGCGTTCCGGCATATCGATTTCGTGGCGCTGGACGCCCGTCGTGTGCTGGCGATCCTGGTGTTTGCCGACAACGAAGTGCAGAACCGGGTGATCGAACCGCGGCGCGCCTACGAGCCGGCCGAGCTGGAACGGGTGGCCAATTACCTCAATGCGCAGTTCGCCGGACGCGCGCTGGCGGACATCCGTGCCTGCCTGCTGCGCGAGCTGCGCATGGCCAAGAACGAGATGGAGCAACTGCTGGCGCACAGCGTGGACCTGGCCAGCGAGGCGCTGGTGCCGGCCGATGCCGACGACATGGTGATGGCCGGGCAGACCCGGTTGATGGGGGTGCAGGACCTGTCGGACCTGGACCGTCTGCGCGAACTGTTCGAGGTCTTCGCCAGCAAGCGCGAGATCCTGCAGCTGCTTGAGCGCACCATCCAGGCGCCGGGCGTGCGCATTTTCATCGGCGAAGAAACCGGCATGGTGTCGCTGGAAGACGTCTCGCTGGTCACCGCGCCGTACACCGCTCACGGCCAGGTGCTGGGCGTGCTGGGGGTGATCGGGCCCAAACGTATGGCCTACGACCGCCTGATTCCGCTGGTGCAGACCGCCGCCGACGTGCTGGGCGCGGCCATGGAGTCTCCCGGCACGCGATAACCGGCATCGATCGGAACGATCATCATCGCTTGAAACGCGCGCGAGCGCCCATATACGGGGTGACGTTGGGGCGGGCGTTCCGCTTGCCCGGGAACTGCACATGAATCAAGACCACCCCGAATTCGATTCCGAAGACCTGGCCCAGAATCCACCCGAGACCGATCCGCTCAAGGCCGAGATCGAATCGCTGCGCAGCGAGATCGCGCTGGTCAAGGCCGATGCCCTGCGCGAGCGCGCCGACCTGGAAAACCAGCGCAAGCGCATCGCCCGCGACGTGGAGAACGCGCGCAAGTTCGCCAACGAGAAGCTGCTGGGCGAGCTGCTGCCGGTGTTCGACAGCCTTGACGCGGGCCTGACCGCCGCCGGCACCCAGCCCAGCCCGCTGCGCGATGGTCTGGACATGACCTACAAACAATTGCTCAAGGTTGCCGCCGACAACGGCCTGACCCTGCTCGACCCGGTCGGCCAGCCGTTCAACCCGGACCAGCACCAGGCGATCAGCCAGGGCGAGGCCGAGGGTATCGCGCCAGGCCATGTGGTGCAGGTGTTCCAGAAGGGCTACCTGCTCAACGATCGCCTGCTGCGCCCGGCCCTGGTGGTCGTGGCCAAGCAGGACTGAACCGCAGCGCCGGCTGAACTGTCAGGCGCAGGCATGAAACACAGATGTGCGCCGGTGGCTTGAACACCCGCGCACCACCCCCACATCTCAGCCAGACCCGGCGTTGCCGGACACAGCGAAAGAATCATCAGGAGCGTATCCATGGGCAAGATCATTGGTATTGACCTCGGCACCACGAACTCGTGCGTGTCGATCATGGACGGCGGCAAGGCCCGCGTCATCGAAAACTCCGAGGGCGATCGCACCACGCCCTCGATCGTCGCCTACACCAAGGACGGCGAAGTGCTGGTAGGCGCCTCGGCCAAGCGCCAGGCGGTGACCAACCCGAAGAACACCTTCTACGCGGTGAAGCGCCTGATCGGCCGCAAGTTCACCGACGCCGAAGTGCAGAAGGACATCTCGCACGTGCCGTACGGCATCCTGGCGCACGACAACGGCGACGCCTGGGTGCAGACCAGCGATGCCAAGCGCATGGCGCCGCAGGAAATCTCCGCACGCGTGCTGGAGAAAATGAAGAAGACCGCGGAAGACTACCTCGGCGAGAAGGTCACCGAAGCGGTGATCACGGTGCCGGCGTACTTCAACGACAGCCAGCGTCAGGCCACCAAGGACGCTGGCCGCATCGCCGGTCTGGACGTCAAGCGCATCATCAACGAGCCGACCGCCGCAGCACTGGCTTATGGCCTGGACAAGAAGGGCGGCGACCGCAAGATTGCGGTGTACGACCTGGGCGGCGGCACCTTCGACGTGTCGATCATCGAGATCGCTGAAGTCGATGGCGAAAAGCAGTTCGAAGTGCTGGCTACCAACGGCGATACCTTCCTGGGCGGCGAAGACTTCGACAACCGCGTCATCGAGTACCTGGTCGATGAGTTCAACAAGGACCAGGGCATCGACCTGCGCAAGGATCCGCTCGCGTTGCAGCGCCTGAAGGACGCCGCAGAGCGCGCCAAGATCGAGCTGTCGTCCAGCCAGCAGACCGAAGTCAATCTGCCGTACGTCACCGCCGATGCGTCGGGCCCGAAGCACCTCAACATCAAGTTGACCCGTGCCAAGCTCGAAGCGCTGGTGGAAGACCTGGTCAAGAAGTCGATCGAGCCGTGCCGCACCGCGTTGAACGACGCCGGCCTGCGCGCCAGCGACATCAACGAAGTGATCCTGGTCGGCGGTCAGACCCGCATGCCGAAGGTGCAGCAGGCGGTTGCCGATTTCTTCGGCAAGGAACCGCGCAAGGATGTCAACCCGGACGAAGCCGTGGCCGTGGGTGCTGCGATTCAGGGCGGCGTGCTGGCCGGCGACGTCAAGGACGTGCTGCTGCTGGACGTGACCCCGCTGTCGCTGGGTATCGAAACCATGGGCGGCGTGTTCACCAAGATCATCGAAAAGAACACCACCATCCCGACCAAGGCTTCGCAGACCTTCTCCACCGCCGAAGACAACCAGTCGGCCGTGACCGTGCACGTGTTGCAGGGTGAGCGCGAGCAGGCCCGCTTCAACAAGTCGCTGGCCAAGTTCGACCTGTCCGGCATCGAGCCGGCCCCGCGTGGCATGCCGCAGGTGGAAGTGTCCTTCGACATCGACGCCAACGGCATCCTGCACGTGTCGGCCAAGGACAAGAAGACCAACAAGGAACAGAAGGTCGAGATCAAGGCCGGTTCGGGTCTGTCGGATGAAGAGATCCAGCGTATGGTCGCCGACGCGGAAGCCAACCGCGAAGAAGACAAGAAGTTCCAGGAGCTGGTGCAGGCACGCAACCAGGCCGATGGCCTGATCCATGCCACCCGCACCGCGATCACCGAGCATGGCAGCAAGGTCGGTGGCGATGTGATCGGCAAGGTGGAAGCGGCGCTGTCGGATCTGGAGACCGCCGTGAAGGGCGACGACAAGGCGCAGATCGAAGCACGCACCAAGACGTTGGAAGAAGCCGGCCAGTCGCTGTACGCCGCAGCTGCGGCAGCAGAGCAGGGCGGCAGCGCCGATGCCGCCAGCGGTAACGCGCAGGCGTCCAAGGCCGCCGATGACGTGGTGGACGCCGAGTTCACCGAAGTCAAGGACGACAAGAAGTAAGCCGTGATTTGGGAGTTGGGAACGGGGATTGGCAAGCGCTAAGCTCGCCGATCCCCGTCCCGATGTCCTCTACGCGTCGCGTCGCCAAGGCGGACCAGCGCACGCTGTCCGCTTTCGCGTTTCAACGAATCTCAAATCACGAATCCCGAATCCCGGCTTATGAGCAAACGCGATTACTACGAAGTGCTGGGCGTTGCCCGTGGCGCCAGCGACGAGGAGCTGAAGAAGGCGTACCGGCGCTGTGCCATGAAGCACCACCCGGACCGCAATCCTGGCGATGCGGCTGCCGAAGCGGCGTTCAAGGAATGCAAGGAAGCCTACGAGGTGCTGTCCGACGGCAATAAGCGGCGCGCCTACGACGCGCATGGCCATGCGGCCTTCGAGCACGGCATGGGCGGTGGTGGCGGTGGGCCGGGTAGCCCGGACATGGGAGATATCTTCGGCGATATCTTCGGCAATATTTTTGGCGGTGGCGCCGCCGGTCCGCGCGCTGCGCGACGTGGCGCCGACGTCGGTTACGTACTGGAACTGGATCTGGAAGAAGCCGTCGCCGGGATCGAGCGACGCATCGAGATCCCGACCCTGATCGAATGCGTGTCCTGCCACGGCAGCGGCTCGGAAGACGGCAAGGTCCAGACCTGCGGTACCTGCCATGGGCGTGGTCAGGTGCGTATCCAGCGCGGCATCTTCGCCATGCAGCAGAGCTGCCCGCATTGCGACGGGCGCGGCACGTTGATCCAGAATCCGTGCAAGACCTGCCACGGCGCCGGTCGCGTGGAAGAAAACAAGGTGCTATCGATCAAGGTGCCGGCGGGTGTGGATACCGGCGACCGGATTCGTCTTGCAGGGGAAGGCGAGGCTGGCCCGGCCGGCACCCCGCCGGGCGATCTGTATGTGGAAGTGCGGGTGCGCGAGCATGCGATCTTCCAGCGTGATGGGGACGATCTGCATTGCGAAGTGCCGATCCGCATTTCCCAGGCGGCCTTGGGCGACACCGTGCGGGTGGCAACGCTGGGCGGCGAAGCGGAAATCCGTATCCCGGCCGAGACCCAGACTGGCAAGCTGTTCCGCCTGCGTGGCAAGGGCGTGCGTTCGGTGCGCAGCCGCAGCGAAGGCGATCTGTATTGCCGTGTGGTGGTGGAAACGCCGGTCAATCTCACCGCCGATCAGCGCGAGCTGCTGCAGCAGTTCGAGGCCACGTTCACCGGCGAAGATGCCCGCAAGCATTCCCCCAAGTCGGCTACGTTCATCGATGGGGTCAAGGGCTTTTGGGATCGGATGACGTCCTGACCCAGGCGGGATGAGGGAACGATGGCCCGGCGTGCGGCTTGCTGCGCGTCGGGCTTTTTTTGGGTTGTGCCGAAGGCCGCTCGCGATGCGGCCGGTGTGCGTTGAAGTTGCGGATGGAACGCGATGTCAGCGCGAGATTGCCGGGGCAGCCGCGCGTGCGTTCCAGTAGCGCCGTTGTGCGAGATTTGCAGCGACATCTACGCACATCGCAGGTGCGTTTTTGAAGTCTCGTCATTGCCTTCAGGCGCAGCATGCTGTCGCCTACAGCGTGGGCCAACGCCAATCCTGGATCGTGTAGTCGGGTCACTGGCGTGCAGCATCGGTCGAGCGCTTTTTCGCGTCTGACCTTGCTCAACGACGGTATTGCCAATCATGCTGCGCTGGCGGGTTTGCGCATCTGGCCTTGGTGTGGTGGGACCGAGTGTGTGCTGTTCAACAGCGCCAATGCCGTTGACGTGGTTCATCCACGACATCCTTGCAAGGTTACGCGGATAATCGTTGCCATCTCTTCCCAACACGGCCGCCCGCATGAGCGATGCAACCGACAGCCACCTCGTCCATGGTCGCCGCCAGCGTCCGGATGGCCCTTCGCCGATCGATGTGATTTCGGTGCAATCGCAATTGGTCTATGGCCATGCCGGCAACAGCGCTGCGGTGCCGCCGCTGCGCGCGCTGGGACTGCGTGTGGCCGAAGTGCCCACCACGCTGCTGAGCAATGCGCCGTTCTACGCGACCCTGCGCGGACGCATTCTGCCAGCCGACTGGCTGGCGGATTTGTTGCTGGGCGCCACCGAACGTGGCTTGCCACAACGTGCACGCATGCTGGTGTCCGGCTATTTCGGCAGCCTGGCCAATGGCGACGCCTTTGCCGACTGGCTGGAGCAGACCTTGCCGCAGGCGCCGCAGCTGCGCTATTGCCTGGACCCGGTGATCGGCGACACGCACACCGGCCCGTACGTCGAACCCGGGCTGGAGCGCGTGTTCGCCGAGCGACTGCTACCGCATGCCTGGCTGGTGACACCCAATGCGTTCGAGCTGGGTCTGCTGACCGGCCTGCCAAGCCTGCAGCAGGACGATGCCATCGCCGCCGCGCGCGCGTTGCTGGCACGCGGGCCGCAATGGGTGCTAGCGCACAGCGTGGCCGGTGCCGCAGGTGAGCTGGTGACCTTGGCGGTCAGCGATACGGCAGTGTATCGCTGGGCCAGCCCGCACCTGCCGGTGGATGTCGCCGGCACCGGCGATGTGTTGATGGCGCTGCTGATCGGCCTGTTGTTGCGCGATGTGCCGTTCGAACAGGCAGTGGGGCACGCGCTCAGCGGCGTGCATGGCGCGCTGGAAGCGACGCTGGCCGCAGGTTTCGAAGAGTTCGACGTGCTGGCTGCAGCGCCGGCCGCACTGGCCGCTGCGCCGCGATTTGCCGTCGAGCGATGGGCATGATCGCGCAGCCGGTGGTCGGCATCGTTGGCATCGCCGGCGCGTACGGGCGCTGGCTGGCGCAGTTCCTGCGCACGCGTATGCAGCTGGAGGTGATCGGGTTCGATCCGGCCGACAGCGGCAGCACGGACGAAGCCACACTGGCACAGCATGCAGACGTGCTGATTTTCGCCGCGCCGATTCGCCATACCGGCGCATTGATCGAGCGGTATGTAGAACTTGCCGGTGCGCGCGCTGCCTCGCAGCTGTGGCTGGATGTCACCTCGATCAAGCAGACACCGGTTGCTGCGATGTTGACCTCGCATGCGGAAGTGGTCGGCCTGCACCCGATGACGGCACCGCCCAAATCGCCGACCTTGAAAGGGCGCGTAATGGTGGTCTGCCAGGCGCGGCTGCAGCACTGGGCGGCCTGGGTGCAGAGCTTGTGCGACGCGCTGCAGGCCGAATGCGTGTACGCCGCTCCCGAGCACCACGACCGCGTGATGGCGTTGGTGCAGGCGATGGTGCATGCCACCCATCTGGCGCAGGCCGGTACCTTGCGCGACTACGTACCGCTGCTGGGCGAATTGCGTGCGCTGATGCCGTATCGCTCGGCATCGTTCGAACTGGATACCGCGGTCATCGCGCGCATTCTCTCGCTCAACCCATCGATCTACGAAGACATCCAGTTCGGTAACCCGTATGTCGGCGAGATGCTCGACCGGCTGCTGCTGCAATTGCAGCAGCTGCGTGCCTTGGTGGCGCAGGGTGACGATGCCGCGCGTGCGCAGTTCCGCACCCAATTCCTGCACGATAACGCGCAAGCCTTGCAGCACGACGCGCTTGCGGCAGGCAATTACACCTACGAGCGCGTGGGCTACCTGCTGGCCGATCTCACCGAGCCGCTGACACTGAGCGTGTATCTGCCCGACGACCAGCCCGGTTCGCTGCGCACGTTGCTGCATGTCTTCGAGCGACACGGGGTGAACCTCTCGTCGATCCATTCATCGCGTACGCCCGTTGGCGAGCTGCATTTCCGTATCGGCTTTGAGGCGGGAAGCGATCGCGATGCATTGGCACAGGCAGCGAGCGAGATTGATCGCAGTGGGATTGGCCGTGTACTTGAGCGATCCGATCCCTGATCGTGGTACGAGGACCACAGCTGCCGGCGCCGATTTCATCCACACAGGATGTGGATGAAACTTGCACAAGCATGTGGATAACTGCGCGCAGTCCCTGTGGCGCAAGGGCCGTATATCGGGTGGCGAAAAATTGATCAGCGCCGTGTAGGACCGCTAACGCATCTGCGGCGCGGTCAATTGAGCGCGGCTGGTGCTCGGAATCGGCAGCCCTCGTACATGCCGGTCACTGTGCGTCGTCCAGGCCCACCGGACCACTGCTCGCTACGTTAATGGCCGCTCTTACTAATTCTACTGTGTTACTAAATCCGAATCCGTTGGTACGGTGAGACCCCGCAACACGGGCAGTGTGGGAGGCTTCTGGCGATCAGCCTAGCCAGTCCGAAGGCCAGCGTGGCAATCGAGTTGGGATGGTGACGTTGCATTGGGGCCAGACCGGCGCGGGCGGACGCTTTTGGATACTGCAGGCATCTTGAATGCGACGGAGTTTTTTTTACTGCGCAGGCGCTCGCGCATCAAGAACCCGTATGCGGCGATGCACAGACTGGCGTGATGGTGAAAACCACGCCAGTTGCGCCCTTCATAGTGATGCAGGCCCAACTCCGACTTCAGCTCCTGATAATCGCGTTCAATCCGCCATCGGCCTTGTGCCGTGGCAACCAGTGTCTTGACCGGCGTTTGCTTTGGTCGCGTCGAGAACCAGTAGTGGCGGGGCTCGGACTCTCCCGGCGGCCACTCGATCAGCAGCCACTGCTCGTCATGTGCCTGGCGATTGTGTGCGGCACGAACCCGCACCGCCGCGAACCGCGAACTGAGCGTTGCGTCGCTGCCCTGGCGCCAGCTGACCTGCCGATACGTCCTTGCGGGCAAGCGCTGCGCGACTTCATGTACCGAGATCGGCGCATGTGCGCTATCGCGCATCGGTCGTGTGCGGGGCCGACCGCCCTTAGGGCTGGCTGGCGGCATGGGCGCAGGTTGGTGCGATCCCCACCAGACCTTCGTGTTGCTGCGGACGCCAACCATGTACAGCAGGCCGCGTTCGCTGAGCTGGTCTCGCCAGTGGGTCTCGGTGCCGTAGGCCGCATCGGCTAGCACGACGCCTGCCGCAATCCCTGTCGCCAGCGCGCTGTCGATCTGATCCATGGCCAGCGCTGTCTTGGTCTGAAACACGACCTGATCCGGAACGCCTGCCTTCTTGCGCCGCACAGTGTCCTGAGCCCACTGCTCGGGAAGATACAGCCGATAGCCCACTGGCAGGCTGCCGTGTTCGTTGGCGATCGACAAACTCACGGCAACCTGGCAATTGTCCGTCTTGCCAAGGCGGCCGCAGTACTGGCGTGCAACACCGACCGAATGCACCCCCTTCTTTGAAAATCCCGTGTCGTCCACGATCCAGTGACACGCTGCGCTCTTCCTGCTCAGGGGCGGCAGCACCTGTGCCGCCACCGCCGCCAGCAGCGCTTGATCGCTCCAGTCGGCATCGGCCACCAGATGGTGCATCGATTGATGGGCTGAGCCCACGTTCTGCGGGTGCACCCGCAGAACGTGGGCTCCACGCTCTTGCGCCCTCCAGGCAGTAGCAACCCCTTCAGGTACCAGTGTGCGGGCTGTTTGCGATCCGCATGGGACAGGGCGGCAGCAACTACTTCCCCGTACTGTTCAAAACGCACTTCCAGTGTCCTA